>NZ_JBFOHL010000011.1:0-134260 GCF_040812275.1 Rhodanobacter geophilus | reverse complement strand
CGGCGGGTGGGCTTCTTCTTGGCGTCAAAACTTAACGAGGCGAACGAACGCTGCTTCATCGAGGATGTGCTTCCGGGGGCTCATCGCTATGATGCCTCAGTCGGGGAATAGATCAGAGCATCCTTAGCACTTCACAAGCGAGGTTCACGCAATGAACAAGATTCTTCTCGAAAAGTTTCTTGCCTATTTCTCTGCATCGCTCGGATTTCTCAGTGCACTTGCCGCTGCCTTCATCATGGGCATCGCGTTCATAACCGCAGGCCAGCGCGCGCCGTACAGCGCAGGTGCTGCTTGTCTGGGTTCGGCGGTCTTGCTGTTCATTGTCGCTGCTTCGCTTTTCCGCAAGACCACCAAAGCGCAACGCCTCATTGCAGTTCCCGCGCGCTACCCAGTCATCCAAGTGGACGGCTTCGCCTCCGCTTACCTCAAGCGTTAGGCACAGGGGAATAACGTGCGTCAATTGAACAAAATGATGGTAGCTGCTGCAGCCATCTTCGCCTTCGCTGCCTCAGCCGGGGAAGTAACCATCACAAAAGAACTTCAGGCTGCAATGCAAGATATAGCCGTCCATTCCAAGGTCGTGATGGTTGACGGCTCAGGAGCCACCCCGAGCACCTTCCACGAAGACTCCGACCCCGCGACACTTCAAATTGTAATGTTGGCTAGGCCCTCAGACGGAGCCGCCCAAGTTTCCAGCGATGGCGAGGTCATCTTTCTACAAAAAGATACTTCGGAAAAAGAGCAGCAGACGCTGTTCACAACAGCCTTCTACTTCAAGGCCAAGGCGCGCGAGGCAGCTAGGCAGCCAGCCAGCGCGCACAGTTCGCCGTGAGCGTCTAACATCTCCGTAGGAGACTTCCCCGTCAACCCGGGCGCATGAAGCTTTCGCCCTGGGCTCTCGGGCCGCCGCCGGTCGCGGGATTTCGAGTGGGGCGTGCCGCATGTTGCGTGCCAGTGCTGGCAGGCTGCAACGTGTGCCAGACGGCATTTCCGCAGACGGTCATTCAAGCGGAAGCGCGTACCGCGCACCGCTCAACTCCAGCGTCCGCGCTCCGAATTTTTCGTGTGGATCGCATCGCAGGTGCCAGTGTCATCATTTCGGGATGGAAACGCGAAACCATATGCAAATACAGGCGACCCCTCACTTCCACGCATTATTTCTCGAGCGCGCACTGCCACGCCTGCAGGCCGACCCACGCATCGTCGGCGTAGCCGCTGCGGGCTCGTTTTCCGGCGGCAGGATGGACGAGTTCAGTGACCTGGACCTGGTCATCGCCGTGGAGCCTGATGCCACGGCGGTCGTCATGGGCGAGCGTCGCCGCATCGCGGCTGAACTTGGCCTACTTGCGGCCGCGTTCACCGGGGAGCACGTGGGTGAACCACGCTTGCTGATCTGCCTGTATCACGGCGAAGAGGGCGGCCCACCGCTCCATGTCGATCTCAAGTTCGTTTCGTTGCCCGATGCCGTCGTCCGCGTGGACGAACCGGTCGTACTCTGGGAGCGGGAGGGGCGATTGAGCCAGGTTCTGCAGGCAGGCGAGGCGCATTATCCGGCCCCTGACTTGCCTTGGATCGAAGACCGCTTCTGGGTGTGGATCCATTACGCGGCACTCAAGATCGGTCGGGGTGAGCTGTTCGAGGCAGTGGACTTCCTCGCCTTTCTGCGCGCCCGGGTGCTCGGGCCACTTGTGCTGACGGAGGCAGGCGCGCAACCGGCGGGAGTACGTCGCGTGGAGACGGCAGCGCCGTCTCGCGCCGGACAACTTCAAGCGACGGTCGCCGCCTACGACCGTGATTCGTGCATCCGCTGTCTCTACGCGGCAGTCGATCTTTACCGCTCACTTCGGCGCCCAGTGGGCAAGGGCCATGCCGACATGGTTGCGAATGAGGCAGCGGAAGGTACGGCGATGGCGTATTTGTCAGATATCGCCGCGCGCCAACCATTCCGGCAAGAGGCTTCCGATCCACCCCGGGCGTCAGGCAACCCAACCACCAACGGCGCATTCCCGTGAATCACGAACGGCCCCCCATGTCGCTGCACGGCTCATGCCATTGCGGCGCGGTTCGCCTGACTCTGCCGGCGGCGCCCGGGACGGCGACGAGTTGCAACTGCTCGCTGTGCCGGCGCACGGGAGGGGTATGGGCCTACTACGAACTGGGCACGGTCCTCGTCCAGGGCCACCCCGAGAACACGGAAAGCTACATTTGGGGTGACCGGACGCTGAAGAACATCCGCTGCAGGACCTGCGGGATCGTCACCCACTGGGAGCCGCTTGAACCTGCGCCCGGCGCCCGCCATGGAGTGAACCTGCGGAACTTTGAACCCGGGCTCCTGGAATCGGTCGTCGTCAGGCGGTTCGATGGGGCAGATACATGGAAATTCCTGGATTGAGCGCTTGCCGCTGCCTGCATCGGGCCCGGAATTTCACCGCGGCCGCTCAAGGTAAGGTCTGATTTTCCTCGTCATCCCGGCGAAAGCTGGGATCCGGTGCCTGCAAGCCATTGAACACCAGGGCGCTGGATTCCGGCTTCCGCAGGAATGACGAGCAAGAAGCCGATTGATCAGATCTTCCTTAACAGTCCGCACAAGCCGGCGCGATAATTCCCGCGGTTGGTGGACACTCCGACCTTGCGCTTCAGGAGAACCCATGTTCGACCACGTCGTATTCGGAGTCAGCGACTATGCAACGAGCAAGGCGTTCTTCCTCAAGGCGCTCGAACCGATCGGCATGGCCGTAGTCTCGGAGGGGCCGCCCGGCGTCGAGCTCAGCGCGGACGGCAAGGTTTCGTTGTGCCTGTTCCAGACCGCGGAGAAGCCGGCGCATCTGCACCTGGCGTTCGTGGCCGGGAATCGCCAGCAGGTGGACGCTTTCCATCGCGCGGCCCTGGAGGCCGGCGCCAAGGACAATGGCGCGCCCGGTCTGCGCCCGAACTACAGCGGGAAGTACTACGCGGCCTTCGTCATCGGCCCGGACGGGCACAACATCGAAGTGGTCTGCCACGAACCCGAGGCTTGACCACGCGCGCCACCCGGAGACTCCGGGCCGGTCGTTTGTCCATATCATGGAAGGCGGGGCGGCGGCTCCGCTGCATGCGCCCGGGCGCGCCGCCGGGTTCAAACATCGGATGTCAGGGGGATGACACATGCGCTCGATTTTTCTTGGCCTGCTGCTGGCCGCCACCCTCGCGGGTTGCGGCGCCGTGGACACGATGACCGAGGGGCTCAAGCACTCGCAGGAGGTGGCGGCGGATCTCGCGCGATCGGTCGGCAGCAAGCCCTTCGTCGGTTTCAACTGGTCCAACGGCGCCCTGGTCAGCGTCACCGTCAACTTCGAGGGCATTCCGCCGGGCGAATCCATCCAGCAGATCGCGCAGCTGAGCCGGCAGTCGGTCGCGGAGCGCTTCAAGCAGGCGCCGAAGCGGGTGGTGATCAGCTTCTCGTTGCCCGGCGCATAGCGCGGCGCGCCCCGATGCCGCATCCGGGCACGGCCGTGCGCGGCACGGTCCGATTCCCGTAGCATCCCTTATGCGCGGACTTCACCCCGCGCCCGGCAGGCTGGGCGGCATGCAGGCTCGTGCGCGCGACAACGTGCGGGCGGCATGTCCCCACCGTGCGTCGCCTGCGCGCACCCACCCGATACGGAGCAGAACCCGACCCATGGCGAATCCCGCTTCCGATGCCCTGGTGTTTTTCGGCGCCACCGGCGACCTGGCCTACAAGCAGATCTTCCCCGCCCTGCTGGCGATGGTGGCGCGCGACGGGCTGGACGTGCCCATCATCGGCGTGGCGCATGCCGGGTGGTCGGTCGAGCAACTGCGCCAGCGCGCGCGCGACAGCGTGGCGGAGGCGGCGAAGAAGGCCGGCGCCAGCGTGGACGAGGCCGCGTTCGCGAAGCTGGCCGCGCGGCTGCAGTACGTGGACGGCGACTACAACGATGCGGCCACCTTCACGCAGCTGAAACAGGCGCTGGGCGACGCGAAGGCGCCGCTGCACTACCTGGCGATCCCGCCCTCGCTGTTCGGCACGGTGGTGACGCGCCTCAAGGCCGCCGGCTGCGCGGAAGACGCGCGCGTGGTGGTGGAAAAGCCGTTCGGCCGCGATCTCGCCTCGGCACAGGCGTTGAACCGCACGCTGCACACGGTGTTCCCGGAGTCGGCGATCTTCCGCATCGACCACTACCTCGGCAAGGAGGCGGTGCAGAACCTGCTGTACTTCCGCTTCGCGAACAGCGTGCTGGAGCCGGTGTGGAACAACCGCTACGTGGACAGCGTGCAGATCACCATGGCCGAGGAGTTCGGCGTGGACGGGCGCGGCAGCTTCTACGAGAGCGTGGGCGCGATCCGCGACGTGCTGCAGAACCACCTGCTGCAGGTGACCTCGTTGCTGGCGATGGATGCGCCGATCGGCAGCGATCCCGCCGCGCTGAACGCGGAGAAGCTGCGCTTGTTCCGCGCGATGCGCCCGCTGGCCCCGGACGAGGTGGTGCGCGGCCAGTTCAAGGGCTACCGCGACGTGCCCGGCGTGGCCGCGGATTCCGACGTGGAGACCTTCGTGGCGCTGCGCCTGCACATCGACACCTGGCGCTGGTCGGGCGTGCCGTTCTGCATCCGCGCCGGCAAGAAGCTGCCGCTCACCACCACCCAGGTGGTGGTGGACATGAAGGCGCCGCCGCTGTCGGTGTTCGACACGATAGCCGCGCCGCAGTCGAACTATTTCCGCTTCCGGCTCAGCCCGCAGGTGGTGATCGCCGAGGGCATGCGGGTGAAGCGGCCCGGCGAGGCGATGCGGGGCGAGCCGGTGGAGCTGATCGCCCGCCACCACGCCGGGACGGAGATGGCGCCCTACGAACGCCTGCTGGGCGACGCGCTGCGCGGCGACAACTCGCTGTTCACCAGCGACGCCTGCGTGGAGGCGGCGTGGCGCGTGGTGGACAGCGTGCTCGGGCACGGGAACGCGGTGCGCCCGTACGAGCCCGGCAGCTGGGGCCCGGCCGAGGCGGCGGCGCTGGCCGGCGACGAGGGCTGGCACGACCCGCAGCCGGAGGCCGCGCCGCCATGCTGATCGACACCGCCACGCCCGAGCCGCTGGTGTTCCTGCTGGACGTGGACGACACCCTGCTCGACAACGACCGCTTCGCCGCCGACCTCGGTGCCGAGCTGGAACGCAACTTCGGCACCGCCGAGCGCGACCGCTACTGGGCGATCTACGCCGGGCTGCGCAACGAGCTGGGCTACGCCGACTACCTCGACGCCTTGCAGCGCTTCCGCGACGGCCTGGACAACCACCCCGCCCTGCTCGCGATGTCGGGCTTCCTGCTGGACTACCCGTTCGAGCTGCGGCTGTATCCCGACGCGCTGGAAACCATTGCCCACCTGCGCACGCTGGGCCGGCCGGTGATCCTCTCCGACGGCGACGTGGTGTTCCAGCCGCGCAAGATCCACCGCGCCGGGCTGTGGCAGGCGCTGGATGGCGACGTGCTGGTCTACCTGCACAAGCAGCAGATGCTGGACGCCATGCAGCAGCGCTACCCCGCCGCGCACTACGTGATGGTGGACGACAAACCCGACATCCTCGCCGCGATGAAGCGCCAGCTCGGCGCGCGCCTCACCACGGTGTGGGTGCGCCAGGGCCATTACGCCGTGGCGGCGGCGGGCCAGCGCATCGAGCCCGCGCCCGACATGGAGATCGCGTGCATCGCGGAACTGCGCGGGCGTAAGCTTGGACACTTGGCCTGCGCCTGACATGTACCCGTCACGGCTGAAGCCGCTCCTACAAAGCATGGCCCCCGCAGGAGCGGCTTCAGCCGCGAAAACCAAAACCTCCCCTACATCCCCGGAGCCAGCATGAAAGCGACCCAGCAACTGCACGACCTCGGCCAGAGCCTGTGGCTGGACAACATCACCCGCACCCTGCTCGACGACGGCACGCTGGCGCGCTACATCGCCGAGGATTCGGTCACCGGCCTCACCTCCAACCCCAGCATCTTCGACGCCGCGATCGGCGGCGGCGACGCCTATGACGCCGGCATCCACGCCAAGGCGCTGGCCGGGCTGTCGGGCGAAGACCTGTTCATCGAGCTGGCGCTGGAGGACCTGCGCCGCGCCGCCGACCTGTTCAGGCCGGTGTTCGACGCCACCCACCAGGTGGACGGCTGGGTGTCGATGGAAGTCTCGCCGCTGCTGGCCGCCGACACCGACGGCACCATCACCGCCGCCGACGCGATCCACACGCAGGCGCAGCGGCCCAACCTGTTCGTGAAGATCCCCGGCACGCCCGAGGGCATTCCCGCGATCGAGGAGGCGATCTTCCGCGGCATCCCGATCAACGTGACCCTGCTGTTCTCCTGCGAGCAATACCTGGCCGCCGCCGGCGCCTACCTGCGCGGCATCGAGCGCCGCGTGGCCGCGGGACTGGATCCGCAGGTGGCCTCGGTGGCCTCGCTGTTCATCAGCCGCTGGGACGTGGCCGCCAACCCGCAGTTGCCCACGGAGCTGCACAACCGGCTCGGCATCGCGGTCGGCAAGCAGAGCTACCGCGCCTACCGCGAGCTGCTCGCCTCGCCGCGCTGGCTGAAGCTGGCCGCCGCCGGCGCGCGCCCGCAGCGCCTGCTGTGGGCCTCGACCGGCACCAAGGACCCGAACGCCCCCGACACGCTCTACGTCGACGCGCTGGCCGCGCCCGATACCGTGGACACCGTGCCGGAGAAGACGCTGCACGCCGTCGCCGACCACGGCAAGCCCGGCGCGGTGCTGCCGGCGGACGGCGGCGACGCCGAGGCGACGCTGGCCGCGATCGGCAAGGCCGGCGTGGACATAGCCGCACTGGCGCTGAAGCTACAGCAGGAGGGCGCCGAGGCCTTCGTGAAGTCGTGGAAACAGCTGCTGCAGCGCATCGCCGACAAGCAGGCCGCGCTGGCGGCCAAGGGCAAGGAGCCGCTTGCCCGATGAGCCGCGCCGACCTCACCCTGTTGCCCGAGTGGCAGGCGCTGCAGCAGCACTGCAACCTGCTCGAGACCCGCCACCTGCGCGAGCTGTTCGCCGCCGATCCGAAGCGCGGCGAACGCCTCGTGGCCGAGGCGACGGGCCTGTACCTCGACTACTCCAAGCAGCGCGTGGACGACGAGGCGCTGCGCCTGCTGCGCGCGCTGGCCGAGGCGCGCGGCCTCAAGGGCCGCATCGCGGCGATGTTCCGCGGCGAGCGCATCAACAGCACCGAGAACCGCGCCGTGCTGCACGTGGCGCTGCGCGCGCCGCGCGGCGAGAAGATCCTCGTCGACGGCCACGACGTGGTGCCGGACGTGCACGACGTGCTGGACCGCATGGCCGCGTTCGCCGACCAGGTGCGCGGCGGCGCATGGAAGGGCCACAGCGGCAAGGCCATGCGCAACGTGGTCTCGATCGGCATCGGCGGCTCCGACCTCGGCCCGGTGATGGCGTACGAGGCGCTGCGCGACTGCAGCCGGCGCGACATGACGTTCCGTTTCGTCTCCAACGTGGACGGCACCGATTTCGCCGAGGCGGTGCGCGACCTCGACGCCGCCGAGACGCTGTTCATCATCTGCTCCAAGACCTTCACCACGCTGGAGACGCTCAGCAACGCGCACGCGGCGCGCGCCTGGTGCGTGGAGGCGCTGGGCGACGAGCGCGCGGTGGCGAAGCACTTCGTGGCGGTGTCCACCGCCGCCGCGGAAGTGGAGAAATTCGGCATCGACACGAAGCAGATGTTCGGCTTCTGGGACTGGGTGGGCGGGCGCTACTCGATGGACTCGGCGATCGGCCTGTCCACCATGATCGCGATCGGCCCGGACCGTTTCCACGACATGCTCGCCGGCTTCCACGCGATGGACGAGCATTTCCGCAGCGCGCCGTTCGACAAGAACCTGCCCGTGCTGATGGGCCTGATCGGCCTGTGGAACGCGAACTTCCTCGACGCCGCCACGGTGGCGGTGCTGCCCTACGAGCAGTACCTGAAACGCTTCCCCGCCTACCTGCAGCAGCTGACGATGGAGTCGAACGGCAAGCACGTCACGCTGGATGGCGCGCATGTGGACTACGCCACCGGCCCGATCTACTGGGGCGAGCCGGGCACCAACGGCCAGCACTCGTTCTACCAGCTGATCCACCAGGGCACGCGGCTGGTGCCGTGCGACTTCATCGGCTTCGGCCAGACGCTGAACCCGGTGCCCGCCCTGCATGCCGATGGAAAGCCGGGCGGCGACCAGCACGACCTGCTGATCGCGAACCTGATCGCGCAGGGCGAGGCACTGGCCTTCGGCAAGACCGCCGAGGAGGTGCGCGCCGAAGGCACGCCGGAGGCACTGGTGCCGCACCGCAGCTTCGAGGGCAACCGGCCCAGCACCACCATCCTGGCCGAGCGCCTCACGCCGTTCGCGCTGGGCAGCCTGATCGCGCTGTACGAGCACAGCGTGTTCGTGCAGGGCGCGATCTGGGACATCGACTCGTTCGACCAGTGGGGCGTGGAGCTGGGCAAGCAGCTGGCCCGGACCACCATCGCCGAGCTCACCGCGGCGACCGAGCCGAAGCTCGCGCACGACAGCTCGACCAACGCGCTGATCCGCCGCTATCGCGCGCTGCGCGACGGCACGCATTGAGAGGCCAGGCATGAGCCAGAAGATCAGCCCGCTCGCCGGCAAGCCGGCACCGGCGTCCATCCTCGTCGACATCCCGAAACTGCTGGCCGCGTACAGCGACCTGAAGCCCGATCCCGCGGTGCCCGCGCAGCGCGTGGCCTTCGGCACCTCGGGCCATCGCGGCTCCTCGTTCGAGCGCAGCTTCAACGAGCAGCACATCCTCGCGATCAGCCAGGCGATCTGCGACTACCGCAGGTCGAAGGACATGACCGGCCCGCTGTTCATCGGCGCCGACACCCACGCGCTGTCGCAGCCCGCGTTCGAGAACGCGCTGGAGGTGCTGGCCGCGAACGGCGTGGCGACGATGGTCTCCACGGGCGGCGAGTTCACGCCCACGCCGGCGGTGTCGCACGCGATCCTGGTGCACAACCGGGGACGCAAGACGGGCCTCGCCGACGGCATCGTCATCACCCCTTCGCACAATCCGCCCGACAACGGCGGCTTCAAGTACAACCCGAGCAACGGCGGCCCGGCCGACACCGACATCACCAGGTGGGTGGAGGACCGCGCCAACGCGATCCTCGAAGCCGGGCTGAAGGACGTGAAGCGGATGCCGTTCGCGCAGGCGCGCCAGGCCGCCACCACGCAGGAGCACGACTTCGTCGCCGAGTACGTCGGCGGCCTCGCCGACATCGTCGACTTCGACGCGATCCGCGGCGCCGGCGTGCGCCTGGGCGTCGATCCGCTGGGCGGCGCGGGCGTGCACTACTGGGCGGCGATCGCCGAGCGCCACCGCATCGCGATCGACGTGGTGAGCGAGACGGTCGACCCGCAGTTCGCCTTCATGAGCGTGGACTGGGACGGCAAGATCCGCATGGACCCGTCCTCGCCATACGCGATGCAGCGGCTGATCGCGCTGCGGGACAGGTACGACGTGGCCTGCGCCTGCGACACCGACCACGACCGCCACGGCGTGGTGACGCGCTCGGCCGGCCTGCTGCCGGCCAACCACTATCTCGCCGTGCTGGTCGACTACCTGTTCCGCCATCGCCCGCAGTGGAACGCGCAGGCCGCGGTGGGCAAGACGGTGGTGAGCACCGCGCTGATCGACCGCGTGGCGCAGCGGCTGGGCCGCAAGCTCTACGAGGTGCCGGTGGGCTTCAAGTGGTTCGCGCCCGGGCTGTTCGACGGCTCGCTGGGCTTCGGCTGCGAGGAAAGCGCGGGCGCCTCGCTGTTGCGCAGGGGCGGCGGCGCATGGAGCACCGACAAGGACGGCCTGGTGCCCGGCCTGCTCGCCGCCGAAATCACCGCGCGCGAGGGCCGCGACCCCGGCGAGGTCTATGCGCGCATCGCCGACGAACTGGGCCGGCCGTACGCCAGCCGTGTCGACGCCGCCGCCACGCCGGCGCAGAAGGCGAAGCTGGCCAGGCTCTCGCCGTCCGAGTTCAAGGCCGCCACGCTTGCCGGCGAAAAGGTCACCCAGGTGCTGGACAAGGCACCCGGCAACGGCGCCGCGATCGGCGGCATCAAGGTGGTCACCGAAAGCGGCTGGTTCGCCGCCCGTCCGTCCGGCACCGAGGCGATCTACAAGATCTACGCCGAGAGCTTCAAGGACGAGGCGCACCTCAAGAGCCTGCTGGAAGAGGCGCAGTCGGTGGTGGACGCGGCGCTGGCGTAAGCGACGCTTGCATGGGGCGGTTGCAGAGCGGCTTCAGCCGCGACCGGGCGGAGTGGTATCGCGGCTGAAGCCGCTCCTGCGCCCGTCGGCGCTGCGCGCTCAGCGCCGCAGCGCCCGGTGCGCGATGTCGCGCCGGCAGAACGCGCCGTCGAAGTGCAGCTTCGCCACCGCGTCGTAGGCGTGTGCGCGCGCGTCGGCGATGTCCTTGCCCAGCGCGCAGACGGTGAGCACGCGGCCGCCGGCGGTCACCACGCGGCCTTCCGCATCCAGCTTCGTGCCGGCGTGGAACACCTTGGCGCCGGCGCCGGGCGGCGCGTCGAGGCCGCTGATCGCGTCGCCGCTGCGCACCTTGCCCGGGTAGCCGGCCGCGGCCATCACCACGCCCAGCGAAGGGCGCGGGTCCCACTGCACGCGGGTGCGGTGCAGCTCGCCGTCCAGCGCGGCCTCGACCAGTTCCACCAGGTCGGACTTCAGGCGCAGCATGATCGGCTGCGTCTCCGGGTCGCCGAAGCGCACGTTGAACTCGATCACCCTGGGGTTGCCGGCCTTGTCGATCATCAGGCCCGCGTAGAGGAAGCCGATGAACGGCGCGCCCTCGGCGGCCATGCCGTGCAGGGTGGGTTCGATCACCTGCTTGAGGATGCGCTGCTCCACCTCGGGCGTGACCACCGGCGCCGGCGAATACGCACCCATGCCGCCGGTATTGGGGCCGAGGTCGCCCTCGTCGCGGCGCTTGTGGTCCTGGCTGGAGGCCATCGGCAGCGCGTGCTGGCCGTCGCTCATCACGATGTAGCTGGCTTCCTCGCCGTCGAGGAACTCCTCGATCACCACGCGCGCCGAGGCGTCGCCGAAGGAGTGCGCGCCCAGCATGTCGTGCAGCGCCAGCTCCGCGTCGGACTGGGTGAGCGCGACCACCACGCCCTTGCCGGCGGCGAGGCCATCGGCCTTGATGACGATGGGCGCGCCATGTTCGCGCACATAGGCCAGGGCCCGGTTCAATTCGGTGAACACCGCGTAGCGCGCGGTGGGGATGTTGTGGCGTAGCAGGAAATCCTTGGCGAAGGCCTTGGAGCCTTCCAGCTGCGCGGCGATCGCGCGCGGCCCGAAGATGCGCAGGCCGGCGTTGCGGAACTTGTCCACCACGCCCGCCACCAGCGGCACCTCGGGGCCGACCACGGTGAGGCCGACCTTCTCGTCCCTGGCGAGCTTCAGCAGGCCGTCGAGGTCGGTCACCGCCACGTCGGCATTGCGCACGCCACGCTCGCGCGCGGTGCCCGCGTTGCCCGGCGCCACGATCACCTCATCGACGCGCGGCGACTGCTTGAGCTTCCACGCCAGCGCGTGCTCGCGACCGCCGTTGCCGATGACGAGAACCTTCATGCCGATGACTCCGAGGGGTGCTGCCGCATGGAAATGAATGGCCATTGTAGCGGCAGCGCGCGCAGCGGTTCCGGATCAGGGCGGCGCTCGCGGCATGGATGGCGCGAATCGGAAGACTTTCCGGCAAGCGCGATTCGACAGCATCGACGACGTCATGCGCAGCGGTTCGCCAGAAACCCGCCTGGCCGATGGGACGGGGCCGGCATGCAAGGCCGTCCGCGACCGATCCCGCAGGCGGCCCTCCTCGCCTCTCCGGGACGAAGCCGCGACCCTGCGGTAGAGTCCACAAATCGTTCGGCCATGTCCGCCGCGGCACGCTGCCGAACGACGCTGGGCCAGCGACCGTGCAAGCCATGTCTCCTGATCGAAAACAGTAGGTGATTTCTTGCCGCTTGCCGCGCCCGGTACCTCGCTGATCCATCGGCTGTCCCTCACCCTCTGGGGACTGTTCCTGGCGTTGCTGCTGGTGCTGTCGATGCTGGGCTATGTCGCCCTGCGGCTGGCGGCGGATCGCGTGGTGCCGCTGGCCATCCGGCAGTGGGTGCAGCTCAAGGCGCAAACCAACGAGAGCCTGTTCGTGCAGGCCGACGCCAGCGTGCGCCGCCTGCGCCAGACGCTGGTGCAGCGACTGGACGAGGCCCCGCCCGATACGGCCGGGCGCTTCGACCGCCTGTTCGCACGCAGCCCCGATGGACTGTGGCGCGTGCGCCCCGGGCTGGTGGACACCGGGAACGCTCCCACGCTGTACCTGCACGACGGACCGCACGGCCTTTCCGACTCGGTACGCCTGCGCGCCGTCGTCAGCTACGAGCTGCTGCGCGAGCAAGGCCCGGCGCTGGTGCCGCCGTTCTTCTCGGCGTACATGGACTTCGTGGAAAACGGGCTGATGGTATATGCCCGCGGCATCGACTGGGGCGGCAACGCCGATGCACGCACCAGCAACGCGAACTACCCCACCATGCTGGGCGCGGACCCGCGCCGCAATCCCGGGCGCCAGGTGTTCTGGACGCCGGTGTACCTGGACCAGCAGGCCCACACCTGGATGGTGTCCGTCATCGCGCCACTGGACTGGCACGGCCACTGGGTGGGCACGCTGGGACACGACGTGGCGATACAGACGCTGATCGACTCGGTGGCTCCCGTCCGTCCCCGCGCGGCCGTGCAGCAACTCATCATGGACGGCCAGGGCAACCTGATCGCCCACCCGCAGTTGCGCGAGCGCATTGCCGCCGCGCGGGGCCAGTTGCAGATCGCCGCGCTGCAGGACCCCGCGCTCGAACAGGCGCTGCGCATGGTGCTGGCGGCCGGCACCGGCACCGGCGCCGGCCGCACGCCCGACGGCCGCCAGTGGGTGGCCTGGTCGCGCATCCGCGGGCCGGGCTGGTTCCAGGTGAATGTGCTGCCGCAGAAATGCGTGAACCAGTGGGTCATGCTGCTCTGGCTGGCGATGTGCGCCATCGGCCTGCTGATCCTGGCGCCCAGCCTCTGGCTGCTGCGCCGCCGTGTCCATGCGCTGGTGACGCGCCCCCTGCTGCGCCTGACCCATGCCGTGGACGAGCTGGGCCAGGGGCGCATACCCCGGCCCATCGCGCTGGACAGCCCGGACGAGCTGGGGCGGCTGGCGAATGCCTTCGACGCCATGGTGGCCGAGCTGGTGCAGCAGCGCGAGCGGCTCACCACGCTGGCCGAGTGCGACACCCTGACCGGCCTGCACAACCGCCACTACTTCGAGGCCGAACTGGCGCGCTTCTTCCGGGGCGGCCCGCGCGCCGGCCAGCAGGGCGCCGTGCTGATCTTCGACCTGGACGAGTTCAAGTACGTCAACGACACCTTCGGCCACATCGCGGGCGATGCGATGCTGCTGCGCGTGGCGGGTGAAACCAGGTCGCTGGTGCGCGAGACGGACAATTTGTGCCGGCTGGGCGGCGACGAGTTCGCCGTGTTCATGCCCCATGCCACGCTGGACGGCGCCGTGGTGCTGGCGGAACGCATCGTGCGCACCGTGGGGCGGATGGCGCTGGAGATCGAAGGTCAGCCCGTGCGACTGACCACCAGCCTGGGCGTGGCGCACTACCCCGACCACGGCCAGGGCGCCGAGGAACTCGTGTCGCATGCCGACATGGCCATGTACCAGGCCAAGCGCCTCGGCAAGAACCGCTGGAACGTCTACCGCGCCGACCGCGGCGCCATGCAGGCCACGGCCGCGCGGCTGGCCTGGAACGAGCGCATCGAGCACGCGCTCGAACGCAACCTGCTGCGCCTGCATTTCCAGGGCGTGTACCGCGCGAGCAACGGCGAGATGACCCACCTGGAAGCGCTGGTGCGCATGGTGGACGAGGCCGATCCCGCGCTGTGCATCCTGCCGGACCAGTTCATCGGCCACGCGGAGAAGAGCGGCAAGATCCTCGACATCGACCGCTGGGTGGTGCGCGAGAGCATCGCGTTGCTGGCCGCGCATCCCCGCTTGCCGGCGCTGGCCATCAACATCTCGGGGCGCTCGTTCGACGATCCCGACCTGCCCGTTTTCATCACCACCCAGCTGGCCAGGCACGGCGTGGCGCCGAAGCGTCTGCTGGTGGAGCTGACCGAGACGGCCGCCATTTCCGACCTGCGCGACGCCGAGCGCTTCATCGACGCGCTGCGGCGCGCCGGCTGCACCCTGTGCCTGGACGACTTCGGCAGCGGCTTCGCCTCGTTCGCCTACCTCAAGCACCTCAAGGTGGACGTGCTCAAGATCGACGGCCTGTTCATCCGCAACCTGCCACACGACCGCGACAACCAGGTGTTCGTGCGCTCCATCATCGAAGTCGCCCGCGGCATGGGCAAGCACACCGTGGCCGAATTCGTGGAAGACGCCGAAACCCTGCAGCTGCTGCAGGAATTCGGCATCGACATGGTGCAGGGTCACTACCTGGACAAGCCCCGTGCGGACCATCCCGCGCTGCTGGAGTGACGCCGGGTTCGCCTGAGCCTGATCCATGTCTCCCCGCAGCTCGCGGGTGAGGCTTCTCCTAGCCCAGCAGCGCCAGCAACGCCGTGCGCGGCAGCTTGCCGGTCTCGTTGCGCGGCAGCGCCGGCACGCGGCGCAAGGGGCGCGGCAGGAACACCGGGTCGACGGCGCGACGCAGCGCATCGAGGATGCCCGCCTCGGAAAGCAGCGGCGCCACCGCCAGCGCGGCGATGCGGCGCACGCCGGCGGCATCCGCCTCGTCGAGCTGGAACACGATGCCGTCCTCGACGCCGGGGATGGCGAGCAGGCGGCGGGTGAGGTCGCCCAGCGAGGCGCGCTTGCCGGCGATCTCCAGCAGGTCGGTGTTGCGGCCGCACAGGCGGAAGCGGCGGCCGGCGTCGTGCAGGCTCACGATGTCGGCCAGCACCACCGGCGCGTCGAGCTGGGGCGCCTCGATCAGGGTGCCGTCGGGTTGCGGGTGCAGGCACACGCCTTCGTACAGCGTCCAGTCCGCGTCGACGGTGACGCGGCGGCTGGCGAAGGCGCAGGTCTCGGTGGAGCCGAACACTTCCAGCAGCGGCGCGCCGAAGGCCTGCTCGGCGGCCTGCGCGAGTTCCGGCGGCAGCGGTGCGGTGGCGGACAGCATCGCCGCCAGCGGGGGCAACGCGGTGCCGGCGGCGACCAGCGCGCGCAGGTGCACCGGCGTGGTCACCAGCACGCGCGGCGCCGGCACCTCGGCCAGCGCGGCGGCCACGTCGGCGGGAAAGAACGGCCGCCCCGCGTGCACGCCCACGTCGCCCAGCAGTGGCAGCAGCACGCTCATCTCGATGCCGTAGATGTGCTGCGGCGGCACGGTGGCGACCACGTGGAAACGTTCGCCGGCCACGGCGGCCAGCATCGCCCGCGTGCCCGCGCTGCTGGCGGTGAGGCTGCGCCAGCTCTTGGCGTTGGCGCGCGGCGCGCCGGTGGAGCCGGAGGTGTAGCCGATCGCCACGACCTGTTCGGCGGCAATCGCCGGCATCGCCATGAGAGCGGGGGCGGGATCGACGTCCAGCGCCGGCAGCTTGCGATAGCCGTGCGGCGCGGGCGCCAGCGCCAGCTCGCCCAGCGCGTAACTGCCCGGATGCGCGGCCATCACTTCCTCCACCGCCTGGGGCGCGCGCGAGGGCGGCAACAGGTTGGCCTGGCCGCGGCGCGCGATGGCGCAGAACGCGACCAGGAAGGCGTAGCGGTCCTCGCACAGGTTCACCGCGGCCGGCGCCTCGGGCAGCAATGCGGCGACCTGCTCGACGTGGGCGAGGAATTGCCCCGCGCTCACCGCCGCGCCGTGGCGCCAGGCCACGATGCGCTGCAGGTCGCGCGCATTCACCAGCGGCAACGCGGCTTGCGCCGGCTCGCGTTCCAGGTTGTCGTAGACGATGGCCAAGTCCTTGCTCCCGTGTCGCGACCATGCAACGGCCGCTCTGCGCCCCGCCCGCCCGGTCTGGGCGGCTTCCGTGATGCTAGGGATTCCCCTTGCTCGCGCCGCTGAACCGGGCACGGCCGAAACAGTCGCGATTCACCGTCAAGTCAGCCGCGGATGATAGCGCCGGTGAGCGCGTCGCGGATCGTGGTGGGACGATCCTGCGCACCCAGCGGGGCATCAAGCAAGCCGTCCAGCGTGTCGCCGAAGTAGCCGCGCACGGTCGGCGCGTCCTTCGCGGGTGGCGCGCCGTGCGGGTTGGCACTGGTGGAAACCAGCGCGCCGCCGAAGGCACGGCACAGCGCGGCCGCAGGTTCGTGCGCGGTGACGCGCAAGGCGATGCCCGCATGTGCGCCGGCCACCCACCCGGGCACGGCGGCGCTGCGCGGGAAGATCCAGGTGTGCGGGCCGGGCCAGCTCGCGCGCACCCGGGCCAGCACCGCGGCGGGCACCTGCACGAAATCGATGTAGCGCTCGACCTGGGCGAACTCGGCGGCGATCAGCAGCACGCCCTGGGTGGCGGGACGCTGCTTGAGCGCGAAGATCTTCGCGAAGGCCGCCGGGTCGTGCGGATCGCAACCGAGGCCGAACACTGCCTCGGTGGGATAGGCCATGACACCGCCGGCGTGCAGCAACGCGGCGGCGGCATCGAGTTCGGCCAGCGTGAAGGTCCACGGCATCAGGCCAGTGCTCCAGACTCTTCCATGTCCGCGGCCTGCCAGCCGGTGAATCCCTCTCCCGCCGGGAGTGTGCGGCAGCAGCCGGGTGAGGGTCCGGTCGAAGTGCAGCGTTGCGGCAAGCCCGTACCCTCTCCCCCGACTCCTCTCCCGGCGGGAGAGGAGAGAAAGACGCGAGCGGGCGCGCCGGGCATCAGGCGGGGGCCTTCTTCGCCGCGGCTTTCTTCGTGGCGGCTTTCTTGGTCGCGGCCTTTTTCGCTGCGGTCTTCTTGGCGGCCGTCTTCCTGGCTGGCGCCTTCTTGGTGGCGGTCTTCTTCACGGCAGCCTTCTTCGCCGCCGGCTCCTTCTTCGCCGCGGTCTTGCGGCCGAAACGGCCACCCTTCTTCGCGGGCGCCGCGGCAAGCAGTTCCAGGCACTGCGCCTCGGTGAGTTCCTTCGGCTCCTGGTCCTTGGGGATGCGCGCGTTCTTCTCGCCGTCGGTGATGTAGGGGCCGTAGCGGCCGTTGAGCACCTGCACGCCATTGCCGAAGTCCGCGATCACGCGGTTCGCGAGCATGGTGAGCTTGTCTTCCACCAGCTGCAGCGCGCGCGGCAGCTCGATGGTGTAGGGATCGTCCTCGGGCTTGAGCGAGGCGTAGGTGCTGCCCTGCTTCACGAACGGACCGAAGCGGCCGATGCCCACGCTGACCTCGTCGCCGTTCGGCGCGACACCCAGCTGGCGCGGCAGCTTGAACAGCTCCAGCGCCTCGGCCAGCGTGATGGTGTGCATGCTCTGGCCGGGGCGCAGGCTGGCGAACTGCAGCTTCTCGTCGCTGTCCTTGTCGCCGATCGCGGCGTACGGCCCGAAGCGGCCCAGGCGCACGAACACCGGCTTGCCGCTCTTGGGGTCGCTGCCGAGTTCGCGCGCGCCGGTGGCCTCGCTGCGGTCCACCGACTCGGTCTTCTCGTCCACCTGCTGCTTGAAAGGCTGCCAGAAGCGCTGCATCAGCGGCACCCAGGCTTCCTCGCCGCGGCTCACCGCGTCGAGTTCGTCCTCGAGCCTGGCGGTGAAGTCGTAGTCCACGTAGCGGCTGAAGTGCTGGGCGAGGAACTTGCCTACCGCGCGGCCGATGTCGGTGGGCTTGAAGCGGCGGCTGTCGAGCAGCACGTATTCGCGGTTGAGCAGCACCTGGATGATGCTGGCGTAGGTGGAGGGACGGCCGATGCCGTACTCCTCCAGCGCCTTCACCAGCGAGGCTTCCGAATAGCGCGGCGGCGGCTCGGTGAAGTGCTGGTCGGCGGCGATGTCGTGCAACGGCACCTGCTCGCCCTTCTCCAGCCGCGGCAGGCGGCGGCCTTCGTCGTCGTCCTCGGCGTTCTTCTGGTCGCGACCCTCCTCGTACACGGCGAGGAAGCCGGGATCGACCACGGTGGTGCCGGTGGCGCGGAACGCGGCGGGGCCGCCGGCGGCGTGCGGCAGCTCGAAGTCCACCGACACGGTGTTCAGTGTGGCGTGGATCATCTGGCAGGCCACGGTGCGCTTCCAGATCAGCTCGTACAGCTTGCGCTGCTCGTCGTTGAGGAAGGCCGACACTTCGCGCGGCGTGCGCATCGCGGAGGTGGGGCGGATCGCCTCGTGCGCCTCCTGCGCGTTCTTGCTCTTGGCCTTGTAGAACTGCGGCCCGTCGGGCAGCGCCTTGTGGCCGTAGTCGCGGGCGATCAGCGCGCGCAGCTCGGCCAGCGCGTCGTCGGCCAGCGCCACCGAGTCGGTACGCATGTAGCTGATCAGGCCGACGTTGCCTTCGCTGCCCAGGCTCACGCCTTCGTACAGGCCCTGCGCCACCTTCATCGTGCGGCTGGTGGTGAAGCCGAGCTTGCGCGCGGCCTCCTGCTGCAGCGTGGAGGTGGTGAACGGCGGCGCGGGGCGGCGCTTGCGCTCCTTGCTGCCCACCTCGCTCACCGTGAGGCGGCCGTGCGCGGCCTCCTTCAGCGCGGCGCGCGCGGCCATCGCATCGGCCTCGTTGGTGAGGTCGAACTGCTCGAACTTCTTGCCGTGGAGCCTGGTGAGCCTGGCGCCGAACTCGCCGTCGGCGTGGCGCAGCTGCGCCTCCACCGTCCAGTATTCGCGCGCCTTGAACGCCTCGATCTCCTCCTCGCGCTCCACGATCATGCGCAGCGCCGGCGACTGCACGCGGCCGGCCGACAGCCCGCGCTGCACCTTGCGCCACAGCACCGGCGACAGGTTGAAGCCGACCAGGTAGTCCAGCGCGCGGCGCGCCTGCTGGGCGTCGACCAGGTCGTGCGAAAGCTGGCGCGGCGCGGCCACGGCGGCCTTGATCGCCTTGGGCGTGATCTCGGAGAACACCACGCGGTGCAGCTGCTTGCCCTTGGTCAGGCCGCGGTCCTTGAGGATCTCGCTGATGTGCCAGCTGATCGCCTCGCCTTCGCGGTCCAAGTCGGTGGCGAGGTAGATGTCGTCGGCGACTTTCGCGGCCTTGGCGATCGCGTCGACGTGCTTCTCGTTGCGCTCGATCACCTCGTACTTCATCGCGAAGCCGTGTTCGGGGTCGACCGCGCCCTCCTTGGGCTTGAGGTCGCGCACATGGCCATAGGAGGCGAGGACCTGGAAGTCCTTGCCCAGGTATTTATTGATCGTCTTGGCCTTGGCGGGCGACTCGACGATAAGCAGGTTCTTGGCCATGAATCTCTAGTTGTGGGCGTGGCGGTTTCATGTCGCAGTGCGGCATGTCTATATATTAGTGAGACCATGCCGGCTGGCAGACTGTCAAGCCGGACGGCGTGAAAGCGCGCCGTGGCGCGGGTTCCGGGCCTCCGGTCCGGGGGCCCGGGCGACGGGAACCGTTCGGGCGCCTACCCCGGCAGGCACTGGTAGCGGTTGCCGGGCAGGCCCGCCACGCGGCCTTCCAGCTCCAGCATCAGCAGCATCGAGGACAGCGCCGCCGCGGCCAGCCCGCTGCGCTGCGCCAGCTCATCCAGGGTGGCCGGGTCGTGGCCCAGCGCATCGAGCAGGCGGCGGTAATCCGCGTCGTCGCACCAGCCGCCGTCGCGGGGCGGCGCCGGAGCATCCGGTCGGGCCAGCCGTTCGGCCAGTTCCGCGCCCAGGGCACGTGCCGCCGGGGCCAGGGCCTCGATCACCTCGGCCGGCTCCTCGACCAGCCGGGCGCCGTCACGGATCAGCCGATGGCAGCCGCGGGCCAGCGGGTTGGCGATGGACCCGGGCAGCGCGAACACCTCGCGACCCTGTTCGCCGGCCAGCCGCGCGGTGATCAGCGAGCCGGACTGCAGCCCCGCCTCGACCACCACGGTGCCCAGCGCCAGCCCCGAGATGAGGCGGTTGCGGCGTGGAAAGTGGTCGGCACGCGCCGCGGTGCCGGGCGGGAATTCACTGACCAGGGCGCCGTGCGCCGCGATGCGCTGCGCCAGCGCGTGGTGCTTGCGCGGGTAGACCCGGTCCGGCCCGGTGCCGACCACCGCGATGGTGGCGGCGCCTGCCTCCAGCGCCGCCTCGTGCGCGGCGCCGTCGATGCCGTCGGCCATGCCGCTGGTGACCGTGAACCCGGCCAGCGCCAGCGTGCGCGCGAAGCGGCGCGCGTGTTCCAGCCCGGCCGGACTGGCGCTGCGCGCGCCCACGATGGCCACCTGCGGATGCAGCAGCAGGCCGGCATCGCCGGCCACGAACAGCGCGGCGGGCGGCTGCGGGATGGTTTCGAGGAGCGGCGGGAAGTCCGCCTCGGTACAGCGCAGCAGGCGGTGGCCGGGTTCGGCCAGCCAGGCGAGATCCCCGGCGAGGCGCGCCTCGTCGGGCGCGTCCAGCCACGCGGCAGCACCTTCGTCCAGCGCGGCGGCCCGCCGGCGCAGCCATGCCGGCACGGCGTCGATGTGGCCGCCTGCCGCGGCCAGCGCCTCGCGCAGGCCGCCCGGCCCCAGTCCCGGCGTGCGCAGGGCGACCAGCCAGGCGCGCAGTTCTTCCGTCTCGTCCATGCCGGCAGTGTACGCAGCCGGGCGCCACGACAAAACGGCGGGACCGCCGCTTTGCGCGCCCGCAGGGCACCGCCAGGGTGGCGCGCAGGGACGTGCGCCATGAAAACGGCGCGGGATGAGCCGCGCCGTCGTGTCGTCCCGGACCTGGGCGTGCCTTAGTCGGGCAACTTCAGCTTGTCGCCCATCTTCACCGGGCGCAGGCCGTCCATCACCAGGCCGTAGCTGACGTGGTCGAAGCTGCGGAACACCATCACGTGGCCGATGTATTCGTCCGGCAGGGTCACCCGCTTGCCCACGCCGCGGTCCCAGCTGTTGCTGGCCACGTCGTCGTGGATGCTCTCGCCGGGCTGCCAGATCGCGAAGGTGGTGCCATTGTCCACGCCGTCCCGCGTGCCCACCGACAGCGCCACCACCTGGTGCGGACCCACCGCGTCCATCGCGTCGGTGAACGCGATCACCCGGCCGTCCTTCGGCGCAGCCGCCGGCGCATGCGGGTAGAAGTACGGGTCGTAGGGGTTGTCGTCCACCGGCATGATGCGATCGCCGCTGCGGATTTCCTGGGTGGAATCCAGCAGCAGCAGGGTGGACGGGTCGCCGGTGCGCAGTGTCTCGGCCGTGCCGATCACCTTCACCTCGACGCCCATGTCATGGCCACGGCTGAAGTGGCCGGAGCCGTTGTCGAAATCCTCTTCCCACGGCGACTTCACCATCGCCGCGTTGGCGTACAGCTCGTCGCCGAACACCGCGGTGCCGCCCGAGCCGTCGTCGAAGCCGCGGAACACGTGCTCGGGCCGCACGATCGCCCAGCGCTGGCCGGGCTGGCTGTCCAGGCCGCGCACGTAGATGTTCTGGCCCGAGGTGCCGCGCAGCCGGTTTTCTTCCAGGCCCACCACGTAGGGCGCCTTGCTGACCACGCTGGAATCCATCACGCGCAGGTCTTTCAGGAAGGTCTTCAGCGCATCCAGCGGGATCGCCGGCACCGCATCGCCCTCGCGATGCACGCTGGGCTCCAGCTTCAGGCGCGCGCCATTGATGAAGGACAGGTTGAGCACGTCGCCCGGGTAGATCAGGTGCGGGTTGCGCACCTGCGGGTTGGCCTGCCAGATCTCCGGCCACAGCCACGGCTTGACCAGGAATTTCGCCGAGATTCCCCACAGCGTGTCGCCGCGGCGCACGGTGTACGAATCGGGATGGTTGCTGCGCAACTGGGCGGCGCCGGCGGCACATACCGCCGCCGCGACCATGGTGCCAGCCAGCACCGTGAAGGCTTTCTTGAACATTGGTGGGAATCCCCCTCCCCGCGGTGAAGGCGAGTGTAACCGAAGCATTAAGCGGTGCAATCGGCACCGGTTCGCAGAATCCGCGGCGATCGCCGCAGCGGGCGGCGTACTACAATGGCGGGCATGTCCACGCTAGCCATCCTTGAATTCCCCGATCCCCGCCTGCGCACCCGGGCCATGCCGGTCACCGTGTTCGACGCCAGGCTGAAGCAGTTCGTCACCGACCTGTTCGAGACCATGTACGCCGCCAACGGCGTGGGCCTGGCCGCCACCCAGGTCAACGTGCACCAGCAGGTGCTGGTGATCGACATGAGCGAGGAGCGCAACCAGCCGCTGGTGCTGATCAACGCCGAGATCGTGGAGAAGGACGGTGCCCAGGTGTACCAGGAAGGCTGCCTGTCCTTCCCTGGCGTCTACGCCGACGTGACCCGCGCGCTGAAGGTGAAGGTGAAGGCCCGCGACGTGGACGGCAAGGAGTTCGTCTACGAGGCCGAGGGCCCGCTGGCGGTGGCCGTGCAGCACGAGATGGACCACCTCGCCGGCAAGGTGTTCGTCGACCGCCTCTCGCCGCTGAAGCGCTCGCTGCTGCTCAAGCGCCTGGAGAAGCAGCGCAAGCAGGCGGCCAGCGCTTGAGCGCAAGGCCGTTGCGGGTCGTCTTCGCCGGCACCCCGGAATTTTCCGTCCCCTGCCTCGAAGCCTGCCGCGCCAGCGGCGCCGAGGTGGTGGCCGTCTACACCCAGCCCGACCGCCCCGCCGGCCGCGGCCGCAAGCTCGCCCCCAGCCCGGTGAAGCAGGCGGCGCTGGCCGCCGGCATCGCGGTCGAACAGCCGGAAACGCTGAAGACCGCCGCGGCACACGCCACGCTGGCCGGCCACGCGCCCGGCCTGATGGTGGTGGTGGCCTACGGCCTGATCCTGCCGCGCAAGGTGCTGGCCATCCCGCGCCTGGGCTGCTGGAACGTGCATGCCAGCCTGCTGCCGCGCTGGCGCGGCGCGGCGCCGATCCAGCGTGCCATCCTCGCCGGCGACACGGAAACCGGCGTCGACCTGATGCAGATGGAGGCCGGCCTCGACACCGGCCCGGTGCTGCTGGAAAAGCGCACCGCGATCACCCGCGACGACACCGGCGGCAGCCTGCACGACCGCCTCGCCGTGCTGGGCGCCGAGGCGCTGGCCGAAGGGCTGCGCCGCGTGCTGGCCGGCGAGACGCTGGCCGCCACGCCGCAAGCCGCCGAGGGCGTCACCTACGCGCACAAGCTGGACAAGGCCGAATCGGCGCTGGACTTCGCCCGCCCCGCCATCGAACTGGAACGCCAGGTGCGCGCCTTCGACCCGTGGCCCGGCAGCGATGCGGAGATTGCCGGCGAACGGGTGCGGGTCTGGGCCGCCACGGCGGTGGCGCAGGCCCATGCCGCCGCGCCCGGCACCCTGCTCGCCGCCCGCCGCGACGGCCTCGATCTCGCCTGCACCGAAGGCGTGCTGCGCGTCAGCGCCGTGCAGCGCGCGGGCGGCCGGCGCATCAGCGCCGCCGATTACCTCAATGCGCGGCCCGAGCTGCGCGGAGCCGGCCCGTGACCCGCGCCTTGCTCCCTCTCCCCGCCGGGGAGAGGGTTGGAGTGAGGGGTGGGTGCTCGCGGAAACGTCACCGACTTGCCGGTCGAAAACTCGAAGGGCCCGGTGCGCGCCAGCCCGGGCGCCGCAGCTCCCTCACCTCGCCCCTCTCCCCAACGGGGAGAGGGAATAAAGCACGATGAGCGCCGACGTGCGCGCGCTGGCCGCGCAGGCGCTGGCCCAGGTGGCGCTCGGCGGCGCCTCGTTGCGCGAGGCAATGGAACGCCACGCGCCGAAGCTGCCCGATGCCCGCGACCGTGCCCTGCTGATGGCGCTGCTCAGCGACGGCGCGCGCTGGTGGCCGCGTTTCGATGCCGCACTGGATCGCCTGCTGGAGCGCCCGCTGCGCCGGAAGGAACCGGCGGTGCACGCGCTGCTGGTGCTGGGCCTGGTGCAGCTGGAGGTGCTGGAGCTGGCCGACTACGCCGCGGTGGCCGCCACGGTGGAAGCCGCGCGCGCATTGAAACGGCCGCAGCTTGCAGGGCTGGTGAACGCGGTACTGCGCCGCTGGCAGCGCGAGCGCGTCACGCACCTCGCCGCACTCGACGCAAAACCGGAAACCCGCCACGCCCACCCGCACTGGCTGGCCGAGGCCATCGCCCACGACTGGCCAGCGCAGGCCGGGGCGGTGATGGCGGCGGACAACCGCGAGCCGCCGCTGACGCTGCGCGCGAACGGTCGCCGCACCCCGCGCAGCGCGTTGATCGAGCGCCTGCGCCTGGACGGCCAGACGGCCGAACCGCACCCCTGGCTGGCCGACGCCATCGTGCTGCCGCACAGCACCGACGTGACGCGCCTGCCCGGCTTCGCCGACGGCCTGTTCGCCGTGCAGGACGGCGCGGCGCAGGCCGCCGCCGACCTGGCCGACGTGCGCGACGGCCAGCGCGTGCTGGACGCCTGCGCCGCGCCCGGCGGCAAGGCCTGCCACCTGCTGGAACGCGCGGACGTCGCGCTGACCGCGCTGGAATTCGAGCCGAAGCGCGTGGAGCGCATCCGCGAAAACCTCGCCCGCCTGCAGCTGCGGGCCGACGCGGTCGTGGGCGATGCCGGCGATCCACCGGCATGGTGGGACGGACGGCAGTTCGACCGCATCCTGATCGATGCGCCCTGCTCGGCCACCGGGGTGCTGCGCAGGCGCCCGGACGTGCGCCTGCACCGCCGCGCGGACGATATTCCCGCGCTGGCGGCGCAGCAGCGGCGCATCCTGGACGCGCTGTGGCCGCTGCTGGCGCCCGGCGGCCGGCTGCTCTATGTCACCTGCTCGCTGCTGCGCGCGGAGAACGAGGACGTGGTGGCGCCCTTCCTCGCCGCACATGCCGACGCGCATGCGCGGCCGTTCACCCTGCCCGCAGGACAGGCCGCGGCCACCGGCTGGCAGATCCTGCCCGGCGATGGCGACCTCGACGGCATGTACTATGCGGTGCTCGAAAAGCGCTGATCCGTTCGCGTCGCGCCGCGCAGGAAACGCTCCATGTCCGCACTCTCCCAGGCCACGCCGCAGGAACGCCGCCGCTTCTGGCTGCTGCTGCTGATCGCGCTGGTGATACTCGGCGCCGGCATCGGCCTGCGCGACCCCTGGCCCTCGGACGAGCCGCGCTTCACGCTGGCGGCGAAGCAGATGGTGGAGAGCGGCGACTGGCTGTTCCCGCACCGCGGCAGCGAGCTGTACGCGGACAAGCCGCCGATGCTGATGTGGGCGGAGGCGGCCAGCTTCGAGCTGGTGCGCTGGTGGCGGCTGGCCTTCATGCTGCCCTCGCTGCTGGCCGGACTGGGCACCCTGCTGCTGGTGTACGACCTCGGCCGGCGGCTGTGGGGCCGCCGCACGGGACTCTATGCCGCGGGCGGCCTGCTGCTGGCGTTCCAGTTCGTCTACCAGAGCCAGCGCGCGCAGATCGATCCGCTGGTGGTGTTCTTCATCACCGCGGCGAACTGGGGCCTGCTGCGCCACTTGCTGGCACCGCCCGACTCCGGCGACGGCGCCGGCGCGAACTGGCCGCTGTACTGGTTCGGCTGCTTCTGTGCGGGGCTGGGCGTGATCACCAAGGGCGTGGGCTTCCTCGCCCTGCTGATGCTGATTCCCTACGCCTGGGCCGCGTGGCGTGGCTGGGACGGCGTGGCGCGCCCCGGCCGCGGCGCGTGGTGGCGCTGGCTGCTCGGGCTGGCGGCGGCGCTGGCGGCGATCGCCTTGTGGCTGCTGCCGATGCTGCTGGCCGCCCACGCACGCGACGGCAATCCCGCCTATGCGGCCTACGTCAACGACATCCTGTTCCACCAGACCGCGAAGCGCTACGCGCACGCCTGGCACCACATCCACGCGTGGTGGTACTACATCCCGATCCTGCTGTTCAGCTGGCTGCCGCTGTCCCTGCTCTATCCCGGCTGCCTGCCGCGCTGGTGGCGGCGGCTGCAGGCGCGCGACGCGCGCGTGCTGCTGCCGCTGGGCTGGGTGCTGCTGGTGCTGCTGTTCTTCAGTGCCTCGCCGGGCAAGCGCGACGTCTACATCCTGCCTGCATTGCCGATGCTGGCACTGGCCTGCGCGCCGTTCGTGGACGAGCTGCTGCCGAAGCGCTGGCTGCGCGTGGCGGGCCTCGCCTTCATCGCGGTGCTGGGCGCGGCGATGCTGGCGCTCGGCGGCTGGGCGCTGCTCGCGCACGCGCCGAAGGTGGCGCAGTTCGCCGCGGACCGCGCGCTTGCCGACGGCGGCGCCGCGCTGTGGTGGATGTGCGTGCTGCTGGGCATCGTGCAACTGGCCCTGGTCGCGGCGCTGCGCGTGCGCCGCGCCACGTGGGCGGTGTGCGGCGGCATGGCCGCGCTGTGGCTGGCCTGGGGTTGCTGGGCGGTGCCGCTGCTGAATCCTTCCAGTTCCTCGTCCGCGCTGATGACCGAAGTGCGCAGCCATCTCGCGCCCGGCGACCAGCTCGGCCTGGTGGCGTGGACCGAGCAGAACCTCCTGATGCTGGAGCGGCCTGCCACCGACTTCGGCTTCAAGGTGCCCTGGCACATCCAGTTCGCCCGCGCGGTGCAATGGCAGGCGCAGGCACCGGCCACGCGCTGGCTGTTCGTGCAGCAACCGGCGATGGGCGACTGCGTGGACCGCGCCAAGGCGATCTCCCTCGGCCACGCCAACCAGCGCGACTGGTGGATGTTCAAGGCCGACGCGCTGGTGCCGGGCTGCCTGCCGGGCGCCAGGGTGGACGAAGCAGCGGACGACGACCCGGGCGCCGAGCCGTGACGACGCGCGTCCAGTTGCTCGGCCGCGACAACGGCGCGGGCCTCAGCCGCGACATGGCCCTGCTCGCCGCGGCGCTGGGCGAAGCGGGCGCATCGGTACGCACGGCCGGGTTGCCGCATCGCGGCCGCGCAGCCGAGTGGCTGACCCGCCTGCGCCTCGCCGGGCGCGCGCCCGTGTTCGATCTCAATCTGATGCTGGAACGAGTGCGTCCGGAATTCGCGCGCGCCGCACGGCACAACGTGCTGGTACCGAACCCCGAATACTTCCGTGCACTGGATCGCGCCGCGCTGGATCGCATCGACGTGGTGTGGGCCAAGACCCGTCACGCCGGACGCCTGTTCGCGACGCTGGGCAAGCCGGTGCGGCACGTCGGCTTCACCAGTCCCGACCGCCGCGACCTCGCGGTGCCGCGCCGGCACGCCTTCTTCCACGGCCCCGGCCGCAGCGCCAACAAGGGCACCGCGGCACTGCTCGGGCTGTGGGCCGCGCACCCCGAGTGGCCCGTGCTCACCGTGGCATGGCGGCGCAAGCGGGTGGAACTGGAGGCGCTGCCCGCCAACGTCGTGCTGGTCCGCGAACACCTGGACGACGACACCTACCGCCGCCTGCAGAACGAGCACCGCTTCCATCTCTGCCCCTCGCAGACCGAGGGCTACGGCCACTACCTGGTCGAGGCGATGAGCTGCGGCGCGGTGGTGCTGACGCTGGACGCCGAGCCGATGCATGAACTGGTGACGACGGAACGCGGCGTACTGGTGCCGGCGCAGGCCACCGGCACGCAGGACCTGGCCACGCTGTACGGCTTCCGCGACGACGACATGGCGCGCGCCGTCGAACACTGCGCGGCGATGCCGGAGGCCGAAGCCGTCGCGCTGGGCGCGGCCGCGCGCGGCTGGTACGAAGCCGAGCGCGCCGCGTTTCCCGCGCGCCTGCGCGCCGCGCTCGACGCCATTTAGCCGTCCAGGCATCCCCCGTCCGCGAATTCCGCGAGGTGGCCGTCGATGCCGCGCTCGCAGCGCACGATGCCTTCGGTGCGGGTGGCGTGGAACAGGCGATTGTTCGGCAGGCTGAGATCGTTCACGTCAAGCTGGGCGCGCGACTTGTGCCACAGGTGCACGGCCAGCGCGGCCCACTTCAGCGCGCGCCGGCGCAGGCCGGCGTTTTCCATGCGCACGGCCAGCTCGCGATCCTCGGCGCCGTAGCCTTCCATGCGCTCGTCGAAGCCGTTGACGCGCAGCAGGTCGTCGCGCCAGAAACTCATGTTGCAGCTCATCACGCGGCCGCCGTTGCGCGAGCGCGATTTCCAGCGCGCCAGCTGCGGCTGGCGGAACGCATAGAGGCGCTTGCTGCCGTCGAACTCGTGGAAGTCCGCGCGCGACCACGGCGCGAACACCGGCTTGCCGCCCGCCAGCAGCCTGGCGCTTTCCTCGCGCGTGGCCTTGATCCGCCCGCCCTGCAGGAAGAAGCCGCGCTCGGCCAGCATCAGGTGATCGGCGACGAAACGCGGGTGCAGCAGCATGTCGCCGTCGAGCAGGATCACGTAGTCGCCACGGCTGGCGGCGATGCCGCGGTTGCGCGCGCGCGCGGCGCGGAAACCGCGGTCTTCCTGCCACACGTGGCGCAGCGGTACCGGGAAGCCGTGCGCCATGCGCTCCACCAGCGCGCGCGTCGTCTCGCCCGAGCCGTCGTCGGCCACGATCACCTCGTCGGGCAGGCGCGCCTGCACGGCGAGGCTGGCCAGCAGGCACTGCAGCGCCTCCGGCCAGTTGTAGGTGATCGCGACGACGCTGACCTTCATGCTGCGATCAGCGCCCGCGCAGGCCGCGACGCAGGATGGACAGCGCGCGCTCGGCGCGCTTCCACCACGGCGAGGGTCCACGCATGGCGATGCCGGCGTAGCGGCGCGCCTCGGCCCAGTCGGGCCGTTCGCGGGTCTTGAACTCGGCGCGGGCGAGGTCGAGCGCTTGCGCGTCGAGATGCATGCGCTGCGCGTAGTAGTTGATCAGGCAGCGCGAGCGGAACTGCGCGGGGAACTCGCGCATGCGCGCCTGTTCGTGCCACCAGCCGTTGCGGCCGTGGATGCGGTAGTCGACGTTGCCGGTGGGCAGGAAATACTTGCGCGCGCCGAGGAGGCTGGCGCCGAACACCAGGCAGTTGTCGGCGCTGATGCGCCAGTGGGCGGTGAACTCCGGCGGCAGGTCGAGCACGCGCTCGGCCAGCCTGCGGCGCAGCGCCAGCGCCGAGGTGGGCGCGCCGTACCAGCGCGCGAAAACCCAGGTGCCGAGCACGGTGTGGCCGAGGTCCATCGCCTGCTTCGCGTAACCCTGCACGCCGGATTCGTTGCCGACCAGGCGCACGTCGGAGAACACGAAGTCCACGTCCTTGCGCGCGGCGAACAGCGCGGCGAGCTGGCGCAGGTGGTCCGGCCCCCAGCGGTCGTCGGCGTCGAGGAAGCACACCACCTCGCCACTGCTGGCAGCGAGGCCGCGCTGGAACGCGGCGAGCTGGCCGCCGTTCGTGCCGCACAGCAGCTTCACGCGCGCGTCGTGGCCGTAGCGTTCGCGCAGGTAGTCGGGCGAACCGTCGGTGGAGCCGTCGTCCACCACGACCACTTCCAGCGGCGCATGGGCCTGCGCCAGCGCGCCGTCCACCGCCTCGGCCACGAAGTCGCGGTAGTTGTAGTTGGTGACGACGACCGAGAACGTGGGCGCGGCGTCCACTTCAGCCCTCCAGCAGCCGGCGGAAGTAGGCGATGGTCTCCTTCAGGCCGTCCTCCAGCGCCACCTTCGGCTGCCAGCCCAGCTTGTCCTGCGCCAGCGCGATGTCGGGCTGGCGCTGGCGCGGGTCGTCGGCGGGCAGCGGGCGGAACACCAGCTTCGAGCGGCCGCCCACCAGCGACAGCACCTTCTCGGCCAGCGCCAGCATGGTGAATTCGCCGGGGTTGCCGATGTTCACCGGGCCGGTGAAGCCCTTCGGCGATTCCATCATGCGCACGAAGGCCTCGACCAGGTCGTCCACGTAGCAGAAGCTGCGCGTCTGGCTGCCGTCGCCGTAGATGGTGATGTCCTCGCCCTTGAGCGCCTGCACGATGAAGTTGCTCACCACGCGGCCGTCGTTCGGATGCATGCGCGGGCCGTAGGTGTTGAAGATGCGCACCACCTTGATGTCCAGGTCGTGCTGGCGGTGGTAGTCGAAGAACAGCGTCTCGGCGCAGCGCTTGCCCTCGTCGTAGCAGCTGCGGAAGCCGATCGGGTTCACCCGGCCCCAGTACTCCTCGCGCTGCGGGTGCACTTCCGGGTCGCCGTACACCTCGCTGGTGGAGGCCTGCAGGATGCGCGCCTTCACCCGCTTGGCTAGGCCCAGCATGTTGATCGCGCCGTGCACGCTGGTCTTGGTGGTCTGCACCGGATCGTGCTGGTAGTGCACCGGCGAGGCGGGGCAGGCCAGGTTGAAGATGCGCTCCACCTCCACGTACAGCGGGAAGGTGACGTCGTGGCGCAGCAGCTCGAAGTACGGGTGGGCCAGCAGGTGCGCCACGTTGCGCTTGCTGCCGGTGAAGAAGTTGTCCACGCACAGCACGTCGTGGCCGTCGGCCAGCAGGCGGTCGCACAGGTGCGAGCCGAGGAAGCCGGCACCGCCGGTCACCAGTACCTTGCGCATCAAGCCATCATCCCGGAACGCGCGACGCGCGCGACGCGCCTAGTGTAAGCGAGGCGCGTCCGCCGCATCGGCGCGGGCACGCAATTCCAGCCACAGCGCCAGCGCCAGCGGCAGCCACACCAGCAGCCAGCTGGGGCGCGGGCTGTCCAGCAGCTGCGGCATGTCGAACTGCAGCACCACACTGGCGTACACCCACAGCGCCAGCACCAGCCGGCCGGTCATCCGGCGGCGATGCCGCCAGCCCAGCCAGGCGGTCATCAGCCACAGCACCACTACCAGCAGCAGGCCGGGCAGGCCCAGTTCGATCGTGGTCTGGGTCAGCACATTGTGGCTGTGCGTGTAATCGACCCCGGCCACCGTCAGGGTGAACGGCACGTTTTGGCCCAGGCCCAGCCACGGATGCCGCGCGATCAGGTGCACGGACTGCCCGAACAGCTCCGGCCGCAGCGACGCGCCGCGCTCCACCAGCACCGGCAGCGGCCAGATGCAGCTGGCCAGCACCACGACCAGCGTCACACCAGCCAGCCAGCGCGCCGCGCGCCCCGGGTGCCACAGCGGGGTGAACACGGCGCACAAGGCCAGCGCCAGCCACACGCTGCGTGAACCGGTCAGCGCGATGAAAGTCAGCAGTACCGGCAAGGCCAGCCAGCGCAGCGCCGAGACGCGCCGGTCGGCCACCGGCAACAAGGCCAGCCAGAGGCAGGCTGCGCCCATCACCGCCGCGGCGTAGTTCGCGGTCGCGATCACGCCCTCGCCCACGATGCGGCCGTCTTCCGGCGGGTGATGCAGGTATTGCACGCAGTAGCCGCCTGCGAACAACGCGATGCCCAGGCCTGCCAGCAGCAGCATGCGATGCCCGCGCCGCTCGTCGTCGCCCAGCCAGATCGGCCAGGCCAGCAAGAAGGCCAGCACGCTCAGCAGGCGGCTGAGCTCGTCACCCGGATGCCGCGAATGCGCCCACAGCAGGGACAACGCGGCCCAGGCCAGCAGCAGCAGGAAGACACGGAACGCCGGCAGCGGCAGCAGCCCTTTCCAGATCGTCGCCCGCCGGCTCAGCGCGAGGCACCAGGCCGGCAGGTACAGCAGCACGATCAGGCTGCCCTGGTACAGCTTGCCCGGGTTGAACGACACCCCCGACGGCATCGCCACGAGGCCGAGCATCATCCACACCAGGCCCACGCCCAGCACGCCCTCCCAGAACCCCCGGCGCCGGAAGAACACTGGCGCGTCGACAACGCCGGGCAGCGGCCGGGGGGCGACTGGCGGCAGGCCCTGCAGCAGCGGGATGTTGTGCTTTTCGTGACCCATGGAACCTTCGGATATGGCGCGTGCGATCGCCACCGCACTCCCTTGCAAGGCGCGCAGCATAACCAATGGCGCGTCCTGCAGGGTCAATTACGCCGGCAAACGCGCCAACGCACGGTGAGGATGACCGCATCATGCCCATCGCCAGCTGAAACCCAGCCCACCGGCCGGCTCCGATGTGCAGAGAGCGTCAATGCCTTCCGGTGAGATACGGCGCCGGCCCGCTAGAATCCCGCCATGCCGAACCTGCCACTCACCCTCGCCGTCATCACCCGCAACGAGGCTGCCTGCATCGCGCGCTGCCTGGACAGCGTGCCGTTCGCGGCGGAGAAGCTGGTGGTGGACTCGGGCAGCGACGACGACACCGTGGCGGTCGCACGGGCGCATGGCGCGCGCGTGGTGCAGCAGGACTGGCTGGGCTTCGGGCCGCAGCGCAACTTCGCCACCACGCAATGCGCGCACGACTGGATCCTGGTGCTGGATGCCGACGAATGGCTGTCGCCGGAACTCGCCGCCGAACTGGAACGCGAACTGCCCGCGCTGATGGCCGGCGACGCGGCCGGCGCCTTGCTGCGCCGGCGCACCATCTACATGGGCCGGCCGCTGCGCTGGTATCGCCCCAGCGTGGGCGAGAAGCTGGCGCGCCTCTACCACCGCGGTCGCGCGCGCTGGACGGATGCGCGCGTGCACGAATCGCTGCGCCTCGATGGCCGCGCGCCGGTGTTCAAGGCGCCGTTCGACCACGCCAACAACCCCACCCTGGTGCACAAGCAGCTCAAGGTGCTGCGCTATTCGGAACTGAAATGCCGCGACTGGCTGGACCAGCGCAAGCCGGCGCGGATGTGGCAGGCGCCATTCGTGTACCTGCTGGCCTTCCTCAAGGACTACGTGTTCCGGCTGGCCTGCCTCGACGGCTGGCGCGGTTTTCTGATCGCGCAGACCGCGGCCAGCTACGCGCTGTACAAGCGCATGCGCTACTACGAGATGGTCAACAACCCCGCGTCGGTCGCGGAAGCGGCCGACGCATTGGAAAAGCACCGCATCGAACACTGATGCCCCACGTGACCGCGAAGCTCGAAACCGCGATCCGGCACGGCACCTTCCCCTCCTCTCCCCTTCGGGACGCGGAGCAGGGCCATGGATGGCCCTGCTTTTCCTCGCTCCCCATGGCCGGGCACATCCCTGTGCCCTCTCCGCGTGGAGGAGCGAGGAAGAGGATTGAGGCGAGGGGTCAAGGCTTGCGGGAGCATCCATCGAAGCACGCTTTGCCCTGATGCAAGACCCTGGCGAGATTGGCCCCTCACCCCAGCCCTCTCCCCGAAGGGGAGAGGGGGACAAGCGCAAGCACGCTAAGCTATCCGCATCACCCAAGCCCACATCCCATGCCCAAGCACTACCTCCTGTACGGCTCCGAGCGCTACGCACTGGCCATCCTGCGGCCGATCCAGGCGGCGATCCGCGCGCGCGGCGACGAGGCGGCGTGGTTCTTCGACGGCCCCGGCGCGGAGGACCTGCATGCCGACGAGCGCCTGCTGACGGTCGAGGAAGTGCGTGCATGGAAACCGCTGGCGGTGATCACCTCGTCCAACGCGGTGCCGCACTTCTTCCCCGGCGTGAAGGTGGAGACCTTCCACGGCTTCGATGCGGGCAAGCCGCGGCACATCTACGTGCGCGGTTTCTTCGACCTTTACTGCACCACCGGCCCGCGCGACACCGCGCAGTTCCAGGCCATCGCCGACAAGCTCGGCCACTTCAGCGTGATCGAGACCGGCTTCCCCAAGATCGACCCGTTCATGCGCGAACTGGGTGGCGCCGTTCCGCCGGTGCGCACGCCGCCGGTGATCCTCTACCACTCCACCTTCTCGCCCTCGTGGAGCGCGGCCGAGACGCTGTACGAGGAAGTGAAGCGGCTGTCGCGCGACGGCCGCTGGCGCTGGATCGTCAGCTTCCACCCCAAGATGAACCCGGAGACGGTGGCGAAGTTCAAGGCGCTGCAGAACGAATACCTGCGCTTCGCCGAGAACGACAACATCCTCGAACTGTTCGGCCAGGTGGACATGATGTGCTCGGACACCAGTTCCGCGCTCAACGAGTTCCTGCTCACCGGCAAGCCGGTGGTCACCTTCGACAACCGCCGCCCCGGGCCGCAGCTGATCGACATCCACGAGGCGAAGGACTTCGAGCCGGCGATCGCGCGCGCGCTGGGCCGGCCACCGGAGCTGATGCAGGCGATCCGCGAGTACGCCGACGCCATCCACCCCTACCGCGACGGCCGCTCCAGCGAGCGCGTGCTGGACGCGATCGACACCTTCGTCGCCCGCGGCGGCAGGAACCGCCGCGCCAAGCCGTGGAACCTGTGGCGCAAGCTGAAGATCCGCCGGCGCATCGGCTACTGGGGTCCCGCGCGCATCCGCGGCTGAACACCCATGCAGGCCCGTGACGCCGGCCGCCGCTAGAATCCCGCCCAGCCCCAAGCCGAGTTGCCCCGTGCCCAATCCCTACAGTCGCTCCGAACACCTGCGCTCGCTCTGGCCGTGGCTGCCGCTCTGGACCGTGGTGGCGCTGCTGGCGATCTTCGCGCACGGCCCGATGCCGCTGTATTCCACCCGCACGCTGGCGGTGGCGTGGGAGATGTGGAGCCAGCACCACTGGCTGGTGCCCTACATCAATGGCCAGCCCTACAGCGAGAAGGCGCCGCTGCTGTTCTGGCTGATCCATGCCGGCTGGTTCGTGTTCGGCGTGAGCGACGTGTGGCCGCGCGTGCTGGAGGTGATCTTCGGCGGTGCCGAACTGGTGCTGATCTCGCTGATCGCGCGCCGCCTGTTTCCCAACCGCGCATGGATGGCCAAGGCGGCCCCATGGACGCTGCTGGCGCTGTCCTATGCCTTCCTGTTCGGCCTGCAGGTCATGTACGACGTGCTGCTGGCGGTATGGGCGCTGGGCGCGCTGCTGTGCCTGGCGCCCGGCGTGCGCCGCGACGAGCCGCGCTGGTGGCTGTTCGGCCTGTGCATCGGCTTCGGCCTGCTCACCAAGGGGCCGGTGATGCTGCTGCACGTGCTGTTCCCGTGGCTGCTCGGCCCGCTATGGAGCGACTGGGCCCGCACGCATCGCGCGCGCTGGTACGGCCGCGGCGTGCTGGCCGTGCTGCTGGGCCTGGCGATGCTGCTGGCCTGGGCGCTGCCGGCCGGTTTCGCCGGCGGCGAGGCCTACATGCACCGGCTGCTCTTCAGCCAGACCGCGGCGCGGGTGATCCACGGCGTGCAGACCGCCGAGCCGCTGCAGAGCCACGCCCGCCCGGTGCTGTGGTACGTGCTGATGCTGCCGCTGCTGCTGTTCCCGTTCATCGGCTGGCCGCGCGCCTGGGTGGCGCTGGCCACGCTGCGCAAGCCGCTGGAACCGGGCCTGCGTTTCGCGCTGTGCTGGGTGGTGCCGACCTTCATCGTGTTCTCGCTGGTGCGCGGCAAGCAGCTGTACTACCTGCTGCCGGAGCTGGCCGGCACGATGCTGCTGCTGTGCGGCGCCATCGCCATCTTGCGCGAACGCCGGCCGCAGCTCGCCAACACCGGATGGCTGGGCACCTGGCCGCTGGGCGTGGGCAGCCTCGCGTTCGCACTGCTGCTGTTCGTGTTGCCGAACCTGGTGGCGGGCAACCATCTGCACGGCGAATGGCCCGACGCCTGCGCGCCGTACAGCCGCTATTTCGCGGTGGTGTTCCTGCTGCTGGGGCTGCTCCTGCTGCTGCGCGGGCGCGGCGAGCTGCGCCGGCTTGCCGTGGCGGGGCTGGTCGGTACGCTGGCGCTCAACGCCTTGTTCACCCTCACCATGTGGCCGCGCTACGAACTGCGCCCCACCTCGCAGCTGCTGGGCGCTGCGGAACAGGCCGGCCACGCGATCGGCTACCTCGGCAACTACGAAGGCCAGTTCCATTTCCAGGGGCGGTTGGTCCGGCCGATCGAGGAGCTGAGCAACAACAAGCAGCTGGCCGCGTTCGCCCAGGCACACCCCGACGGCCTGGTCGTGCAGCATCCGCAGAAGCTCGATCCGCAAGCCTTGCGCTACGCGCTGCTGGCGCAGCCATTCCGTTCCTCGTGGCTGGTGGTGTGGCCGGCCACCACGCTGGCCGACCTGCGCAGCGGTGCCACGCCGCCCGAACCGATGCAGCCGCCGCAGGTGTACAGCACCGACGGCGGGCCATCGCGCAGGCAGCCATGAGCAAGGACGCACTGATCGCCAGCCTGCGCGGTCAGTGCGGCGGCCCGCGCGACGGCGCATTGCTGCGCTACGCGCTGGGCAATGCACTGCTGGAGGCAGGCGACGCCACGGCGGCCATCGAGGAACTGCAACACGCGCTGCGCTTCGACGCGCGTTACTCCGCGGCGTGGAAACTGCTGGGCAAGGCCCGCCTCGCCTCCACCGATCGCGACGGCGCCGCCGCGGCCTGGCGGCAAGGCATTGCCGTGGCGCAGGAACGCGGCGACAAGCAGGCCGAGAAGGAGATGGCGGTGTTCCTGCGGCGGGTGGAGCGCGACATCGGCGACTGATTTTTCGCGCGACGGCGCGCATGGCGCCCACCTGCGGCAGGCGCCCGAGACCCCGCCACTAGCAAACCAGGCTGTGGCAATGCCCGGGCGAGCAAAGGATGAAGGGTTGTCGCGAGCACCCGCCCCTCGCCCCGACCCTCTCCCCGCAGGGGAGAGGGAGAGAATCAGGTGGTCAGCGCCTGCGCGTGCGCGACGCGCCCAGCTTGCGCGTGAGCGTGTTGCGCCCCACGCCCAGCGCGGCGGCGGCATGCTGGCGATGCCCGCCGTGCGCGACCAGCGCGGCTTCCAGTAGCACGCGATCCAAGGCCTCGCGGGCACGGCCGTGGATGTCGGCCTCGCCCTCGGCCAGAGCCTGCGCGGCCCAGTGGCGCAAGGCATCGGTCCAGTCGCCACCGGCCGGCGTGGCCGATGGCGTGCCCAGGTCGGCGGGCAGGATCTCCGCGCCAGGCGCGATCACCGCGAGGCGGCGGCACAGGTTTTCCAGCTCGCGCACGTTGCCGGGGAAATCGCGCTGCGCCAGCGCCTTCAGCGCGGCCTTGGCGAAATGCTTGGGCGACAGTTTCAACTCCTGCGTCGCGGCGGCGAGGAAGTGCTGCGCCAGCAGCGGAATGTCGGCGCGTCGCTCGCGCAGCGCGGGAAGCTGGATGCGCACCACGTCGAGGCGGTGCTTGAGGTCGGCGCGGAACTGCCCGGCGGCCACGCTCGCATCCAGGTCCTGGTGGGTGGCGGCCACGATGCGCACGTCGCAGCGGATCAGCTCGCGCCCGCCCACGCGGTAGAACTCCCCGCCGGCCAGCACGCGCAGCAGGCGCGTCTGCAGCGCCAGCGGCATGTCGCCGATCTCGTCGAGGAACAGCGTGCCGCCTTCGGCCTGCTCGAAGCGACCGGCCACGCGCCGCTGCGCGCCGGTAAAGGCACCGGCCTCGTGGCCGAACAGCTCGCTTTCCAGCAGTTCGGACGGAATGGCCGCGGTGTTCAGCGCCACGAAGGCTCGGTGGCGGCGCGCGCTTTCCTCGTGCAGCGCACGTGCCACCAGCTCCTTGCCGGTACCGGTCTCGCCGGTGATCAGCACATTGAGGTCGCTGGCCGCCACGCGACCGATCAGGCGGAACACCTCGCGCATCGGCGCGCTCTCGCCCAGCAGCGCATGGCCGGGCGCCACCGCGGCCTGGACCGGCGCATCGGCCGGGGTGCCGTCGGCCAGCGCGCGGCGCACCGTGGCCACCGCCTGGTCGAGGTCGAACGGCTTGGCGAGGTAATCCGCCGCGCCCGCGCGGTATGCCGCGGCGGTGGTCGCCACGTCGGTGAACGCACTCATCACGATCACCGGGCCGATGCCTTGCGCCTTGAGTTCTTCGAGCAGGGCCAGCCCGCTCTCGCCGGGCATGCGCACATCGGTGAGCAGCAAGGCGGGGCGCGACTTGCGCAGGGCCGCGCGTACCGCCTCCGCCGCATCGAACTCGCGCACGGCGAGGCCGGCATCGCGCAGGGCCGCGGCCAGCACGAAGCGCACGCCGCGATCGTCGTCGGCGATCCAGATCTCCCCGTTCATCGGCGTTGTCCCCGCAGGAGCGGCTTCAGCCGCGCGCATCGCGTCGCCCGGATCGCGCTCATCGCGGCCGAAGCCGCCGCCACGGCGGTGGATGAGTACGGTTCGCTCATGGCGTGCGCTCCAGCGGCAGGTACAGGGAGAACACGGTGCGGCCCGGTTCGCTCGTGCAGCACAGTTCGCCGCCGTGTTCGAGGGCGATCTCGCGCGACAACGCCAGGCCCAGGCCCGTGCCGTCGGCGCGGCCGGATACCAGCGGCTCGAACAGCGTATCGCGCAGCTCCGCGGGCACGCCGGGGCCGTCGTCGACCACGTCCACGCGCAGGGCGCTGCGCAGCACGCGTGCGCCGGCGCGCACGCCGTGCTCGGCGCGCGTGCGCAGGGTGAGCGTGCGCGCACCGGCTTCCACCGCGTTGCGCGCGAGGTTGAGCAGCACCTGTTGCAGGCGGTCCGCATCGCCGCGCACGTCGGGCAGGCTGGGGTCGTAGTCGTGGCGCAGCCGCGGCGGCCTGGGTTCGGCCTGCAGCAACTCGCTCAGGCGGTCGAGCAGTTGATGGATGCCCACGGCACCCAGCTGCACGGCGCCGTCGTGATGCAGCAGCCGGTTCGCCAGCGTGGCGAGGCGATCCGCCTCGTCGATGATCAGCCCCGCCAGCGCCTGCAACTCCGCGCCGTCGATGCGTCGCTGCAGCAGTTGCGCCGCGCCGCGCAGGCCGGCCAGCGGGTTCTTCACCTCGTGGGCGAAACCGCGCAGCGTGGCGGACAGCGGCGAAGCCGTGCGCGAACGCTCGGCCAGCACATGCACCTCGACCAGCAGGCCATCCTCGCCATCGGGTTGCAGGCCGATGTCGGCTTCAAGCGTGCGCTCGTCGAACGCGAGCAGCGCGGCTTCGCGCAACTGCACGAAGCGCGATTCGTCCAGGGCGCGCCGCGCCTGTGCCAGGTCGTCCGGCGAACACAGCCACAGCGACAACGGCTGGTCGACCGCGCTGCGCATGCCGCTGCCCAGCAGTTCCGCCAGCGCGCCGTTGAGCCAGCGCACGCGCAGGCCGGCATCGACCCAGGCCACCCCGGTCGCCAGCCGCTCCGCCCATGCCTGCCATGCTTCGTCGCGCATTGCACCATCATGGTACGTGCGCTTAAATGGTGCAACAGTCCATCGCATCCATGGCAGCGCGAGTTCTTCGTGGCCGGCGCGCGGTGCGTAGTAGCGCATGCGCAGGAAGCGGCCATCCGGGTCGATGCCGATGGTGCGGTTGCCGCGTTTGCGAACCCCTTTCATCCCTTGCCACATGCGATCCGAGGGTGCCCCCGGGCTGACTCACATCCCGTAGCCCAGCCGCTCCATCATCGGTTCCAGGATCGGCAGCACCGGCTCGAAGTGCTCGCGGTAGGCCTGCCAGCGGCCGACGGCGTTGCGGTGGATGCCTTGCGTCACCTGCGCATAGCTGGGCGTGCTGATGTAGCCCTTCGCCCTTGCGTGCTCGGCGAAGTTCGCCAGGGGCGCGGTGTCCTCGATGCCGAGGAAGTGGCCCAGCCGCGCGACGTGCTCGTCGAAGCGGCTCACCACCGATTCGTAGCGCCACTCCAGCACCCGCGGCGCGAACACTTCCACATGCGCCAGCCATTGCTCGAAGGCCTGCACGTAGCCGCGCGCCAGGCGCGGCAGGGACGAGCACAGCGTCATGAAGGACGGCGAGCGGAACGGCAGCATGTAGCAGCTTAGCAGCACGTCGCAGGGGTGGCGCAGGCACAGGATGAAGCGCGCCTCCGGATACAGGCGCGCCATCATCGGCAGGGTCAGCATGTTGAGCGGGTTCTTGTCCACGAGGCGGGCGTGGCCGAGGTCGGGCAGCACCCCGGCGACCATGCCGTCGTAGGCCTGCCGCAGCATGCGTGCCTCGTCGGCCTGCAGGATCGCCAGATCGCCCGGGTAGGCCTGCCCGGCGTGTTCCATGCGCTCGATCAGGTCGTAGACGAAGGCACGTTCGTCCATCGAGCGGAAGTCCGGGTGCGCATCGATCATCTGTTCCAGCAGGGTGGTACCGGAGCGCGGAAAGCCGACCACGAACACCGGGCTTTGCCTGCCGCGCGGCGCGGGCAGCGCGCTCCAGGCATCGCGCGCGCGGCGCGTGACGCGATGGTCGACCATGGGCAGCGACTGGGCCTGTTCGTCCAGCAGATGCGGCACGACGTGGCGCACGCTTTCGCACTGCAAGGCATGCGCCTGCTGGAGCGCCGCCCACGCCTCGGCGTGCTGGCGCAGCTTGTCCCGCGCGGCGGCAAGGCCGAAGGCGGCGGGGACGCGCAGCTCGCCGAGCGGCGCATGGTCGAGGATGTGCTGCCAGAGCTCGGCGGCGGCGCCGTGATCGCCTTCGCGCGCCAGCACGGTGGCGCGCGCGCTCCAGACGCGGCAGCGCACGGCCTCGTGTTCGGCGGGCAAGGCGGCGATGGCGTCCATCGGCAGCAGCGCCAGCTCGGCCCTGGCCTGGTCCGGCTGGTTGCCGCGCTCGTGCAGGGATGCACGCATGGCGGTGATGCGCCAGGCCAGGAAGCGGCCCTCTTCGCCGGCAGGCAAAACCGCTTTGTCCAATACCCCGAACGCGATGGGCTGCTCGCCGCGCGTGGAGAGCATGGTCGCCAGCGACAGCGCCTGCTCGGCGGGCTGGGGCGGCCAGTGCGCCACGTCCTGCAGCATGGCTTCCTCGCCCGGCAGGTCGCCGCAGACATGGCAGGCGAGCGCGCCCTGCAGGCGGGCATCGATGAAGCCGGGCGCCCTTTCCACCGCATCGAACTGGCATTGCCGCGCCTCGCGCCAGCACCCCTGCCTGGCCAGCAGCAGGCCGTAGTTGTGGTGGAATTGCGCATCGCCGGGCGACAGCGACAGGGCTTGCCGGAAGGCATGCCCGGCTTCGTCCAGCGCTCCGCTCAACTGCGCGGTGATGGCGAGGTTGTTCCAGTAGTCGGCCGTCGCCGGGTGCTCCCGCACCAGCTGGCGGAAGCAATCCGCGGCTTCGTCGTTGCGCTGGCTGGCGTGCAGCGCCAGGCCAAGCAGCAGGCGCACGGTTTCATGTGCAGCCGCGGATGCCGGCAGGGACTGGGCCAGGGCGATGACCGCAGCCATGTCGCCCTGCCGGTACGCAGCCGTGATGCGTTGCAGGGCTTGCCCGCCAGCGGGGAACGGAGACGACGCGTGATCGGTCATGGCGGGCGGATGCATTGGGTCGTGGCGCCATCATGCAGCAAAAAGCGGGGGACCGGCCCCCGCTTCCCGCGACCGCCGTCCATGGCAGCCGCCCTTCCGGCGATCACTGCAGCGGTCAGAACTTCAGCGTGGCGCGTGCCCAGTAGTAGCGGCCAAGCGAGTCGTAGGTCGCCGTGTCGATGTTGTAGTTCATGCCGTTCTGGTAGATCAGCGGCGGCAGGCGGTTGGTCAGGTTGTCCACGCCCACGTCGAACGTCATGTGGATGGCCGGCACCGTGTAGCCCAGCTTGATCGAATCGTAGGTGGCCGAGGCGCGCGGGATGCTGCCTGGCACGTCGTAGTACGCGTTCAGCAGGGTGAAGTGGCCGATGTAGCGCGTCTGCCACTGGGCGTTCCAGTTGCCGCGCACCCAGTTCAGCGTCGCCGAACCGCGCCAGCGGGCGATGTTGCCGAACTGGGCCGAATAGGTGCCGGCGTAGTCCTGGGTCGGCGTGCCTGGCATGCCGATGCGGTAGGTGCTGGTGTAGGTACTGTTGAACGTCAGCTTGAAGCGGCCCGGATCGAAGGCGCCGAGGTCGAAGTGCGGGATCACGTAATTGACGTTGAAGTCGATGCCGCTGGTGCTCAGGTTGCCCAGGTTCACTTCCGGCGTGTAGATGTAGTAGAGCGCGCCGGGCGTGGCGCTGGTGGCCGGGTTGCGGTTGATGTACGCGCAGTAGGGGCTGCCGTCGTCGCCCGCGCAGACGTTCAGCACCGTCTGCGCACTCACCGCCTGCAGGTAGTCGGACAGGTTGATGCGCCAGAAGTCCAGCGTGCCCGACAAACCGCTGGCCCAGCTGGGCGAATACACCAGGCCGTAGTCGAAGGACTTGCCCTGCTCCGGACGCAGCCTGGTGCCGGCGTTCGCGCCGCCCTGGTACAAGGCGGTGATCTGCGCCGCATAGCCCACCGAATAGCCGACCGGGACGTTCTGGCAGAGGTTGGCGTGCTGGGCCAGCTGGGCCGCGCTGAGGTTCTGGCACGGGTCGGTGACGGTCGGGTTCAGCACGGTCAGCCCGTCGTACAGCTCATCCAGGTTCGGGGCACGGAACACCTGCGATACGGTGCCGCGCACGAGCAGGTCGTCGATCGGCTTCCACTCGATGGCCACCTTCTTGTTGGTGGTGGTGCCGGTGGTGTTGTAGTCGGACGAACGGATGCCCAGGTCGAGGTTCAGCGACTTGGCGAACGGCGCGTCGCTGAGCAGCGGGATCAAGGTCTCGGCGTACAGCTCCTTCACGTTGAAGCTGCCGTGGCCTGGCGATGCGCAACCTTCGGCGGCGATGCCGCAGTTGAGCGTCTCCGGGTCGAGGATGGCGTCGCTGGTGACCTGGTAATCCATCTGCTCCTTGCGGTACAGCGCGCCCGCGGAGAGCTGGACGGTGCCGGCCGGCAGATCCCACAGTTCGCCCGAGGCGTTGAACGAAACCTGCTTGGAGCTGTTGTCCTTGGAGTAGACCGGGTTGTCCGTCACCGAGGTGGGCAGCGTGGTCTGGTCGAAGATGTTGGCGCCGGCGTCGATGGCGGCCTGCAGGCCGGCAACATTGAGTTCGTTGTAGTCCTTCTGCACACGCTCGGAGTGGCCGTAGTCGACGTCCAGGTCCCAGGTCCAGGTGCTCTTGCCGAAGTTGCCGCGCAAGCCCGTGATCACGTCGTAGGTGTTGGTGCCGTAGGTGTGCAGGCGGTTGCCCGCGCCGGTCAGGCGCGTGTTGTAGGCGCCGCCCGTGCAGCTGGGCAGGCTGGTGTTGCAAAACGCGATGCCGAAGGGGTTGTTGGGGTTGTCGGCGGCAATCGTCCAGCCGTCGCCGGTGCTGGTCGGCTCCGGTGCGTCCTGGCCCGCCGAATCGGTGTGGTTGTAGAACGCGTCGATGTACCAGGCGAGGCCGTCGCTGATCTTGTAATTGCCCAGCACGAAGGCGCTGGTGCGCTCCTGCGACGTCTGGATGTAGTTGTAGGCGTTGTAGTTGTAGTAGTCCGAGTTGGCGAAGCAGCGGTAATCGCCCAGCGACGAACCCGAGCCCGAGCCGCGCGTCAGGCGGCTGCATCCGAACTGGTCCTGCAGGGCGCCGGCGGGCAGCGTCACCTTGCCGGTCGGGATGTTGGACGAGCCTTCCGCCTGCAGGCCGGAGCTGTACAGGTAGTACTGGTGCGAGGAGAAACCGCGCTGGCTGGCCAGCACCGGCTCGTACTTGTTGTAGTTGATGCCGCCGACGATGTTGCCCTGCTCGCCGCTGGCGCCCACGGTGAAGGAGGCACCGCGGCGCTGGCCGTCGCCGTGGCTGGAAATGCCGTCGTTGATGCTCAGTTCGCCGCCGTTGAAATCCTTGCGCAGGATGAAATTGGCGACACCGCCGATGGCGTCCGAGCCGTAGGCCGTGGTGGCGCCTTCGGCCAGCACGTCCACGCGCTCGATCATGTTCGACGGGATCATGTTGAGGTCGGGATTGGCCAGGCGCTGGCCATCGACCAGCATCAGCGTGCGGGTGAAACCCAGGCCGCGCAGTGACAGGCGGGAGGCGCCGTCACCGGCCTCCAGCGTGGGGCTGGCGATGCCACCGCCATTGCTGTTGTTCGAAGGGTTGGTGGCCAGGCCCGAAAAACTCGGCAGCGCCTGCAGCACATTGCCCAGGGTGGGGCTGCCGTTGTTGGCGAGTGCGGTGCTGTCGAGGGTAACCACGGGGCTGGCCGTTTCGGCATCCACGCGGCGAATCAGCGAACCGGTAACCACCACGGCCTGCAGATTCTTGGCGTTGGCGGGCTTGGCTTTGGCCGTGCCGCTTTGTGCGTTGTTTTCCTGCCCACTCCCGGCACCCTGGCTGGTGTCCTGCGCCCACGAAAAGCCTGCGGTTGAAACAAGTCCAAGCGACAACGCCAAACGCACAGCCACTGAAAGGCGGTTCTGGTTTCGCATGATTGTTCCCCGTCAAATGGCTGGGGCAACGCATCCGCGTTGCCCCAGCGCCGCTCCAACAGGCTCGGACTGGCCCCATCAGCCCTCATCTGGCTCCAGTCGAGCCCCCTGTCAGAGAGCGTAGTACATCTGGAATTCCAGCGGGTGCGTGCTGGCGCGATAGCGGGTGACTTCCTGCATCTTCACCGCGATGTAGGCGTCGATGAAGTCGTCGGTGAACACGCCGCCGGCCTTGAGGAAGTCGCGGTCCTTGTCCAGCGCTTCCAGCGCCTGGTCGAGGCTGGAGCACACCTGCGGGATGTTCTTCTCTTCTTCCGGCGGCAGGTCGTAGAGATCCTTGTCGGCCGGCGCGCCCGGGTCGATCTTGTTGAGGATGCCATCCAGGCCGGCCATCATCAGCGCGGTGAACACCAGGTAGCCGGAGTTCATCGGGTCGGGGAAGCGCACCTCGATGCGGCGCCCCTTCGGGCTGGCCACGTAGGGGATGCGGCAGCTCGCCGAACGGTTGCGTGCCGAGTAGGCCAGCATCACCGGCGCCTCGAAGCCCGGCACCAGGCGCTTGTAGCTGTTGGTGGTGGAGTTGGCGAACGCGTTGATGGCCTTGGCGTGCTTGAAGATGCCGCCGATGTACCACAGCGCGGTCTGGCTGAGGCCGCCGTACAGGTCGCCGGCGAACAGGTTCTCGCCGTTCTTGGCCAGCGACTGGTGCACGTGCATGCCCGAGCCGTTGTCGCCCACGATGGGCTTGGGCATGAAGGTGACGGTCTTGCCGTTCTGGTGCGCCACGTTCTTGATGACGTACTTCATCGTCAGCAGTTCGTCGGCCTTCTTCACCAGCGTGTTGAACTTCACGCCGATCTCGCACTGGCCGGCGTTGGCCACCTCGTGGTGGTGCACCTCGACCTGCTGGCCCAGCGACTCCAGCACCTTGCACATGTCGGCGCGCAGGTCGCCCAGCCTGTCCACCGGCGACACCGGGAAATAGCCGCCCTTCACGCCCGGGCGGTGGCCCATGTTGCCGTCTTCGTACTTGAAGCGGGTGCTCCACGCGGCCTCTTCCGATTCGATCTCGTAGAACACGCGGCCCATGTCGTTCTGCCAGCGGATCGAATCGAAGATGAAGAACTCCGGCTCCGGCCCGAAGAAGGCGGTGTCGGCGATGCCGGTGGACTTGAGGTAGGCCTCGCCGCGCTTGGCGATGGAGCGCGGGTCGCGGCCGTAGGCCTGCAGGGTGCTCGGCTCCAGCACGTCGCAATGCAGCACCAGCTGGGTGTGCTGGCTGAACGGGTCGAGGTAGGCGGTATCCGGATCGGGCATCAGGATCATGTCCGACTCGTTGATGCCCTTCCAGCCGGTGATCGAGGAGCCGTCGAACATCTTGCCGTCCTCGAAGGTCGACTCGTCGATGGCGTGCGCCGGGAAGGTGACGTGGTGGTGCTTGCCGAGCATGTCGGCGAAACGGAAGTCGACGAACTCGACCTCGTGTTCAACGATCTGGTCGAGCACTTGCTGGGCGGTCATGGCGGAACCTCGGGAGGGGATGGGCAGGAAGGGATGGAACGGGTGCAGCGGACTGAGCAAGGTCGATGCCAAGCCGTGCATTCCGCGTGAATTCATGGGTTTGGCGACTCGGCTGGCTTTCCACGCCCCATGAAATGATGCATATTGGTGCAATTATTCCCAAAGTTGCACCAACACTGAGCACGTGACGGCCGTTGTCCCTGCAACAAGGAAACCGCTATCGGATCGCCATGCCGAGTGCGTAAGCTGTGCCGCTGCGCGGTCGCCATGGTGGCGCTCGCCCCGTACCGACGAGTGCATCCGTGACCGATCTCATCCACGTCATCCTGCTGGGCATCATCGAGGGCATCACCGAGTTCCTGCCGATTTCCTCCACCGGCCACCTGCTGATCGCCGAGCACTGGCTGGGCGCGCGCTCGGACCTGTTCAACGTGGGCATCCAGGCCGGCGCGATCCTCGCCATCACCCTGGTGTACTGGAAGCGCATCTGGCAGCTGCTGACGCAATGGCGCGATCCGGCCACGCGCGACTACCTGCTCAAGCTGACGGTGGCGTTCCTGATCACCTGCGTGCTGGGCCTGGTCGTCACGCACTATGGCTTCAAGCTGCCGGAAACGGTGACGCCGATCGCCTGGGCGCTGATCATCGGCGGCTTCTGGATGATAGCCGCGGAGGCGCTGGCCGCGCGCCAGCCGGATCGCCGCGAGGTGACCTGGACCGTGGCGATCCTGGTCGGCATCGCGCAGATGGTGGCGGGCATCTTCCCGGGCACCTCGCGTTCCGGCGCCACCATCTTCGCCGCGATGCTGTTCGGCACCAGCAACCGCGCCGCCGCCACCGAATTCGCCTTCCTGGTCGGCATTCCCACCATGTACGCGGCCACCGGCTACGAACTGCTGAAGGTGTGGAAGAACGGCGGCGCGGCGCACGAGGACTGGAGCGCGCTGGCCGTGGGCTTCATCGTCTCGCTGGTCGTGGCCTTCGCCGCGGTGAAGTGGCTGCTCGGCTACATCCGCACGCACCGTTTCACGGCGTTCGCGGTCTACCGCATCGCGCTGGGCGCGGCCTTGCTGCTGCTGATGCCGGCAGGCGCCTGAGCCCGCCGCGAGTCGTCCGGCGTTGGCTGGACCCGTGGCGGCGAATCAGAAGCTCAGCCGCGCACCGAGCATCCAGCTGCGCTCCGGACCCGGCTCGTAGTAGCGCCCGTTGCCGTCGTTGACGATGACCGAACCCACGTAGCGGCGGTCGGCCAGGTTGTCGATCCGCGCGCTCAGCTGCAGCCGCCGCGCGGGCCCGAGCGCGAACACGTAGGCCACATCCACCCCGGCCAGGCCATAGCCGGCGGCGCGGGCGGTCTGGATGTCGTTGGCCACCACGCTGCCGGCGCCGGTAAGCGTGAGCCCTTCGCGCCAGCCGAGGTCGCTGCCGTGTTGCAGGCGCAGGGAACCGTAGTTGCCCGGCACGCCGGGTATGCGCGCGCCCGGCCGCACCGGCACGTCGGGCACCAGGCACGGCGTACCGGTGCAGGCGAGGAAGCCGTTGCGGAACACCGCCTGCAGATGGGTGAAGCCGGCCTCGATCCGCCATGCCGCCGCGATCGTGCCGGCCATCGACAGCTCGATGCCCTGGCGGCGCGCGGCGCCGACGTTCCGGTAGGTGGCCCGGCCGTTCTCGCTGGTGGCGACGGCCAGTTCGTCGCGCGTGTCGGCGCGGAACACCGCCAATCCGGCCTGCAGCGCGGCCGTGGGCTGCCACTTCAGACCCACCTCGCGGTGCTCGCTGCGGGCGGCGCGCAGGTTGAAGGCCAGTCCGGGCCGACCGTCGCTGCGATAGCCCAGTTCGTTGTAGCTGGGCGTCTCGAAGCCGCGGCCAAGGCTCGCGTAAAGCTGCAGGTCGTCGCGCGGATGGAACAGCACGCCAAGCACCGGCGTGGTGGCCGTGTAGTCGACGTGCCCGCTGTCGTCCGGGTTGGCCGGCGTGATGTAGTGGTCGCGTTCGTCGAAATGCACCCGGTCGTGCCGCAGGCCCAGCAACAGCGACCAGTGCTCGGCGACGTACCAGTACCACTGCGCGTAGGCGTCGAGATTGTCGACATCGTCGTCCTCGTCGCGGCGCAGCGCGCCGGTCACGCCGAGCGTGCCGCCGGCGAAGTTCTGGTAGCCGAGCCGGTGCTGCCATTGCGCATCGCCGCCGCCACCCAGCACCAGCTCGGTGTCGCGGCCCAGCAGCCGACCGTCGTGCGTCCAGCGCAGGTCCAGGCCGCCGTAGTCGGTGACGGGCGCCACCACGCCGCCCGGCTGCAGCGGATTCCGCTGGGTGGCCACCGGGACCGACTGGTACTGCAGGATGTCGCGATGGCCGAAGTAGCCGGCGATGCGCAAGCGGTCGTCGTGGCCGAACGACTGGTCGTAGACCAGCCCGAGCTGGTCCTGCCGGATGCTCTTGCGCGTGTCGTACTGCACCGCCGCCGGCGAAGCCTGGCGCGGGTCGGCATCGAGCTGGGCGCGCGTGAGCCCCATCGGATCTTCCGCGCGCGGCTGGTCGATGCGGTCGAGCACCACGGTGAGCTTGCGTTGCCCGCCGAGCGGAATGCCGAAGCGCGCGTGCGCCGACTGCCGGTTGACGCGGCTGTGCCCGCGGTAGCCGCCGGAGAGGAACTGCGCGGCCGCCACGTTGTAGTCCACGTCGCCGAACAGGCCGCGCGTGTCGGCGCTGTAGCGGAAGCTGTCGTGGCTGCCGGCGTACAGGCCCAGCGTGGTCTGCGGCACCGCGGTGCCCGGCGCGGTCCACAGTTGCACCACGCCGCCGGCGGCGTTGCCGTAGAGCACCGAGAACGGCCCGCGCAACACCTCCAGGCGGCCGCCCATGTCGAGGTCGAAGCCGGAGACCTGGCCCTGCCCGTCCGGCAGGGTGGCGGGGATGCCGTCGACGAACAGGCGGATGCTGCGCACGCCGAACGTGGAGCGCGCGCCGAAGCCGCGTATCGAGAACTGCTCGTCCTGCGCGTAGTTCTGGCGGTCGCGCGCCAGCACGCCGGGCACGCCGACCAGCGCCTCGGACAGGTTCACACCCGGCTGCCCGGCCCGCGCCGGATCCACCTCGACGACGCTGAGCGCGGCCGGCACGTCGCGCGGATCGACCCGCAGCCGGCTGGCGTTGACCCGCACCGCCGGCAGGACCTTGGCGGCGGCATCCTGGTGCCCGGCCGCCGCTTCCGCCGGCACGGTCGCCCAGCACGCCGGGGCAACCGCCAGCCACGCCACGGACACCGCCGCCCGCTTCGCGGACCGCGCCATGAACGCACCGACCTTCATGGCCCATGGCAGAACGAAGTCCACTTCCGGCTGCATGGCCCGGTTCCGCCCGAAGACCTCCGCGGCGGCGACACGGACGCCGTCGTACGGCGCGACCGACCGAGCCGGCGCGATTTTCACGATGGTGGAATGACTGCCGAGCTGCCTGCGCACGCGCCGCCTCACGGTGTTCGCGATCTATCGCATCGCGCTGGACATGGCCTTGCCGCTGTTGCCGCCGGCAGGTACCTGGGCCGCCTTGGGCGGCAGCGCCATCCCCAGCTTGCAGGCCGGCAGGTTGGTGCGCTCGAACAGCTCGTGCACCCATTCCAGGAAGGCCTGCACGCGCGCGGAGAGGTGCTTCTTCTGCGGGTAGACCAGCCACACCGGCGAACCGGTGGAGATGGTGTCTTCCATGATCACCTCGAGCTTGCCCATGCCGATGGCGCAGGCGGCCAGCCAGTGCGGCACCTGGATGATGCCCAGCCCGGCCATCGCCGCCTGGATCACCGACTCGCCGTCGTTGATCAGCAGGTGCGCATCCACGTCCAGCGCGATGCGGCCGTCCGGCGTGTCGAACTGCCACTGGTAGGCGCGACCGTTGGTGGGATAGACGTAGTTGATGCAGCGGTGCTGCTTCAGGTCCTCGATGGTGACCGGCTTGCCGTGGCGTTCCAGATAGGCCGGCGCGGCGCACAGCACGTTGCTGAAATAGCCCAGCTTGCGCGCGATCAGGTTGGAATCCTCCAGCTCGCCCATGCGGATCGCGCAGTCGATGCCTTCCTCGATCAGGCCGATGTTGCGGTCGCTCATCGACAGTTCGAGCCGGATGTCCGGGTATTTCGCCTCGAAGTCGGCGAGGTTGGGGATCAGCGCGGCACGGCCCACCGACACGTTCACCGCCACGCGCAGCTTGCCGCTGGGCTTGGTGCGGGCGTAGTTCAGCGCATCCACCGCTTCGCCGAGATCGGCCAGGATCGCCTTGCAGCGCTGGTAGAACGATTCGCCGTCGTCGGTAAGCCTGAGCGCCCGCGTGCTGCGGAACAGCAGGCGCACGCCGATCTGCTCCTCCAGCCGCGACACCGCGCGGCTCACCCCGGACGGGGTCATGCCCAGCTGCACGGCGGCGGCCGCGAAACTGCGCGCCTCCACCACGCGGACGAAGCTCGTTATTGCCGAGAAATCCTCCATGCTTGTCATTATGCCGACATTCATGACTCCGCGTCACTAGTGGAGTTCACAAATTGGGGTTTTTCTGTACCCATCGGTATACCTATTATTCGCCTCCCCATCGTGCTGCATCGCCGCACGATCCCACCCAGGGAGCGCGAAGATGAAAAAGAAACTGATCCTGGCCGGCCTCGTCGTGGTGGCGATCGCCGGCAGTTGGGCCCTCCTGGGCGAACACGGCGGCAGCCACGCCCAGGCCGCAGGCGCCGGCGGCGCCCTGCCGGAAGTGACCGTGGCCCGCGCCCTGCTGCGCCCGGTGAGCAACAGCGCCGACTTCACCGGCCGCGTGCAGGCGGTGGACAGCGTGCAGGTGCGCCCACGGGTAGGCGGCTACGTGGAATCGGTGGCCTTCAAGGAAGGCGCGCTGGTGCACAAGGGCGACGTGCTGTTCCGCATCGACCCGCGCCCGTTCCAGGCCGAAGTGGACCGGCTCACCGCCAACCGCACCCAGGCGCTGGCCGAACTCGGCCTGGCCCAGGCCAATGCCCAGCGCGGCCGCCGCCTGCTTGAGCAGCGCGCAACCTCGCAAGAGGACGCCGACCGCCTCGACACCGCCGCGCAAAGCGCCCGCGCCGCGCTTGCCGCGGCCGATGCCGCGCTGGCCACCGCGAAGCTCAACCTCGGTTTCACCGAGGTGCGTTCGCCGATCGACGGTCGCGTCAGCAACGTGCACATCACCCCCGGCAACCTGGTCGGCAGCAACGACGTGCTGACCAGCGTGGTCTCGGTGAACCCGGTCTATGTGTATTTCGACGTGGACGAGCACACCTGGCTGAAGCTGGACCACCTGCGCGCCAAGGCCACCCGGGACGGCCGCAGCGCGCGCATCGAGGCCGCGATGGAACTGGCCGACGAGAGCGGCTACCCGCACACCGGCCGCATCGACTTCGTCGACAACCAGCTGCACACCGACTCCGGCACGATGCGGCTGCGCGCGGTGTTCGACAACCAGGACAGCCTGTTCACTCCCGGCCTGTACGCGCGGATCCGCCTGCAGAGCGGCCAGCCGCAGCCGCGCCTGCTGATCGACGACCGTGCGGTGGGCACCGACCTCGGCAACCAGTTCGTCTACGTGGTCGACGCCCAGCACAAGGTGCAGTACCGCAAGGTCAGCACCGGCGCGCTGTTCCACGGCCTGCGCGTGATCGACAGCGGCCTCGCGCCCGGCGACGTGGTGGTGGTGAACGGCCTGCAGCGCGTGCGTCCCGGCGCCGAGGTGAACCCGCAGCAGGTGGCGATGGACTACCGCCTCGACGCGAGCGACAAGGCGGTGGTGGAGGCTGGCGCCAGCCACGACGATTCGCGCACCGCGATGACCGCGGCGCCCGGACACGAACCGCAAGGCTGAGCACTCCGCTTCTCCTCCTCTCCCCTCCGGAGAGAGGACCGAGGCGAGGGGCCAATCTTGCGCAAATGCTGCCTACCCAGGCAAACCCGAAACGCATGACCGAAGCCCAAGCGCATCGGCAAGCCCCGACCCCTCACCCCAACCCTCTCCCCGGAGGGGAGAGGGAGACGGCACTCTGAAGTCATCGAGACAAACCCATGAAAAACATCGCCCAGTTTTTCGTCGACCGGCCCATCATGGCCGCCGTGCTGTCACTGCTGTTCGTGATCACCGGCAGCATCGCGGTGTTCCAGCTGCCGATCAGCGAATACCCGGAAGTGGTGCCGCCCACCGTGGTGGTGCGCGCCAACTATCCCGGCGCCAACCCCAAGGTGATCGCCGAGACCGTCGCCACGCCGCTGGAAACCCAGATCAACGGCGTGGAAGGCATGCTCTACACCTCCTCGCAGTCCACCAGCGACGGCGTGATGACGCTGACCGTCACCTTCGCGCTGGGCACCAACCTCAACGACGCCCAGGTGGAAGTGCAGAACCGCGTGTCGCAGGCGTTGCCGCGCCTGCCCGAGGAAGTGCAGCGGCTGGGCGTGACCACGCAGAAGAGCTCGCCCGACCTCACCATGGTGGTGCACCTCACCTCGCCGGACAAACGCTACGACATGCTGTACCTGTCGAACTACGCGCGGCTGCACGTCAAGGACGTGCTGGGCCGCTTGAACGGCGTGGGCGACGTGCAGATCTTCGGCGCCGGCGAGTACTCGATGCGCGTGTGGCTGGACCCGGACAAGCTGGCCCAGCGCGGCCTCACAACCGGCGACGTGGCGAACGCGATCCGCGAGCAGAACGTGCAGGTGGCGGCCGGTGCGCTGAACGCGCCGCCGGTGCGCGGCAACGCCGACTTCCAGCTCAACATCAATACCCAGGGCCGGCTGAGCACGGTCGACGACTTCCGCAACATCGTGCTGCGCACCGATGCCGACGGCGCCACCGTGCACCTCGGCGACGTGGCGCGGGTGGAACTGGGCTCCGACCAGTACGCGCTGCGCAGCCTGCTGGACAACCAGCCGGCGGTGGCGATCCCGATCTTCGCGCGCCCCGGCTCCAACGCGATCCAGATCTCCAACGAGGTGCGCGCCACCATGGCGCAGCTGAAGCAGGAGTTCCCGCAGGGCATCGACTACCACATCGTCTACGACCCCACGGTGTTCGTGCGCGGCTCGATCGAGGCGGTGGCGCACACCTTGCTGGAGGCGATCCTGCTGGTGGTGCTGGTGGTGATCCTGTTCCTGCAGACCTGGCGCGCTTCGGTGATTCCGCTGATCGCGGTGCCGGTGTCGCTGATCGGCACGTTCGCGGTGATGTACCTGGTGGGCTTCTCGCTCAACGCATTGAGCCTGTTCGGCATGGTGCTGGCGATCGGCATCGTGGTGGACGACGCGATCGTGGTGGTGGAGAACGTGGAGCGCCACATCGAGCTGGGCCAGATGCCGAAGGAGGCCACGCGCAAGGCGATGCACGAGGTCACCGGGCCGATCGTGGCCACCGCGCTGGTGCTGTGCGCGGTGTTCATCCCCACCGCCTTCATCAGCGGCCTCACCGGCGAGTTCTACCGCCAGTTCGCGCTGACCATCGCGATCTCCACGGTGATCTCGGCGTTCAACTCGCTGACCCTGAGCCCGGCGCTGGCGGCGATCCTGCTGCTGCCGCACGGCGCGCCGAAGGACCGCCTCACGCGCGCCATCGACCGCCTGTTCGGCTGGCTGTTCCGGCCGTTCAACCGGCTGTTCCACCGCGGCGCGGAGCGCTACGTGGAAGGCACCCGCAAGCTGCAGGGGAAGGGCGCGGCCGCGCTGGTGGTGTACGCGGCGCTGATCGGGCTCACCGCGTTCGGCTTCTGGCACGTGCCCACCGGCTTCGTGCCCACCCAGGACAAGCAGTACCTGGTGTCGTTCGCGCAACTGCCCGACGCCGCCTCGCTGGACCGCACCGAGGACGTGATCAAGCAGATGAGCGCGATCGCGCTGAAGCAGCCCGGCGTGCAGAGCGCGGTGGCCTTCCCCGGCCTGTCGGTGAACGGCTTCACCAACTCGACCAACGCCGGCATCGTGTTCGTCACGCTGAAGCCGTTCGACGAGCGGCGCAGCGCGGACCTCTCCGCGGGCGCGATCGCCGGTGCGCTTAACGCGAAGTTCGCCGCCATCCAGGACGCCTATATCGCGATCTTCCCGCCGCCGCCGGTGATGGGCCTGGGCACGATCGGCGGCTTCCGCATGCAGATCGAGGACCGCGGCCAGGTCGGCTTCGACGAGCTGTACCAGCAGACGCAGAACCTGATCGCGGCGGGCCGCAAGGATCCTGCGCTGGCCGGGCTGTTCTCCAGCTTCCAGGTGAATGTGCCGCAGGTCGACGTGAACGTGGACCGCGCCAAGGCCAAGGCCGAAGGCGTGAACCTGGGCGACGTCTACCAGACCATGCAGGCCTACCTCGGCTCGCTCTACGTCAACGACTTCAACCGCTTCGGCCGCACCTACCAGGTGAACCTGTCCGCCGAGCCGCAGTTCCGCCACGACCTGGAGGACATCAGCCAGCTGAAGACGCGCAACGCGCAGGGCGAGATGGTGCCGCTGGGCTCCTTCGTCACCGTGACGCACGGCGCCGGTCCGGACCGCGTGCAGCACTACAACGGCTACCCCACCGCCGAGATCAACGGCGGCCCGGCGCCGGGCTACAGCTCGGGCCAGGCGCAGGCGTCGATCGAGAAGCTGGCGCAGCAGGTGTTGCCGAACGGCATGAGCTTCGAGTGGACCGACCTCACCTACCAGCAGATCCTCGCCGGCAACACCGCGATCCTGGTGTTCCCGCTGTGCGTGCTGCTGGTGTTCCTGGTGCTGTCCTCGCTGTACGAGAGCTGGTCGCTGCCGCTGGCGGTGATCCTGATCGTGCCGATGGTGCTGCTGTCCGCGATCGCCGGCGTATGGCTGTCGGGCGGCGACAACAACATCTTCACCCAGATCGGCCTGATCGTGCTGGTGGGCCTGGCCTGCAAGAACGCGATCCTGATCGTGGAGTTCGCCCGCGAACGCCAGCACGAAGGCATGAGCCGCCACGAGGCGGTGCTGGAAGCGGCCAGGCTGCGGTTGCGCCCGATCCTGATGACCTCGATCGCCTTCATCATGGGCGTGGTGCCGCTGGTGACCTCGCACGGCGCCGGCGCGGAGATGCGCCACGCGATGGGCGTGGCGGTGTTCTCCGGCATGCTCGGCGTCACCCTGTTCGGGCTGATCTACACCCCGCTGTTCTACATCGTGATTCGCGCCCTGGTGGAACGCCGCGAAGCGCGCAAGCACGCGCAGGCGAATGGCATGCCGGCGCTGGAGGGACATTGAGATGAAAACCTTGCTTCGCAGTACCGCACTGTTCGCCGCACTCGCGCTGGCCGGTTGCGTCAGCGTGGGGCCGAACTACAAGGCACCAGCCACCCCTGCGCCGCAACTGCAGGGACTGGACGCGGCGCGCGAAACCGCCGCGCAATTCCAGGCGCAGTGGTGGCAGCAGTTCGGCGATCCCACGCTGGATGCACTGATCCGGCGTGCGGCGGCGAACAACCTCGACCTGCGCATCGCGGTGGCGCGCCTCGCCGAATCGCGCGCCCTGCTCGGCGGCGCGAAGTCGCAGTACCTGCCCGACATCCAGGCCGGCGCCTCGTACACGCGCAGCCGCGAGCAGCAGCCCGGCTTCAGCGACCAGCGCAGCACCGTGACCGCCTACCAGGCCGGTTTCGACGCCAGCTGGGAGATCGACCTGTTCGGCGGGGTGCGCCGCTCGGTGGAAGCCGCGCGCGCCGACCTCGGCGCCAGCGAAGCCGCCCTGCAGGATGCGCAGGTGAGCCTGTTCGCCGAAGTGGCGCGCAACTACTTCGACCTGCGCGGCACGCAGCAGCGGCAGGAGATCGCCCACCGCGACATCGCCAACCAGCAGGACACGCTGAAACTGATCCGCGCCCGCGCCGAGGTGGGCACCGCCTCGGACCAGGACGTGGCCAGCGCCGCGGCGCAGCTGAGCGCCGCGGAAGCGCAGCTGCCCCTGCTCGACATGCAGGCGCACGCCGACGAGTACCGTCTTGCCGTGCTGCTGGGCGAGCAGCCCGGCGCGCTCGACGTCGATGTCTCGCCCAAGACGTTCCAACCCATCGATGCGGTGCTGCCGATCGGCGCCGCCGGCGACGTGCTGGCGCGCCGGCCCGACGTGCGCATCGCCGAACGCGAATACGCCGCGGCCACCGCGCGCATCGGCGTGGCCAAGGCGGACTTCTTCCCGCACCTCTCGCTGGGCGGCTTCCTCGGCTTCCTCGCCGGACGCAGCAACGACTTCGGCGGCCCCTCCACCCGCGCCTGGTCGATCGCGCCCAGCATCACCTGGAACGGCCTCAACGTGCAGCGCGTGCGCGCCAACCTGCATGCCGCCGAGGCGCGCACCGACGCGGCGCAGGCGAACTACCAGCGCACCGTGCTGGAAGCGATCGAGGACGTCGACAACGCCGTGGTCGGCTACAACCTGCAACACGCGCGCGTCGAGAAGCTGGCCGCGCAGGCGCAGCAGAGCCGCCGCGCCGCCGAGCTGGCCAAGGTGCGCTACGAACAGGGCGCCACCGGCTATCTGGAGCTGCTCGATGCCGAACGCGTGCAGCTCGCCGCGGACGACGCACTGGCCCAGGCGCAAGCGGCGATCGACACCCGCGCGGTGGCGCTGTACAAGGCGCTGGGCGGTGGCTGGCAGGCCTGCGGCGACGACGCGCGTTGCGCGCCGGTCGCCGCTCCGGTGGCCGCCGTGCCATGAGCGCGGCGCGCCAGCGGACAGGGACGGACGCGCCACTGCCGCCGCCCGTGCATCGCGTGGCCCTGGTCAGCGGCGCGAACCGCGGGCTGGGCTTCGAGGTGGCGCGCCAGCTCGCTGCACGCGGCTACAGCGTGCTGCTGGGTGCGCGCGACCTCGCCAAGGGCCGGCAGGCGGCACGGCAGATCGACGGCGACGTCACCGCGGTGCCGCTCGACGTGACCGACGCGCCGCAGATCGCCGAGCTCGCCGCGTGGATCCAGCGCGAGCACGACCGCCTCGACGTGCTGGTGAACAACGCCGGCGGCCACGCCGACCATGAGGCGCGCGCCGAGACTGCCGCGCCCGGCAGCGTGCGCGCGGCGCTGGAAACCAACCTGCTCGGCGCGTGGCAGTTGTGCAGCGCGCTGCTGCCGCTGATGCGCCGGCATCGCTACGGCCGCATCGTCAACGTCACCAGCGGCTGCGCCGGCGTCAGCGCGCCCGACGCGATCGGCTACCCCGCCTACCGCGTCTCCAAGGCCGCGCTCAACGCCTACACCCGCGCCCTCGCCGCCGAGCTGGCCGGCAGCGGCGTCGTGGTCAACGCGGTCTGCCCCGGCTGGCTCGCCACCGGCCTCGGCGGCCCCGGCGGCGGCCCGGTGGAACGCGGCGCCGCCAGCGTGGTCGCCGCCGCCTGCCTGCCCGAACCCGGCATCAACGGCGCGCTGCTGCGCGACGGCCAGCGCATCGCGTGGTGATGCCCGCCTCGCCGGCGGCACTCCGTATCCCGAAGAAACCGGGCTGCGTTCAGCCCTCGCCGAGTTCGGTATGCGCCGAATACAGCGCGTGCCAGCGGCCGACGAGGTAGACGAACACGCCCGAGGAATGCAGCTCGCCCTTCGTCGCGGGCGCGCTGCTGACGAAGCTGAGGATCGCGGTGTCGCCCTGCAGCGTCACCTGCTGCTCCACCGGATGCGCCCGCTGCCACGCGGCCACCGGACGGCTACAGCGTCTACTTCACCGGGCAGTCCGGTCCCTGGCGGCTCGACCCAACCCTTGGCTGCACCGGCACGCGGTGCTCGCGACATCGCGCTAGCTGCGGAATCCTCCCTGCCGTCGTCACCGGCCAGGACCGCGCTCCATGTTCGGCGGCGCGGCAGTCGATCCTCGTTGACATGATTCCATAATTCTGGAATCATGAAATCATGGAAACGCCGGATGCACTGACCGCGCTGGGTGCACTCAGCCACGACTCCCGCCTCGCCGCGTTCCGCCAGCTGGTGCAGGTCGGTCCGGAAGGGCTGGCGGTCGGCGAGTTGCGCGAATACCTCGACCTGCCGCCCGCCACGCTGAGCGCGCACCTCAACGTGCTGCGCGCCGCCGGGCTGGTCGAGGACCAGCGCGAGGGGCGGGTGATCCGCGTCCGCGCCAACTACCGGCAGATGAACGCACTGCTGGCCTACCTCACCGAGAACTGCTGCGCCGGAGCCGCCGATTGCGGCCCGGCATCCGCCTGCAAGCCGCGCAAGCCCGGGGCCAAGCCATGAACCGATTCCACGTGCACCTCAACGTCGCCGACCTCGCGGGCAGCATCCGCTTCTACACGCAGCTGTTCGCCGCGCCGCCCAGCGTGGTCAAGCACGACTACGCCAAGTGGATGCTGGAGGATCCGCGCATCAACTTCGCGATCTCCAGCACCGGCCGTGCGCCGGGCGTCGACCATCTCGGCCTGCAGGTCGATACCGCGGACGAACTTGCCGCACTCGGTCCCCGCCTGGACGCCGCGGGCGGCAGCGTGGTGCCGGAAGACGGTGCCGTCTGCTGCTACGCGCGCTCGGACAAGCTGTGGACCGAGGACCCGCAGGGTACGCGCTGGGAAACCTTCCACACCGTCGGCGAAGCCGCCACCTACCATGTCGCCGGGGCGGCCTGCGCGACCGATGGGACGACCTGCACGCCGGGTGCGCGCACGGCGAAACCGAAGGCCGACAAGGGCGCTCCCTGCTGCGCGCCTAATTCCGGCTGCTGCTGAGCGGCCACCCGGCCATCGCGCGCAGCGATGCGCCCGTCGCCGTTCCAAAGTTCCGAAGCCATGAGCCCGTTCCGATGAAACGCGTCCTGTTCGTCTGTGTGGAAAACGCCAACCGCAGCCAGATGGCCGAAGCCTTCGCGCACATCCATGGTGGCGATGCGGTCGAAGCCCTGAGTGCCGGCTCGGCGCCGGCCGGCCGGATCAATCCGAAGGCGGTGCGCTTCATGGCCGAGCTCGGCTACGACCTGGGCACGCATGCATCGAAGTCGCTCGATGAAATCGACGGCGGGTTCGACGCCGTCGTCACCATGGGCTGCGGCGACAACTGCCCGTGGGTACCGGCCAAGCGACGCGAGGACTGGAACCTGCCCGACCCCAGGAACATGGACGATGCCGGCTATCGCGCGGTGCGCGACGAAATCTCCGCGCGCGTGAAACAATTGCTGGCGGATCTGTAATGTCGCTCCCGCGAAGACTGGCCGCCGAATTTCTCGGCACAGGCGCGCTGCTCGCCACGGTGGTGGGCTCGGGGATCATGGGCGTGGCGATGTCCGGCGGCAACAACGGCATCGCGCTGCTGGCAAACGCGGCCGCGACCGCCGGCATCCTGTACGTGCTGATCGCCGTGCTCGGCCCGATCTCCGGCGCGCACTTCAATCCCGCGGTGAGCCTGGCGATGCGCGTGCGCGGCGAGCTGGGCACGATGGAGACCCTCGCCTACGTCGCGGTGCAGCTGGCACGCTGCGGTCTGCAGCGTGCTGCTGGCCCACGCCATGTTCGGCCAGCCGCTGCTGCAGCCTGGCGTGCATGCCCGCACCGGCGCCGCGCAGTGGCTGAGCGAAGGCGTGGCCACCGCCGGCCTGCTGCTCACGATCCTGCTGGGCATGCGGGCCCGCCCCGCGGCCTTGCCCGCGCTGGTCGCCAGCTACATCTTCGCCGCGTACTGGTTCACCGCCAGCACCTCGTTCGCGAACCCGGCGGTCAGCGTGGCACGCGCGCTGACCCAAACCTTCGCCGGCATCCGGCCCGGCGACGTGCCGGGATTCGTGCTGGCCCAGCTGGCCGGAACGGCTGCCGCACTGCTCGTGGCGCATGTCCTGGACGGACGGCCCGCGAGTGCGGCATGCCCGCCGCCGAACGGGGATTGATGGCGGCGGACCCATAACCGCCGCGGGCGTCGACCCGCTACCGCTGCACCATGTGCCCGAACCATGCCCAGCCGCGCACGTGCTCGGCGATCAGCTTGACACTGGTGAGCATCGGCACCGCGAGCAGCGCACCGGGGATGCCCCACAGCCAGCCCCAGACCAGCAGCCAGACCAGGATCGCGATCGGCGACAGGCGCATGCGCCGGCCCAGGATCAGCGGCGTCACCAGGTTGCCCTCGAACACGGTGAGCCCGGCGAAGCACAGCGCGGGGAGCAGCGCGTGGCCGACGTCGTCGAAATGCGCCAGGCCCACCAGCAGCAGCACGCTGGTGGTGAAGATCGCCCCCACGTAGGGAATGAAGTTCGCGAACATCGCCACCGCGCCCCACAGCAGCGGATCGGGCATGTGCAGCTGCCACAGGATGCCCGTGGTGAGCGCGCCCAGCGTGAAGTTGATCAGCAAGGTGGTGAGGATGTAGCGCGACACTTCGTGCTGGATGCCGCGCACCACCGACACCGCCTGGCGCTTGTAGCGGAAGTCCGGGCCGATCTCCACCAGCCGGCGCAGCAGCAGGTCGCCGTAGATGAGGAAGAAGAACACCAGCAGCACCACGGTGAGGATCGCCGCCAGCACCTTCGGCGCCGCCGCCACCAGGTCCCAGGCGCTCACCGCCACGTCGGCCGGCTGCGGCCGCACGCGCATCGGATGGCCGTTGACCAGGGTCTGGGTGGCGCGGTTGGCCGCCTCCAGCGGCTGGGTGATGTGCTCGAGCTTGGGCACGAAGCGGCGGATCGTGGCCGGCGCCTCGTGGATCCAGTCCAGCGCCGGCGGCGTGAGCAGACCGATGCCGGTGCCGATGCCGCCGACCAGCGCCAGCATCAGCACGCTGGCGCCCAGCCAGCGCGGCACGCCCCAGCGGGCGCCACCGGCCACGATCGGATTCAGCGCCAGGCCGATGAAGGCCGCCAGCACCAGCGGAATCAGCAGCGCCTTGCACAGCGTCACCGTGTACAGCAGCGCCAGCAGCAGCAGCGCGTTGAGCAGCACGCGGATCGCACGCAGGTGGCGGCGCATGCCGCGCGCGCTGCGCCGTGCGAAACGGCCACGCGACAGGGTCGATGCACGCGGCGGCATGGCCCCGCCCGCCTCGCCGGTGCCGGGCAGCGGCAGCAGCGGATCGTTCATGCGGAAGCGTCGTCGAAGGCGCCGGCGCCCAGCTCGACGACCAGCCGCACGCCCTGCGCCACCGCCTCGGCAAGGGCGCCGCGCAACAGCGGCCCCACGCCGGGCACGCGCAAGGGATGCACGTCGAGACTGCCGAGCACGAAGCCCGCGCCGCCCGCTGCGCCCAGCGCAAGCAGCGGATGCCGCTCCCCTCGCGCCAGCAGGGCCGCGGCCGGCGTGGCCACTTCCGCGCGATGCGCGGCCATCCGCGCCTGTGCCGCGCGTACCTTGTCGAGTTGCCTGAACAGACTCATGGCTTGTCCTCCCCCGAGGTCTCGCTGTCGACCTCGCGCTCGGCGCGGTGCAGCGTCTCGCGCATCATCGCACTCCATTCATGGCGCGTGGCGGGCAGGCTCATCCAGTGCATGCAGCGGCGGAACAGCCCGATCGCGCCCGCCAGCAGCAATGCCTGCAGCAGCGCCAGCACCAGCAGCGCCCAGATCCACGAGTGGAACCAGGTGGCCAGCAGCACGCCGACCAGGCCAAGCAGGGTCAGGCCCAGCGCCACGCCGGCCACGGTGGCAGCCAGCGCGGCGAGCAGCAGCCAAGACACCGCGCTGCGCGCCAGCCCCAGCTCGGCGGCCAGCAGCTGCAGCTGCGCGCCGAACAGCCGCCGCACCGCGCCGGCCAACCGGCCCAGTTCCTGCAGCAGAGACGAGGACGGCGCCGGGGACTCCGGCGCCGTCGCGCGATCCTGCCCGCGCCCGGATTCCTCCTGCATGCGGAATCAGCGCCTGAGCAGGCGGGCAAGCAGCCAGCCCGCGCCCAGCGCGATCGCCATCGACTGCACCGGCTTCTCGCGCACGTAGTCGCGCACCTGCTCCAGCCATTCGTCGGCGCGATCCATCGTGGCGTCGTAGGCGGCGCGGCTGCGTTCACCGGCGTCGGAAAGTTTCTCGCTGGCGCGGTTGGCGCCGGCGGCGACCTTGTCGGTGGCGCGGTGCAGGCTTTCCTCCACGTGGTCGGCGGCGCGCTCCACCGCCTCCTTGGTACTGGCGACCGCGCTGGAGGTGGCCTGCTTGACGCGTTCGGCGCCTTCGTCGATGCGGCTGGTGGTGCCGTTTTCGGTCGTTGCTGCCTGCTTGTTCATGCTGTCTCCCCGAAGCTCATGATGAAGGATGCCGGCTTGCCGGGCATCACGCCACGATTCATTTCGCGCGGCGCAGGAAGGAGATGATCGCCAGGATCAGGAACACGATGAACAGGATCTTCGCGATCCCGGCCGCCGTGCCCGCGATGCCGCCGAAGCCGAGCACCGCGGCGATGATGGCGACGATCAGGAATACCAGTGCGTAGTGAAGCATGGCCTTGCCCTCTTGAACGAATGCCGACCGCGGCGCGCGCGGCCACGCACCGTCATTCATCCACAGTGGCTGCCATCTGCGCGTGAAGGCAACGCGCGCCTGCACGTCGCCTGCACATTCACCGCCATGCTCAACGCACGGGACGGATCGCGTAGCTGCCCACCAGCTGCGCCTCGGCCAGCACGTGGCCGCGCATCGCCGCGCGCAATTCGGCCAGCGTGAAGCCCGGCTGCAGCTCAAGCCGCTCCACGTCCAGTGCGTGGATGCGGAAGTGGTAATGGTGCACGATGCTGTCGTTCCACGGCGGGCACGGACCGTCGTAGCCGAGGTAGTCGCCGCCCATCTCCGCATCGCCCGCGAACCAGCCGGTGTAATCGTTCAGGCCCTGCACGCTGCCCGGCGGCCCGATCGGATCACGCTTGCCGCGCGGCGTGATGCCGTCGCTGCAGGCGCCTTCGGCCAGCTCGCCGCATTCTTCCTGGATGTTCGCCATCAACCAGTGCGCGAACTCCACGCGCGGCAGGTCGGCGGGAACGCTGCGCCCCTCCTTGTTGACGTCGTCGCCGCGGCTGGGCACGTCGGTGTCGATGCAGGTGAGCGCGAAGGAGCGCGTGCCCTCCGGCGCATCCTTCCATGCCAGGTGCGGGCTGCGGTTGTCGGACAGCGCCACCGGGGCGCCGGGTTTGCCGAAGGCATGGGCGGCGGGGATGGGCTGGCCATCGGCGAAGTTGTCGCTGCGAAGTTGCATGGTGGTTCCGGTTCGGTCGTCGGTCGGTCTGTCGCGGATGCAAGGCGATGGCGCCGGAGTGCCCGCGCAAGGCACATGCATCCTCATGGCTTGCAGGTCACCCGATGCGCCGACCGGGTGGCCCCAGGTGCGCGCCCGGCTTCAGCACCAACGGCGTGCAGCTCCTGCAATTGTGGCCCTTGCCGAAGCCGGGGTCGAGGACGTCGTCTCCGTGGCAGTACGGGAAGCCGACGCGCTCGCCGGTGCGGCGCGGCGCCGGGAATGTCATTGCCCGGCATGTCGCGGCCGTTGTCGTGGCCGTCGTGCTTCGTGCCGGTGAGCGTGCAGGCCTTCACCTGGCACGGCTCCGTACCGGCGAGACCGTCCAGCCTATGCCCATCCCACGGGCGCCTCTGTCAACATGCGCCACCATGAACGAACCGGTCTTGCCGAGAGCCGAGGATCTCAGGCGCCTGGTCACCGTGCGCATGCCGTTCGGCAAGTACCAGGGCCACCTGGTTGCCGACCTGCCCGGTGCCTATCTCGCCTGGTTCGCGCGCAAGGGTTTCCCGCCTGGCGAACTCGGCCGCCTGCTCGCGCTGATGCTGGAGATCGACCACAACGGACTGAAGCGCCTGCTCGATCCGTTGCGCGAACGCTGAATTCCGGCGCTACCTGCCCTGCGTCCCGTCCGCCACCGCATTGAAGCGCGCCGCGATGTAGTCGTCGGTGAAGCTGGTCATGTCGCGGCCGCGGATGAAGCCGCAGTGGCCGCCATATTCGGCGATGTCCAGTTCCACGTTCGGCGGCAGCCGCAGCTGCTCGAACGCACCCACCGGGATCACCGGGTCGTCGCGCGCGGTGAGGATGGTGGCGGGAATCTGCATCGCCCGCAGCGCGTCGCCGGCCACCGAATAGCCGTCCAGGTACTGCTGCAGCGAGTTGAAATCGGTGTGGCGGCGCACCAGCGATTCGGTGAGGCCGCGCAAATCCTGCTTCAGCTCCGACATCTCGAAATAGCGGTGCTGCGGAAACGCCTTCTGCTTGGCCAGCAGCGAGTGCCGCCACTTGTGCATGAAGTAGGCCTGGTAGAACCAGGGCGCCGATTCCTCCAGCGAGAACAGGCCTTCGGTGGGGTCGATGATCGGGCACACCGCCAGCGCATAGCTGAGCGGGATGCCGACGCGCGAGGTGTGCAGCGCGACGCGCAGCGCGAAGTTGCCGCCCAGCGAGAAGCCGGCCAGCGCCAGCGGCCGCGCCGGCCAGCGCGCGGCGATCTCGCCCAGCGCATGCACCACCTCGTCGAGCCGGCAGGAGTGGAACAGCGCCTCGTTCAGGTCGTGGCTGTCGCCGTGGTCGCGGAAGTTGAGGCGGAAGACGTCCCAGCCGTCGGCGAGCAGGCGGCTGCCGGTCTGCAGCACGTAGGTGGAGTCGACGCTGCCCTCCCAGCCGTGGAACAGCACGGCGAGGCCGCGCGGCTGCGGGCGGACCTTCTGCGCGGTGAACGCGCCGGTGAGGCGCACGCCGCCGCCGCCGTCCACCATCACCGGCTCGGCGCCTTCCTGTACCGCACGCGCGGTGCGCGGCAGCAGCAGGCGGCGCACGCCGCTGGAGGAAAGCATGGTCTGGATATGTCCGCTGGTGAGCGGCCAGGGCGGACGGAAATCCTTTCCGCACGGCAGGCTCATGCGGGGCGGTCTTCCAGCGCCGCGGCGATGCGCTCGCGCGACAGCTCGGCCATGCGGCGGCGGGCGTCCGGACTGGCCGGTACCGGCTGCAGGAAGTGCACCTCGGCATCCATGGCCGGGCCGCCGAGCAGGCGCAGGAAGTTGGCCATGAAGCTCTCGTGCTCGCGGAAGCCGGCATCAACCAGGCGATGGCCATTGCGGGCAAAGCGCAGCGCCACCGGCTGCACCACGACCTCGGCGTCCAGCGCGGCCTGGAAGATGCGCGCATGGAAAACCTTGAGCACGCCGTCGTGGCCGGTGCCACCCTCGGGGAACACCGCCACCGAGCGTCCCGCGCGCAACCGTTCCACCATCACCTGCATCACCGCCGCCAGCGAATGGTTGCTGCCGCGGCGATGGAAGATGGTGCCGCCGCTGGCGGCCAGCCAGCCCACCAGCGGCCAGTTGGCGATCTCCGCCTTGGCCACGAAACAGGCCGCCCGCTGCGAATGCAGCAGCACGATGTCGATCCACGACGTGTGGTTGGCCACGAACAGCACCGGGTCGGCCAGCGGCTCGCCCACGCGCACCGCACGCAGGCCGAAGATGCGCATCAGCATCGTCGACCACCAGCGGATCAGCCTGTGCGCGAACGGCTCCCGGCCATTCCGCATCACGCGCTGGCGGTTCCAGCTCATCACGAACGCGGCCAGCAGGATCGCCAGCACGGTGTGCAGCAGCAGCAGCGGCACGCGCCACAGGTAGCGCAGCGGGCGCAGGTGGTCGCGGATCGGCGGGGAAGTCGTGGCGGTATCCATCAGCCGCTTAGTCTAGCGTTTGTTGCCCGCAACGTTATGCGGTGGCGAGGGGTTTTCCGCACGCGACAGCGGCAGCGAGGGCGAGCGCTTCACCGTGCGCAGCACGAAGCTGGAATTGACGTCGGCCACGCCGGCGGCATTGAGCAGATGGTCGAGCAGGAAGCGCGAGAAATCCGCCAGGTCGGCCACGTAGACATGCAGCAGGTAGTCCATGTCGCCGGTGAGCGCATGGCAGGCCACCACCTCGTCCCAGCCGCTGACGCGCTCGACGAAGCGCTCGATCACGTCGGCCTCGTGCTTCACCAGCTGCACGCGCACGAAGGCCTGCAGTCCCAGGCCCACCGCCAGCGGGTCGATCTGGGCCGCGTAACCGGTGACCACCTTGTCCGCCTCCAGCCGCTGCAACCGGCGCAGGCAGGCCGAAGGCGACAGGTTCACCCGTTCGGCCAGCTCGGCATTGGTGATGCGGCCCTCCGTCTGCAGCACGGCGAGCAGGCGCAGGTCGATGCGGTCCAGCGCAACCATGCACGATACCCCGACAAAAGCATTCATTGATGCACGGATATTGCGCCATAACAGCATGCACACGCAATTTTGCAAGTTTCGTGCGGCGCATTCGCCGTATGCTCTGGTTGGTCGTTCCGGCGCTGCCGGAACCCAGTCCAGCCCCGGAGCCCGCCATGGACCACAGCACGCCCCGCAAGATCGAGCACCAGCAGACCGACCGCGGCTACATCCCGGTCTACGCGACCGGCGTGGTGGAGCAGCCCTGGGACAACTACACGCGCACCGAGCACGAGGTGTGGGACACCTTGTACCAGCGCCAGCGCGAACTGCTGCCCGGGCGCGCCTGCAAGGAGTTCCTCGCCGGCGTGGAGCGTTTCGGCCTGGGCGACGGCGGCATCCCGAAATTTTCCGAACTCAACAAGGTGCTGGCCGCGGCCACCGGCTGGGAACTGGTGGCGGTGGAAGGCCTGCTGCCGGACGAGGTGTTCTTCGACCACCTCGCCAACCGCCGCTTCCCGGTGAGCTGGTGGATCAGGAAACCGGACCAGCTCGACTACCTCAGCGAGCCCGACCTGTTCCACGACCTGTTCGGCCACGTGCCGCTGCTGCTCAACCCGGTGTTCGCCGACTACATGCAGGCCTACGGCCGCGGCGGCATGAAGGCGTTCCGTATCGGCCCCGAGGCGCTGATGAACCTCACGCGCCTGTACTGGTACACGGTGGAGTTCGGCCTGATCCACACCGACGAAGGCATGCGCATCTACGGCGCCGGCATCGTCAGCTCCAAGGGCGAATCCATCTACTGCCTCGACTCGCCCGCGCCGAACCGCATCGGCTTCGGCCTGGAACGCGTGATGAGCACGCGCTACCGCATCGACACCTACCAGCAGACCTACTTCGTGATCGACAGCTTCGAGCAGTTGTTCGAGGCCACCCGCCCCGACTTCACGCCGATCTACGCGAAGCTCAAGGCGGAGCCGGCGCATGCGGCGGCCGACGTGCTGGATGGGGACCGCCTGTTCAATCGCGGAACGCGGGAAGGGTTTGCAACGGGTGCGGATACCTGATTGCCGAACAAATCGCCGGTCCGTGACTGGCGTTGGCGCTTGATGGCGCCCGCCATCCCTGTCTCGGAAGGTCGCGAATTCGACGCGTGACCGTAGTGGAAGTCGTTGTCGCCCGCATGGATCGCATGGCGCGTGGAATGAAGGGCTTCGCCGGCGTACGCCACGCACGAGACCGGGGCCGGCAACAGCGAGCAGGACGCTCACGACGCTCCCGGGCAATCTCGCCGATATGGCAAGCGGCGCCGCACGGGCTGATTCGATCCGGGCCGCCCTACGATTTGGAGCGCTTCATCTCGCTCACCTCCAGCACCTTGGCGATGCGCTTGCCATCCCAGCGATAGACCAGGTGCTGCGCCTGCACGCAGGGCGCGACGACGTCGGGATGGAACGCGGCCAGGCACTCGCCGCCCCGATGCCGCACGCTGTCGTAGACGATGCCGTTGGAGCCGGCTTCGCGCAGCAGGCGGGCCAGTTTGACGCTGGCCGCGTAGCCATCCGGATCGTGTTCCCGTTTCCAGCCGCCGCGGATGTCGTGCAGGCGGCTGTCGACGCGGGTGCGGTAGCAGCGCATCTGGACGTCGCAGGCCGGTTCGCGGGTGGCGGCGAGGAAGCGCTCGCGGTGGTAGACGGTTTCCTCCACCGCCGTGGCCACGCTGTGCGCGGCGTAGAACACGCCCCAGGTTCCGTCGGAGAAGCGGCTGCCTTCCGGGTTCAAGTGCGTGAACGCGGCCATCACCGGCGTGCTGCCCGGGCCGCTGATGCGGTGCTCCTTCGGCACCAGCTTCAGCGCACCGGCTTCCTCGCGCAGGCGCGGGTTGGTCAGCGCCTCGATCGCGAACACCGCATCGAGATCCGCCGGGTCGGCGATGCGGTCGTACACGTCCACCGGCGGAAAGCGGCTGGGCACGATGCGGTAGGCCTGGCTCCAGCGGATGCGGCGGACGGGTGGCAGATCGGCGGGCATCGCGGTTGTCCGTGTCGTTCCTGCAGGTCGGGAGAACGAGCCTGGCGACGAGCGGTCTCGCGGAACGCGACCGGCGCCACGGCGCCGCCTCAGCCGCGCTGCGCGTCCAGGTACTGGCGCACCACGAACAGGTCGGCCACGTTGCCCGACAGCATGCGCTCCAGCGCCGAGTGCCCGCCGAACAGCGGCGCCGTGTTCGGCTTGCGCAGCCACGCATCGGCCTGTGCCGGATCGGGGAAGAGGATCTGCAAGGCCTTCCAGATGCCGAGCAGGTAGCTGATGCGTTCCAGCGTGTCGCGACCCAGGCCACCGGCCTGCTCGCGCTTCCACTTGTAGAACGTGGACTCGGGCGGGTCGCCGAGCAGCCTGCGCTGTTCGGCGACGCGCAGATCCCAGTGCCCGGCGAGGCGGAAGAAGCTGCGCAACGCGGGCGCCGCCAATGTCCGGTCGTTGGACAGGTAGTCCGGCACGGCATCGGCAACACGATTCGCTTGTGCACTCATGACGAGACTCTCCATATGAAGCACAAGCCGAATTTACTGCAAAACGGCATTACCGTCCAATGCCGGGCGCGCCGGCTTCAGGAACCGCCCGCGCCGCCCTTCGCTTTCGCGCAATCGCAGCCGAAATCCGGCTCCGGCCCGCCCTCGGCGATGAAGCGGTCGATGCGCGCCTCCAGCACCGGCAGCGGCACCGAGCCGGTGGAGAGCACGGTGTCGTGGAAGGCGCGGAGGTCGAACTTGTCGCCCAGCGCCTTCTCCGCCTTGGCGCGCAGTTCGAGGATCTTGAGGTAACCCAGCTCGTAGCTGTCGGCCTGGCCCGGCCAGCTGATGTAGCGGTCCACCTCGTTGGCGATTTCCAGCGGGCTCAGCGCGGTGTTGTCGGTGAGGTAGTCGATCGCCTGCTGGCGCGTCCAGCCCAGGTGGTGGATGCCGGTGTCGACCACGAGCCGGCAGGCGCGCCACATCTGGTAGGTGAGGTAGCCGAACTGCTGCCAGGGCGTCTGGTAGATGCCCATCTCGTTGCCGAGGTATTCGGAGTACAGGCCCCAGCCTTCGCCATAGGCGGAGATGTAGCCGTTGCGTCGGAACGCCGGCTGGCCGTGGTCCTCCTCGGCCAGTTCCAGCTGCAGCGAGTGGCCGGGATAGCTCTCGTGCAGGGTCAGCGCCGGCATGTTGTACAGCGCGCGCGACTTCAGGTCGTAGGTGTTGACCAGGTACGCGTCCGCGCCGCCGCGGCCGGAGGTGTAGTACGGCGCGATGTCGGCCGGCACCGGCACGATGGCGAAGCGCTCGCGCGGCAGGTGGCCGAAGAACCTGGACATCTTGCCGTCCACTTCCTTGGCGACCCAGGCGGTCTTGTCCAGCAGCTCCTGCGGTGTCTTCGCGTAGAACCGCGGGTCGGTGCGCAGGTAGTGCAGGAAGTCGGCGAAGCTGCCCTTGAAGCCGGTCTGCTTCATCACGTCCAGCATCTCGGCGTGGATCTTCGCCACCTGCTGCAGGCCGATCTGGTGGATCTGGTCGGGCGTGAGATCCAGCGTGGTGTATTCGCGGATCTGCTGGCGGTAGTAGGCCTTGCCGTCGGGGAGCGCCTCCGCGGCCAGCGTGCTGCGCGCCTGCGGCACGTATTCGGCGTCGAAGAACTTCAAGAGCTTCGCGTAGGCGGGAATCACGTCGTCGCGGATACGCTGCACCGCCTCGCCGCGCAGCGCCTGCGCCTGGTCGGCCGGAATCGTGTCCGGCATCTGCTTGAACGGCGCGTAGAAGCTCGCTGCGGTGGGATCGCGGAGATCCGCCACCGCGGCGATCGACTGGTCGCGGCCCTTGAGCACCGCACGCGGTACGCTGAAGCCGCGCTTGAGGCCCAGCCGCATGTTGTCGATCTGCTGCTCGAAGTAGTGCGGGATCTGGCCGAGGCGATCAAGGTAGCGGCGGTAGTCGTCCGCGCTGCGCAGGTGGCCGCCGCCCAGCTCGTCGCCGAGGTCGCTCCAGAACGCCGAGTCGCTGTTGAACGGCATCTGCCACTGCTTGAACTGCTGGTCCGCGATGAAGTTGCGGATCTGCTCGCGGTACACCGCGTAGTTCACCCGGTCCTCCGGCGTGAGCTGCTGCACGTCGATCGCGTCGAGCTGCGTCATCACCTTGCGCCAGTAGTCCAGGCGCCGCTGCTGGCTGGCGGCGTCCACGTCGTCGAGGCGGCCATTGTTCGGCTGCGACTCGCCCGAGGCACTGATGCCGGCCTGCCCGGTGCGCCAGGCCCATTCCTGCTGGTAGATCTGCTGGAAGCGCGCGTCGGCGTCCTGCTGTGCCCATGCCGGCACGGCCAGGGCGAAGACCAGGGCCATGCAGCCGAAGCATGTAGCGGTTTTCACTGCGCGCGACTCCCCGTCGATGATGGCGCCGCGGCGGACGCCGACACGGCATCTTCCACGCTCCAGCTGTTCAATGCCTGTGGCGGAAGTTGGGGCAGGGCCGCGCGCAGCAGCAGCGCGCGCGTATCGTCCTTCAGGCGCGCCACGCGCAGGCCGGCACCACGCGCCTGCAGCCAGCCGGCGAAATCGGCAAGCGCCTCCAGCGCGGTGCTGTCGAGGTCGGGCGATTCCTCCAGGCTGAGGATCACCTGCTTCAGGCCCGCGTGCTGCTCCACCTGCTGCCGCGCCAGCGCCAGCATCGATTCGGCATTGGCGAAGAACAGCGGCTCCTCCGGCCGCAGGATCAGCAACCCCGGCAGTTGCACGGCACCCGGGTGCCGCGCGATATCCACGTAATCGTGGCCGCCATCGAACCGGCCGAGCGCGCTCAGGCGTGGTGTGGCGAGCTGGCGCAGCAGCAGGACCAGGCTGAAGGCGATCGCCACCAACAGGCCGTCGAGGATGCCCAGCGACAGCACGGCCAGTACCGAGGCCAGCGCCAGCAGGCGATCGCGCTTCCACTGCAGGTAGGGGCGGAACACTGACAGCCGCCACGACCTGCTCACCGCGTGGATCACGATCGCCGCCAGCACCGCCAGCGGAATGCGCTCGATCCAGCGCAGCAGCAGCGCGACCATCAGCAGCACGCTGGCGCCTGCGACCAGGCCGGCCAGGCGCGAGCGGGCACCGGCCGCCTCGTTGGCCGAGGTGCCGGAATAGCCGGCGCCGACCGGCATGCCGTGCAGCAGGCCGCACAGCACGTTCGCCAGGCCCAGCACCAGCAGGTCGCGGTTCGGCTGCACCGGATCGCCGTGCTTCAGCGCGAAGCCGCGGATCGAGCTGTACGACTCCGCGTACAGGATCAGCAGCAGCGCGGCGCCCAGCTCCACGCTGGGCAGCCATTGCGCGCGGGTCGGCCAGGCCGGCATCGCCCAGTCCGGGTGCAGGTCGATCGCGCCGGTCAGCGCCACGCCGTGTCCTTCCAGCCAGCCCGAAGCGAGCACGCCCAGCGCGATCACCAGCAGGCTGCCGGGCAGGCGGCGCACCCGCTCGCAGGCAAACAGCAGCAGCAACGCGAGCACGCCGGTGGCGAGCGTGATCGGCTGCACCTGGCGACTGCTGCGCACCAGGTCCAGCACCAGCAGCGGCACGAAGTCGCCGTGCAGCTCGGCCCAGCCGCCGAGGTGCGGCAGCTGCTTCAGCGCGATCACGATCGCCAGGCCGAAGGTGTAGCCGCGCAGCACCGGCCGCGCGATCAGGTGCGACAGGCCGCCGAGGCGGGCGAAGCCCGCGATCAGGAAACAGCCGCCACCCAGCAGCACCAGGGTGGCGGCGATCGCCACCCTCGCGGCGGCGTCGTTGCCGGCCAGCGCCAGCGTGCCGGCCGCCAGCACCGCGGCCGACGACGAGGTGGCGGAGACGACCGCGTAGCGGCTGCGGCCCAGCAGGCCGTAGCAGACCAGCCCCACGAACAGCGCGATCACGCCGGCCTGCGGTGGCAGCCCCGCAATGCCCGAATACGCCACCGCCTCGGGCACCAGCAGGCCGGCGATCGCCAGGCCGGCCAGCACGTCGGCCATGCGCGCCGACGACACGGCGGGCACGACGTTCACTGCACGGCGCCGCTCCAGCCCGGCAGGTAGGCCGTGTCGTGCGAATGCGCCAGCAGCAGGGCGTTCTGCAACTGCTTGTCGCTGACGCGGTTGCCCTTCAGCTTCAGGTGGCGCCGGTAGTAGTCGGCCCACAGGAATTCCGCGTACGGTGTGGCGTCCTTGGAATAGCCGCCGGCCATGCGCACGCGCGCCGCCAACGTGCGGTAGGGGTCGTCCGCCAGTGCGTCGAGGCGGTCGGGCATCGCCTCGTAGGCCTGCCGCTCGCCGCGCGCGTCGTAGGGGTGCGCCCAGCGGTTGAACTCCATCGTGCGCCAGAACACCGGCGGCTCCAGCCAGGAGAAGTCGCGCTGGATCATCACCGGCACCTGCTTGACCTTCTCCTCGAACAGGGCCAGCCCGAGGTGATGGTGATCGACGATGAAAACCTGGCTCTCCGGACCCAGCACGCCGGGGAACCAGTGCTGGGCCAGCAGCTCCTTGCGCTTCTTCCTGCCGAGCTTTTCCCACTCGGCGCGCTTGTCCGCCACCTCGGCCCTGCCCACGGTCATCTGGGTCGGACGCAGCCTGGCCGGAGAGATCGAAAGCAGGGGATGACGCACGCCTGAGGACATGACACGACTCCTGTGCTGACCGCGGTCCGCGCAGGGTAGCCGAACTGCGCGCCGGCGGTTATTCCAGCCCGCCGTAGTCGCCGCGCACCGCCTGCAGGTAGGCATCCAGGTCGCGGCCGGCGACGGTGGCGAACACCTCGCCGGTCTCGTCCAGGGTGTCGATGCGGTCCGGGCGGAAATTGCGAAAGCCCTCGCGCAGACGGCACCACGCACCCAGCGTCCATTTGCCGCCCCAGAACGCCAGGCACAGCGGCTCGACCTCGCGCGCGCTGGCCCGTCCCGCCTCGTCGCGGTAATCCAGCCGCAACACGCGGTTGCCGCTGATCGCTCCGTGCAGGCGGTCGATGCGGGCGGCGAATTCGATGGTCCGCTCGTTGCGCCACATCGGCGCATAGATGCGCGTGCGCGCGGCGCGCTCGCGCAGCTCGGGCGGCAGCACCGCCTCGATCTTCAGCAACGCCGCCTGTGCGCCGGTGGCCAGCTTCTCGCCCGCGAACGCGCGCACGAAGCGCGTGCCCACCACCAGCGACTCGAGCTCGTCGGCGGTGAACATCAGCGGCGGAATGTCCGCGCCCTTGCGCAACACGTAGCCCACGCCCGCCTCGCCCTCGATCGGCACGCCGGAAAGCTGCAGGTCGGCCACGTCGCGGTAGATGGTGCGCAGCGATACGCCCAGCGTCTCGGCAAGGTTGCGCGCGGGCAACGCGGTACGCCGTCCGCGCAGGGCATGGATGATGAGGAACAGGCGATCGGCGCGACGCATCCGAACATGGTGGCTTGCCTGCGCATCGATCGCCAGTGCCGGCTATTCGCCGTCCCAGTAGTCGCATGCATCGTCCGGCCTGCCGACGTGACGGAAGCCCTGCGGCCGACCGTTTGCGTCCATGCCGGCGACATGCATGACGGCGAACTTGCCCGAGTCGGGATACTCGCAAACCTCCGGCGTCTCCTTGCTCGACACCGCGAGATAGCGCAGCGTGGTGCCGCCGGTGTTGACGATCTGGTGCGCGGTTTCCGGGCCGCCGGGCGGGCAGCAGATCACGTCGCCCGTACGGATCGGCCAGGCTTCGGCGCCGATGCGCACTTCGCCCGAGCCCTCGATCACGAAGAACATCTCCTCGTTGACGCGATGCGAGTGGAATGGGAAGGCACGCTTGCCTGGTGGCACCACAATGAGGCTGTAGCCGAGCTTCTGTGCCCCAAGTTGCGATGCGATCCGCGCCATGCCGCCACCAAAACGGGGCGGCGGCGGATGGCCACCCTGCTGCTTGCTCAAGGTCTCCAACGAGACCGGTTCGAGTTCGTCGATGTTGAGGATGGGCTTGCTCACGGTCTTGCCCTCAGAGATGCCGCGTCTCGGCCGGCGGATTCATCCAGTTGTCGGCGCGGCCGTCGCACCAGCGCAGCGGTGCGTCGATCAATTCCTGCGGTTCGACATCGTCGAGGCAGGCCAGGTTGACCGAGACGTAGTCGCCGCCGATCTGCTCCACGTAGCCGCGCCCGAACGCGCGCACGCCGCAATGGCGGCAGAACAGGTGGTGCGCGCTCAGCGTGCCGAACTGGTAGTCGGACAGCGCATCCTCGCCGCCGAGCAGGCGGAAGTCCTGCGGCTTGATGGTAATGCCCCACCAGTGCGTCTTGGTGCAGATCGAGCAGTTGCAGCGGCCGGTGCCGGCGGCAAGGTCGAGGTCGGCCTCGTAACGCACCGTGCCGCAGTGGCAGCTGCCGTGGTAGGTCTTCTTCATGGTTTGTCCCTCGTCGGCGAGACGATGTGGCGCAGGCCAGTCAATGCCGCCAGCAGCATGCGCTGGCGCCTGGCGGCGCGCCTGCGTGCGGTGGGCGACGGCAAGCGGTATTGCCCGTCGAGCAACAGGCCCTGCAGGTAGAGTGGACGGTAGGCCTTCAGCACCCTGTCGATGGCGGATTTCTTTGTCATGGCGTGGGCCCTATTTGAACGTGCGGCCATGGGTGGCCGCGGTTGGACTCGCGGGATGGGCTGCTTCCCCGCATGAACACCCGATCGAGGCCGTGCTCGCGGACGGGTGCATTCATGCCGCCGCCGCGGTGGCGCCCGCCAGCCACGGCGGCGGCAGGGCATGCTTGTACAGACGGAACCAGTGCTCGCGGTCGCTGGCGTTGTAGAGGTCCAGCGTGCGGATCACCTCGCGCGCGAACTCCACGCTGCCGAACTGGCTGGCGGTGAGCGTGCCACCGTCGCTGACCGCGAGCACCGAGCCGTCGTACTGCTCGGCGCCGCGGTAGTCGGGCACGTGCGTGTCGATGTGGCCGGCGTGGTTGCCGGTGTGCCGGCAGTGGTCGAGCAGGCCGGCACGGGCCAGCGCCAGCACGCCGCCGTCGATGCCGGCCACCGGCGCGCCGGCGGCATGCACGCGGCGTGCGGCGGCCACCGCGGCCAGGCCTTCGCCGCGCGCCCACAGGTGGCCGCCGGGCAGGATCAGCAGCGCCGCGCGGGCCAGGTCGAGCTGGGCCAGGCTCAGCTCGGGCTGCACCGTGAGGCCGCCCATCGACAGCACCGGCGCCATCGAGAAGCCCACCGCCTGCACCCGCCAGTCGCCGGGACGGCGGATCTCGCACAAGGCCAGTGCGGCCTGCCAGTCGGCGTAGCCGTCGAAGACGAGGAAATAAACCGTGTCGCGCATGTCGTTCCTCCCTTGTTGGAGGTGCAGCATGCGCACCCCCTGCTGCCATCGTGATGTCAGCAGTCGGGCTGGCGCAGTTCAGGTGGAGCCGGGACAATGGCGGCCATTTCCCGCCACGGACCCGCCATGAAGCCCGTTTCGCTGATCCAGTTCCTGATCGAGGAACGCCGCGCCGGCCACATCAACGCCGAGCTGTCCCTGCTGATCGAGGTGGTGGCGCGCGCCTGCAAGCGCATCGCGGTGGCGGTGAACAAGGGCGCGCTGGGCGGCGTGCTGGGCAACGCCGGCACCGACAACGTGCAGGGCGAGGCGCAGAAGAAGCTGGACGTGATCTCCAACGAGATCCTGCTGGAGGCGAACGCCTGGGGCGGCCACCTGGCCGCCTGCGCCTCGGAGGAAATGGAAGACCCGCAGCCGATCCCGGACATGTACCCCAAGGGCCAGCACCTGCTGCTGTTCGATCCGCTGGACGGCAGCTCGAACATCGACGTGAACGTGTCGGTGGGCACGATCTTCTCGGTGCTGCGCTGCCCGGACGACGTGGTCGAGCCGAAGGCCGAGCATTTCCTGCAGCCGGGCACCACCCAGCTCGCCGCCGGCTACGTGGTGTACGGCCCGGCCACCGTGCTGGTGCTGACCTTCGGCCACGGCACGCACGAGTTCACGCTGGACCGCGAGGTGGGCAGCTTCGTGCTGAGCCGGCGCGACATCCGCATCCCGGAAGCCACCGCCGAGTTCGCCATCAACATGTCGAACCAGCGCCACTGGGAAGCGCCGATGCAGCGCTACATCGGCGAGCTGCTGGCCGGCACGGACGGCCCGCGCGGCAAGGACTTCAACATGCGCTGGGTGGCCTCGATGGTGGCCGACGTGCACCGCATCCTCACCCGTGGCGGCGTGTTCTATTACCCGCTGGACGCCAGGATCATCGCCAAGGGCGGCAGCGGCAAGCTGCGCCTGATGTACGAGGCCAACCCGATGGCCTTCATCGTGGAGCAGGCGGGCGGCGCGGCCAGCACGGGGCGCGAGCGCATTCTCGACCTGCAGCCAACGGCGTTGCACCAGCGCGTGCCGGTGTTCCTCGGCTCCAGGCAGGAAATCGAGCTGGCCACGCATTACCACCGCGAAGCGGACGGCGCGCAAGGCTGACGCGCTTCCTCCTCCCCTGCGATACCGGGGAGGAGACAAGCGGGCTGCGCGCCCTTCCTTCCCTTCTCTGTCCTCCCTCATGCGCTTCCACCGCCTGCTTCTGCCCCTGCTCGCCACGCTCGTGCTCGGCGCCTGCACCCACGCGGCCAGGCCCGTTCCGCCGCCGCCGGCACCACCCCCGCCGCCGCCGAAGCCGAGGATCGGCCTCGCGCTGGGCGGGGGAGCGGCGAAGGGCTTCGCGCACATCGGCGTGATCAAGATGCTGGAGGCCAGCGGCATCCATCCCGACGTGGTGGCCGGCACCAGCGCCGGCAGCGTGGTCGGCGCGCTGTATGCCAGCGGCATGGACGCGTTCCAGATGCAGCGGGTCGCATTCGGCCTGGACGAGGCGAAGATCCGCGACGTGCGGCTGTTCTCCGGTGGCCTGGTGCAGGGCAAGGCGCTGCAGGACTACGTGAACCAGCTGGTGAATCAGCAGCCCATCGAGCGCCTGAAGCTGCCGTTCGCCGCGGTGGCCACCGAACTGGAAACCGGCCGCCGCACGGTGTTCGTGCGCGGCAACACCGGCGAGGCGGTGCGCGCCTCCAGCAGCGTCCCCGGCGTGTTCGAGCCGGTGGAAATCCGCGGCAGGCATTACGTCGACGGCGGCGTGGTCAGCCCGATCCCGGTGGACGCCGCACGCCAGCTCGGCGCGGATTTCGTGATCGCGGTGGACATCTCCGCCAAGCCTGACGGCGGCAACCCGCAGGGCATGCTGAACATCGTGGGCCAGTCGATCACCATCATGGGCCGGCAGCTGGCGGCGCAGGAAATCGCGCGCGCCGACGTGGTGATCCGGCCCGACCTCAGCGGCATCGGACCCACCGACTTCGAGCAGAAGGACCTGGCTATCCTCGCCGGCGAGAAGGCCGCGCTGGCGGCGATCCCGGAAATCCGCGCCAAGCTCGCCGCCCGCGCGGCCGTGCAAATCGCCGCGAAACCCTGACGATCCGCACATGGCGCACCCCGCGCTGCGGTTGTAGCGTGACGGTTTCCCCCGCACACGGGTTCGCACCATGTCGAAATCCTCGCACCTGATCGTCTCGCTGGCCCTGCTCGCCACGCCCCTGCTCGTGCAGGCGGCGCCGGACACGCCACCCGCCCGGCCCGCCTCGCATGCCGCGACGCCACTGCCCAAGCTCGCGCGGGTCAAGCGCATCGGCAACGTGGCGCTGTCGCCCGACGGCACGCGCCTGGCCTGGATGCAGCAGGATGGCAAACGGTCCGTGATCGAGCTGGCCGGTGCCGACGGCAGCCACGCGCAGGCGCTGGACGTGGGCGCGAAGCTCGCCGACTGCAGCAAGAGCGATCTCGCCTGGTCGCCGGATTCGCACCGGCTCGCCTTCATCGCCGACTGCAGCCACGACCTCACCAACACGCAAGCGATGCACACGGACGTCTATCTCGCCGACGTCGCCGGCAAGGCCGCGCCGCGCGAAGTGGCGCAACTCGCGGGTTACGCGCGGGCGCTGGCATGGACGGCCAACGGCCAGTCGCTGGGCTTCCTCTACGTGCCCGGCGCCACCCGCCACGCCGCCGCCACCGCGGCGGGCAAGGCGCAGGTGGGCGTGATCGGCGAGGAGCCGGAGGAAATCCAGCGCGTGGCCAGCCTCGACGTGGCCAGCGGCGCGGTGCACACGCTCACGCCGGCCTCGATCTACGCCTACGAATTCGGCTGGTCGGCGGACGGTTCGCGCATCGCCTACACCGCCGCGCCGGCGCCGGGCGACAACAACTGGTGGGTGGCCAAGCTTTACGTGCAGGAGGCGAAGGAAGGCGCCGCGCCGCGCGTGGTCGTCGATCCGTCCACCGTCGCCGGCTCGCTGCACGGCCTGCAGATCGCGCTGCCGCGCTGGTCGCCGGACGGTTCGCGCATCGCCTTCATCGGCGGACTGATGAGCGACCAGGGCTCCACCGGCGGCGACATCTACAGCGTGTCGCCCGCCGGCGGCGCACCGGCCAATCTCACGCCCGGCACCAAGGTGACGCCGGAATGGTTCGCCTGGGCCGGCAACAACGCGCTGACGGTGAGCCAGAACGCCAAGGGCAAGGAGCAGCTGGCCCGGTACGACATCCAGGGCGACAAGGCCACGGCGCAGGCGCCGTACTTCACCGTGTCCGCGTCGATCGGCTCCGGCGGCGCGGCGCTCGCGGTGTCGCTGTCCGCCGACCACAGGCGCGTGGCCTTCCAGCAGAGCTCGTTCGAGCAGGCCCCCGAAGTGCATGCCGGCGTGCTGGGCAGCACGCCGCCGCCCGCGGTCACCGCGCTCAACGCCGCGCTGAAGCCGGAGTGGGGCAAGGCGGTCTCGGTGGAGTGGAAGAACGAGGGCCGCGACGTGCAGGGCTGGCTGCTCTACCCGGCCCACTACGACCCGCACAAGACCTATCCGATGATCGTCAGCGTGCACGGCGGCCCGGCCGCGGCCGTCACCTCGCGCTGGCCCGGCATGGGCGCGATGTATGCCGCCGAAGGCTATTTCCAGTTCATGCCCAACCCGCGCGGCAGCTTCGGCCAGGGCGAAGCCTTCGTGCAGGCCAACCGCAAGGACTTCGGCTACGGCGACCTGCGTGACGTGCTCGCCGGCATCGACGCGGTGGAGAAGATGGCGCCGGTGGACGACCACCGCCTCGGCCTCACCGGCTGGAGCTACGGCGGCTTCATGAGCATGTTCGCGCCCACCCAGACCCAGCGCTTCCGCGCCGTGGTCGCCGGCGCCGGCATCTCCGACTGGCAGAGCTACTACGGCGAAAACCAGATCGACCAGTGGATGATCCCCTACTTCGGCGCCAGCCTGTACGACGACCCGGCGGCGTACGCGAAGAGTTCCGCGCTCAGCTTCATCAAGCAGGCGAAGACGCCGACCCTGATCATCGTGGGCGACCGCGACGAGGAATGCCCGGCACCGCAGTCCTTCGAGTTCTGGCACGCGCTGAAGACCCTGGGCGTGCCGACGCAACTCGTGGTCTATCAGGACGAAGGCCACCACTTCGAAAACCCGGAACACACCCGCGACGTGCAGCAGCGCTCGCTGGCGTGGTTCGCGAAATACCTGCCGGCGTCGAAGTGAGGACGCCTTGGCCGGCCTTCCCTGCGCGGGAGGCCGGCCACGCCCGGACAATCTATTCACCGTGAATGATACTTTGCATACAAGTCATTGACTTTCTTGATATTTGACTTGATGTATCTATTCAAGTATCTATTCATGCATGGCCAGCCAAGCCACCCCGATCGAGCGCCTGCTTGACGCCTTGCGCCTGCGCAAGGTGGCCAGCGCGCGTGAGCTGGGCGAGGCGCTGGGCGCCAGCCAGCCCAGCATTTCCCGTGCGCTGGCCGCGGCCGGTGCACGGGTGGTGCGCATCGGCCAGGCGCGGCGCAGCCGCTACGCCGCCGTACGCGAGGTGCGCGGGCTGGGTACGCACTGGCCGCTGTACCGCATCGACGAACACGGCCGCCCGCACGATTTCGGCCAACTGACTGCCCTGCACGGCGATGGCTGTCTGATCGCCGCGGCAGCGGCGCCCGACTGGCTGCGGGACGAATTCGCCGACGGCCTGTTCCCCGGCCTGCCCTGGTTTCTCGACGACCAGCGTCCGCAGGGTTTCCTCGGCCGCCAGTTCGGCCAGCGTTGGGCGCGCGAACTGGGCCTGCCTTCCGACATCCCGCGCTGGAACACGGACGCCGTGCTCGCCGCCCTGCTGCTGCAGGGCGATGATGGTCCGGGCGACTTCGTGCTGGGCGACACGGCGTTGGAACACGCCCTGCGCGCGGATGCGGAAGCGATCCCCGCCGGTGCGCGCGCGCAACGCTATGCGGCGTTGGCGCAAGCCGCGCTGGCCGGCGAGCTGGCCGGCTCCTCGGCTGCCGGCGAGCAGCCGAAGTTCACCACCTGCGTGCGCGACGCCGACGACAGCATGCGCCACGTCATCGTGAAGTTCAGCGAGCCGGTGGACGGCCACGCCGGCGCACGCCGCTGGGCCGACCTGCTGGCCTGCGAACATCTGGCCAGCGCCTTGCTGACCGAACATGGCCACGCCAGCGCGCACACCGAACTGCTGTGGTCGCAAGGCCGCCTGTGCCTGGAAACCAGTCGCTTCGACCGCATCGGCGCGCACGGCCGATGCGGCTTCGTCACCCTGGCCGCCTGGAGCGACGCCCACGACGGCGAGCGCGACGACTGGGCCGGTGCGGCGCAACGCATGCGGCAAACCGGCTGGATAACCGATGCGGCATGGGAACAGGTGCGCCTGCGCTGGTGGTTCGGTCGCCTGATCGGCAACACCGACATGCACTTCGGCAACCTCGGCTTCTTCCTCCGCGACGCGCTGCCGCTGGTGCTCGCACCCAGTTACGACATGCTGCCCATGCTCTACCGACCCGCCGCCAACGGCGCCGTGGTGGAACGCGTGTTCGAGCCGCCACCGCCCACGCCCGCCGCGTTGCCGTACTGGCGCCAGGCTGCGGCCTGGGCCGAGCTCTACTGGCAACGCGTGGCGCAACACCCCGACATCAGCGACGCATTCCGCCGCCTCGCCGATACCAACCACGGCGTGCTCGGCCGGCTCCGCCAGCGTTTCGACACGGGCGCCGCGTGAACCCGGCCTGTTCGGCTTCGACGGCCCCCCGCCGCGCGCGAAACCATCGGTGATTTCATGCGCCATGCGGCGACACGCACGAGGACAAAGCGATGCTGGCGCTGGCCCAGCGCAAGTACCACCCATGACAGGAAATCGCGTGAGCCCTTGATCGCGGCAGCGGTTCATCCCTTCTTCCGCGCACTCTCCCGCATCTTCCGCTTGGCCACGGCTGCATCGAGGAACCGGCCGATCGTCTCCCTGGCAACAGGCCATGCGCCAAGATCGACTTCCGAGGTCATTTGCGCATCCACACAGGATTCGGCCGCGCCGAACTCGGCAGCCTCGGCGGTCGTGAGAATCGAATACGCACACACGCGGCGTTCCGGCCGACGCCGCAACCGGATGCGTGCGGCAACACCCTGCAGGATGCCCGTGGTCGAGCGACGAAGGGGACGCGAGGCTCGAAGTAGCCTGACATGGGGATGAGGCTGGCTGCCAAGCCATGCTCTTCGGCATGCGCACAACAACACAAGCCTCCAGCCACCGTTCTTCCTCGTTCGGTTGGCTTGCGGATGCATGCCCGTCGTCGGCCGTGGCCTGAATCATCGGCGAGAAGTCCGCGGCGTTTGCCACGCGTCCATTCAGGACTCTCTTCCACAAATAACCCCTGACATTCACGTCGATCCGACTCCACGGCACCAGCTCGATTCCGGCCGCCGCATAGTCGCCTCTGGCCTTGGCTGCTGCATGGTTTTCCGCCCTGGTCACGATATGGACTTGCTCGCACTCGATCAGCAGCGCAATGAAATCCTCCGCATTGCTCCCGCCCTTCAAGTGCTCGGAAACCATCCGGGTCAATCGCCGCTGGATACCCTCGTAATGTTCAAGCACCAGCGCTTGCCCGGGATCGCGCAGAGCCTGGGCAGACACCATGCCGGTAAATCGCCGGAGCTGGCGCTTCAGTTTCTCCGCACGGGCGTGCGTGTACCAGGCGCGCGCCACCGACGGCTGCACGCCTTTGCGCCGGGCAAGCCACATGATTTCCTCGTAACAGGATGCAAGCGCTTCCCGCAGCGACGCATCGACAGCAAATGCTTCCGTGGCCGCATCCAATTGGGATCTCCCGTTCAAGCCGTCCATTCGTGCGTATTGTGCCGGGCGAGTCGCAAGGTGTTCAGAACAACTCTCCCTGCGGTGACGGCTTGCGCGGCGGCGCGAAGCGCGTGCAATCGAGCCGCAGCTCGCGCGCCCGGCCGAAGCCGTGCCGGCGGCAGCCCACCTCGAAGCGCTTGCGCAGCAGCTCGGCGAACACGCCCTGGCCGCGCATGCGGGTGCGGAAGTCGCTGTCGTAGTCGCGGCCGCCGTTCATCTGGCGCACCAGGCTCATCACGTGCCCGGCGCGCTGCGGCGCATGCAGCGCCAGCCATTCGCGGAACAGCGCCTTCAGCTCCCACGGCAGGCGCAGCACGGTGTAGCCGGCACAGCGCGCGCCGGCTTCGTGCGCGCGTTCGAGCACGGCCTCCATGTACATGTCGTTGAGCGCGGGGATGATCGGCGCCACCAGCACGCCCACCGGCACGCCGGCCGCGGCCAGCGCGGCGATGGCCTTGAGGCGGCGGTGCGGCGCGCTGGCGCGCGGTTCCAGTTTCGCGGCGAGGTGGTTGTCCAGCGAATTCACCGAGACGAACACCTGCACCAGCTTTTCGCGCGCCATCGCGGCGAGCAGGTCGAGGTCGCGCTCCACCAGCGCGTTCTTGGTGACGATCGTGCACGGGTGATGGCATTCGGCCAGCACCTCCAGCGCGGCGCGGGTGAGCCGCCATTTTTTCTCGATCGGCTGGTAAGGATCGGTGTTGCTGCCGATGTTGATCGGCTTCGGCACGTAGCCGGGTTTCGCCAGTTCGGCGCGCAGCACGTCGGCAAGGTTGCCCTTGGCGCGGATCTTCGTTTCGAAGTCCAGCCCGGGCGAGAGGTTGAGATAGCTGTGGCTGGGCCGCGCGAAGCAGTAGACGCAGCCGTGCTCGCAACCGCGGAACGGGTTCAGCGCCTGCTCGAAGGCGATGTCGGGCGAATCGTTGCGGGTGATGACGCTGCGCGCGCGCTCCTCGGTGACCTCGGTGCGCGGCCGCGGTGCGGCCTCGTCCAGCAACGCGCTTTGCCAGCCGTCGTCCTCCGCGTGATGGCGGATGGTTTCGAAGCGCCCTTCCGGATTGGAGGCGGCGCCGCGGCCCTTGATGGCCGTTGGCGGCGTGTCGCGGAATTCCATCGGTGCAGTGTGCGCCCGCCATGTCTCAGCACGGGCGACACCCCGCCGCGGCCGCAGCCGCGATGTGCCCGTCGTCACGCGGCGCGCGGCGCACCCACCGGCAGCACCGTGCGCTGCTGGTTGTCGTTGACGATCTCGGCGGCGGACAGGTAAAACGCCAGCGCCGCCGTGAGCAGGCCCATGTAGCCGCCCGCCTGGTGCAGGCCGGCGATGCCGGTCCACTCGCCTGCCGCGAGCAGGAAGAAGGTGATCCACAGCGCGAGGAAGATCAGCTGCAGCGCGCGCGGCGCACGGAACGTGCCCAGCCACATGTAGAACGTGAACACGCCCCACAGGAACAGGTACCAGCCGACGAAGGCGGCGGGCACCTTGTCGTGCAGGAACAGCACGAACAGCGCGAACGACCACCAGAACGCGCCGTAGCTGAGGAAGGCGGTGGCGCCGAAGGTGTTGCCGCGCGGCAACTCCATCACGCCGGCGATGGCCTGCGCGGTGCCGCCGTAGGCCATGGCGCAGGCCAGCACCATGCCCATCGCCTCGCCGCCAAACCAGCCGGCGTTGATCATGCTGAGCAGCCAGGTGGTCAGCGCGAAGCCGGCCAGGCCCAGCGGTGCAGGATTGGAAAACTTCGCTTGCGTGCTCGCGTCGCTCATCGTGGCGTTCCCCAGGTGGTCGGATGGCGATGCCGGATGCCGTGTCCAGCGCGCGCGGCGGGCCATCCACGCACCGCGCACCGGCTCGTGTCGCCGCGGGCGTACCCGCCGGCGTGAAACGGAACGCGGCGGGCGGCACCCTTGGGACCGCCGCCGTTTGTCAGAAGTGGTACAGCGCGCTCACGCTGACCTGGTTGCCGCTGCTGGTCCTGGTGTTGGTGCCGTTGCTCGTGCTGTCGAGCCAGCCGTACAGCCACTCGAGGCCGAGCTCGTAGTTGCCGGCCGCGTAGTCCAGGTTCAACCCGGTCTGGCGGCCGCGCAGCAGGCCGGTGGAACCGTTGCCCATCCAGCGGACCACGTCGTCCCTGTTGAGCTTGCTGGTCGCGTAGAGCGCATTGAGGCTCCAGTTCGGCGTGAAGTTGTAGCCGGCCTGCAGGTAGCCGCCGGTGTCCTTGATGTCGCCGAACTGCGACAGGTCGCCGAACACCTCGCCGAGGCCCTTGCCGGTGTAGGCATTGGCCCGGAACACCCACGGGCCGGGCTTCCACTGGCCGCCCAGCTCGTAGCCCACGCTCTTCACGCTGGACTGCACCGGCGTCGGCGCGGTGCCGCCCACGCCCCGCAGGTCCACCTCGCTGTAGTGCGCCACCGCGTAGGCCAGCCAGTTCCCGCCCTGCGCGTGCAGGCGCGCTTCCAGCTGCGGGCGGAAGCCGGCGTTGCCGGCGGTCAGGTAGTTGGTGTTGTTGACCGCACCGTCCGGCCCGTTCCAGGAACCCTCGAACGCGCCCAGGTCCAGCCGCCACTTCACGCCATCGCTGCCGTGGTTGAGATCCTGCATCCACACCACGCCGGGGAAGCGCCAGCCGATCATGCCGGTGCCGAAGCCCAGCGGGAACGCGATGTGCGACAGCGAGGCGGTCACGTTGTCGAGCGGGAACAGCAGCTCCCACTGCTGGCCGATGCGTATCGTGCTGCCGGTGTCCGGATTGGTCAGCTCCATGTAGGCCTGGCGCAGGCGCGGCGTGGGCTGCTGCTGGCTGTAGGCGCCGGTGCCGTTGTAGCCGCCGAAGAAATCCATCTCGATGCGGCCGCCACCGATCCAGTCGCCCGTCAGCCTGGCACCGCTGAAGTCGAGCCAGAAGCGCGTGTTGCGCACGTCCACGCCGCTGAGCGAGCCGTTGGAGCCGCCGGCCACCGGATACTCCGCATTCTGGCCGTTGCCGTAGGCGAAGCTCTTGTTCTGGCTGAAGGCGCTGGCGCTGATGAAGCCGTGCAGCGCCACCGACACGCCCGGCGCGCTGGTGAACACCGGCCTGGACGAGCTGGCCGGCGCGGCGGCGACATTCCGCGCCGGCGCGGCCGGCGCGGGCGGGCTGGCCGCCTGCTGCTTCTGCGCCTGGATCATCTGCTTGAGCTGGGCCAGCTCCTGCTCCAGCTGGTCCACCCGCTGCTCCAGCTGCTGCTCGCGCGCGCTGGTGGTGGCCGCGTTCGTGGCCGGCGGCGTGCCGGTCTGGGCCTGCGCCGCCCACGGCAGCACCAACGCGCAGGCAACGCCCAGCGCCAGTGGCCGGCGGCAGCGACGGATAAGTGTCGGGCTCATGAAGGACATCCCCAAGATGACAGTGGGACGAGCATGCTCATGCCCGCGCGCGCATGACTATTCCCCGATGGTCGTACCTCGACCAAAGTCGATGCGCGGGGCTCCTCGCCGCCGCGGCGACGCCGCTACACTCGAAAGCCTGTCCATGCCTTTCGCACACGGCGCCACGCCCGCCTCGTCCCACCCTCGTCAGCAGGAGACCCGCATGTCCACGATCCATCCCGTCGACCCCGCGTTCGCCGCCAGGGCGCGCATCCGCAAGGACGATTACGAGCGGCTGTACGCCGAGTCGGTGCAGGACCCCGAAGGCTTCTGGGCCAAGGTGGGCGAGCGGCTGGACTGGGCGAAGAAGCCCACGAAGATCAAGGACGTCTCCTTCGACCCGAAGAACCTGCACATCCGCTGGTACGAGGACGGCACGCTCAACGTGGCGGCGAACTGCCTCGACCGGCACCTGAAGGAACGCGGCGACAAGGTGGCGATCATCTTCGAGGGCGACGACCCGGACGAATCGCGCAAGCTGACCTACCGCGAGCTGCACGCCGAGGTGTGCAAGTTCGCCAACACGCTGAAGCACCTCGGCGTGGCCAAGGGCGACCGCGTGGCGATCTACCTGCCGATGATCCCCGAGGCCGCGGTGGCGATGCTGGCCTGCGCGCGCATCGGCGCGATCCACTCCGTGGTGTTCGGCGGCTTCTCGCCCGACTCGCTGGCCGGGCGCATCGCCGACTCGCAGTGCAAGCTGGTGGTGACCGCCGACGAGGGCGTGCGCGGCGGCAAGAAGATCCCGCTCAAGGTCAACGTGGACGAGGCGCTCAAGCGCCCCGGCACGAACAGCGTGGAAACCGTGGTGGTGGTGCGTCGCACCGGCAGCGCGGTGCCGATGCAATCACCGCGCGACCGCTACTGGCACAACCTGATGGACGGCCAGAGCGCCGACTGCCCGGCCGAGCCGATGGAAGCCGAGCACCCGCTGTTCATCCTCTACACCTCCGGCTCCACCGGCAAGCCGAAGGGCGTGCTGCACACCAGCGCCGGCTACCTCGTCTACACCAGCTACACCCACGAATGCGTGTTCGACCTGCGCGAGGACGACGTGTACTGGTGCACCGCCGACGTGGGCTGGGTCACCGGCCACAGCTACGTGGTGTACGGCCCGCTGGCGAACGGCGCCACCACGGTGATGTTCGACGGCGTGCCGAACCATCCCGACTTCAGCCGCTTCTGGCAGGTGGTGGACAAGCACAAGGTGTCGCTGTTCTACACCGCGCCCACCGCGATCCGCGCGCTGATGCGCGAGGGCGAGGCGCCGGTGAAGAAGACCTCGCGCGCCTCGCTGCGCGTGCTGGGCACGGTGGGCGAGCCGATCAACCCCGAGGCATGGGAGTGGTATCACCGCGTGGTGGGCGAGAGCCGCCTGCCGATCGTGGACACCTGGTGGCAGACCGAGACCGGCGGCATCCTGATCACCCCGCTGCCCGGCGCCATCGCCACCAAGCCCGGCTCCGCCACCAAGCCGTTCTTCGGCATCAAGCCCGCCATCGTCGACGCCAACGGCGAGGTGCAGGAAGGCGCCTGCGAGGGCAACCTGCTGCTCACCGACTCCTGGCCCGGCCAGATGCGCACCGTGTACGGCGACCACCAGCGCTTCATCGAGACCTATTTCAGCGCCTATCCCGGCAACTACTTCACCGGCGACGGCGCGCGCCGCGACGAGGACGGCTACTACTGGATCACCGGCCGCGTCGACGACGTGATCAACGTCAGCGGCCACCGCATCGGCACCGCCGAGGTGGAAAGCGCGCTGGTGGCGCACCCCAAGGTGGCCGAGGCCGCCGTGGTGGGCTGCCCGCACGAGATCAAGGGCCAGGGCATCTACGCCTACGTCACGCTGATCGCCGGCGAAAGCGGCAGCGACGAACTGAAGAAGGAACTGGTGGCCTGGGTGCGCAAGGAGATCGGCCCGATCGCCACGCCCGACTACATCCAGTGGGCGCCCAGCCTGCCCAAGACGCGCTCGGGCAAGATCATGCGCCGCATCCTGCGCAAGATCGGCGAGAACCAGCCCGACCAGCTCGGCGACATCTCCACCCTCGCCGATCCCGGCGTGGTGAAGAGCCTGGTCGAGGAACGATTGATCAAATGACCCACTCGTAGGAGCTTCAGCCGCGATAGCTCTTCCGTAACGAGCAAAAGCATCGCGGCTGAAGCCGCTCCTACCGGGTTGATCGAAGCTCCCCCATGCCCGACATCCTGATCGCCGACGACCACCCGCTGTTCCGCGATGCGCTGCAGCGCGCGGTGCTCGCCGCGCTGCCGCAGGCGCAGGTGCGCAGCGCCGAGAGCGTGCATGGCCTGTACACGCTCATCGAGCAACACCCCGATGCCGACCTGCTGCTGCTCGACTTGCACATGCCCGGCGCGCGCGGCTACTCCGCGCTGGCGCACATCCGCGGCCAATACCCCGGCCTGCCGATCATCGTGGTCTCGGGCCACGAGGAGGCCCAGGTCGCGCGCCGCGCGCTCGCCCACGGCGCCGCCGCCTACATCCCCAAGTCCACCGCCGGCGAGGACATCGTCCGCGCGATCCGCGCCGTGCTCGACGGCGACGTGTGGCTGCCGCCGCAACTCGTCGGCGGCCGCGCCGAACTCAAGCCCGACGAGGCCGACATCGCCGCCCGCGTCGCCGCGCTCACGCCGCAGCAGTTCCGCGTGCTCACCATGATCGCCGAAGGCCTGCTCAACAAGCAGATCGCCTGGGAACTCGGCGTCTCCGAAGCCACCGTCAAGGCGCACATGACCGCGATCATGCGCAAGCTCGGCGTCAACAACCGCACCCAGGTCGCCCTCGCCGCCAGCCAGCTCGCCGTCGAACCCGGCGCAATGCAGCCGCTGCCGGAGGACGAGGAAGGGGAGTGAGGCGCGGCCGCGGGATGCATGCAAGCGAACCACGCATCATTACCTGCCATGGCCCCGTGTCCTCGATGGCGCTTGCCGACACCGACAACGGGTGAGAGGATCGGTGCATGCTCGCCCCCGTGGGAAAGGCTGCGAGATTAGCCGGCGGGATTAGACGGCGCGATCAGGGGAACTTGTTGATTCGTATAGGAAGCTTCCGACGGCTTGTGCCCACTTGGCGCGGTTAGGCTGCGGGATTAGGCTTCATTCGACAACCGAATTTAAGTTATGCCCCAAGACACTCTTCTTCCTCCATCGAATATCCCAGACCTGTCTTCGCTACGTGCGCAGACAGAGTGGGCGGCGCTGTTGCGTATGTTTGTAGGTGGTGGGTCATCGGACACGGTCGCGCACGCATTGTTTGTCAACTGTGTTCGTCTACACGATGCGGCAATACTGGAATACGAGCTAGGCCGCCAAGCCATATTAACGTTCCATGGTCGTACACCAGATCAGTTCGGTATCGCCCACATCGCCCAAGCGACTACTCATTTTGAGTGTTGCATCTGGCATTTGGAGCGGTTTATCAAGCACGTGCGTGCTCTACGCTCGCTCAAGTCCGCAGAGATCGAACTTAAAGCAATAATTCCCCGTGACCTGAGCTTTTTTAGCCAGTCCGCAGAAAACCAGATCACACAGTTGAGGCATACGCTGGCTCACTTGGAGGGCGCCGCGCTCCGAGGTGAACTGCCCCAAGGGACCAGTGTTGCTCTCATGCCACTAGAGCGTGGCCTTACCATGTCCAGTCACACCATATCTTGGTCGGACCTTGCTCAATGGCTACGTGACGCCCATGCTTGTATTGAAAAGCTTGTGCGGTTCAAACCGTCACCGCCCGAGGGTGGGGCATAACATTTCCGTAAGAGACTTCCCGTCAACTCCAGCCGCATGACGTTTTTGCCCTGAGCTTTCGGGCCGCTGCTGGTCGTGGTGTTGTCCTGATGTGACGTATTGCGTGTCAGTGCTGCGCGGGTACAACGAGTGTCAGGCTGCATTTCCGTAACCGGTCTTGTTGAATCGATGCTGCCGACTCGGACCTGTGTATAAACCGCACCCGAAGACCTCGTTCGTTCATCGGACTGTCCGGTGCCCGGGGATCAGCCGGTACACCGTTTGGACGTCCATTTAGTTAGTCAGGTTCTCTCCGGGGTGGTCTGACCTGTTGTCTACCGCTTCGCGCTGACGTTGGAACGAAACCTTGCTTTCAGGCCGTGTGGGTTTGCCGGTGCATCGGATGGTTCAGGCAGGCGCAGGGGTCGTAGTCCACATCGTGCGCCAGCATCGCCCAGATCTGTCGGGCATGCTTGTTGGCGATGGCCACGATCACCTTGCCGAAGGGCATGCGCCCGTCGAGGGAGCGGATCCAGCGCTGTTCGGGCGTGGCCTTCTCGAGGGTGACCGCCTTGGCGCGTTGCAAGCTACTGCGTGCGCCCTGAATCAGCAGCGTGCGCAGGTACGCATCGCCCCGACCGCTGATCTCGCCCAGTCGCGCATGCCCGCCGCTGGAGTGTTGTACGGGCACCAGGCCCAGCCACGCTGCCATCTGTCGTCCCTGCCTGAATTCGCGAGCGTTGCCCACCGTGGCCACCGCCGCATCGGCGGTGAGTGCACCGATACCGGTGACGACGCGCAGTCGGACACACTGCTCGTCCTGACGCGCGTGGGCTTCGAAGGCCAATGCCCGGCACACTCTGCAAGGAGTTGCTCAGGCCGCGGGCCGGCGACTGCTGCGTCTTCTGTTCCTATGGCACCGTCGAGTGCCCGCCCGTCCAAGCCGCGGGTTCGGCGACCGGCTGCTGCGGCTGACTCCTGCTCCGAGCGGACTCGCGCCTCGCGTCTCTTGATCGCACGCCATCCCGCTGCGTTGTACCCGCTCAGGCGCCAACGCTCCCTTCTGCCTGCTTCCTCGCCAGCGCCGTCAGCAAGGCCCGCAGCGCGGCCGGCTTTACCGGCTTGTGCAGCAGCGGGTAGCCGAGCGCGCGGGCGCGCTGTTTCAGCTCGCTGCTGCCGTCGGCGGTGATCAGCGCGGCGGGCGGCAGCGGGTCGCGGACGGCGCGCAGCTGCTGCAGCACCTGCAGGCCGTCGACGCCTTCGGTGAGATGATAGTCGGCGAGGATCAGGTCGACCGGGCCACGGCACAGTTCGGCGGCGGCGGCGGTTGCATCGCGGGCGGTGCGGCAGTCCACGCCCCAGCGACCGAGCAGGGCGCGCATGCCGTCGAGGATGGCCGCATCGTCGTCCAGGCACAGCACGGTGAGCGGCAGCTGTTCGTCGCTGCCGCCGCGGCGCACCACCTGCCGGCGCGGCGGCGCGGCGATGGCGCGCGGCACGATCACCGCGAAGCAGCTGCCGTGGCCGGGGCGCGAGTGCAGGTCGAGCCGGTGGTGGAGCATGGTGGCGATGCGGTCGCAGATCGACAGGCCCAGGCCCAGTCCCTTCTCGCCCCACGGCGAGGGCTGCTCCAGCCGCTGGAACTCGCCGAAGATGCGCGCGCGCTGTTCGGCGGCGATGCCGGGGCCGGTGTCCCACACTTCGACGCGCACCTCGCCGCCGGTACGCCGCGCGCCCAGCAGCACGCTGCCGCGCTGGGTGTAGCGCAGCGCGTTGGAGAGGAAGTTCTGCAGCACGCGACGCAGCAGTTGCGGATCGCTGCGCACGGCGAGCCGGGTGGGCGCCACGCGCAGGCGCAGGCCGCGTTGCTCGGCGAGCACCGCGAACTGGCCTTGCAGCGATTCGAACAATTCGGCCAGCGCGAAATCGCCGATCTCCGGCTGGTAGCTGCCGGTGTCCAGGCGCGAGGTGTCGAGCAGGGCGTCGAGCAGGTCTTCGGCGGCACGGAACGCGACATCGATGCGTTCGGCCAGCTGCCGCGATTCCGCGTCCAGCGCCGGCTGCTGGCGCAGCGCGGAGGTGAACAGGCGCGCGGCGTTCAGCGGTTGCAGCAGGTCGTGGCTGGCGGCGGCGAGGAAGCGCGTTTTCGAGGCGTTGGCGGCCTCGGCGGTGCGCTGCGCCTGCGCGGTGGCGACCAATGCCTCGCTGAGCTCGGCGGTGCGCTGCTCCACGCGCTGCTCCAGCGTCTCGTTCGCCTCGATCAGCGCCTGCTCGGCGCGCTTGTACGCGGTGACGTCGGTGTAGGTGGTGACGTAGCCGCCACCTGGCAGGGCGCGGCCGCGCATCTCGATGGTGCTGCCGTCCGCGCGCACGCGCTGGAACACGTGGGGCGTGCCGGCGCGCAGGTGGGCGAGTCGCTTGGCGACCTGCGCGGGCGCCTCGCCGGGGCCGCATTCGCCATGCTCGGCGTTCCAGTGGATCAGCTCGGCCACCGGCACGCCCACGTAGACCATGCCGTCGGGGTAGCCGAACAGTTCCAGGTAGCGCCGGTTCCACGCCACCACGCGCATCTGCGCATCGACCACGCTGATGCCCTGCGAGACGTTCTCCAGCGTGGTGGACAGCAGTTCGCGGTTGAAGCGCAGTTCCTGCGAGGCCTCGTCCATCAGCGCCATCGCCTCGGCGATGTCCAGTCCCGAGCCGGACAGCACGCCCATCAGGATGCGCCGCGCGCTGGCCGTGCCCACCGCGCCGGCGAGCAGGCGCTCGGTGTGCTGGATCAGCGCGCGCTCGGCCGCCTCGCCCGGCTGCAGCGGCTTGCCGCTGCGTTGCGCATAGTCGTCGAACGCGCGCTGGGCGCCGCGCACGCCGATGATGCGTTCGGCGATGGTGCGCAGGTCGGCCACCCGCACGCGGCCGCGCCAGTCGCCCGCGCCGACGCGGCTGGTCGCATGCAGGTCGACGAACATTGCCGCGTGCAGCCGTTCCTCCAGGCTGGGCCGCCAGCGCAGCGAGACGAACACCAGGCAGGCCACGTTGACCAGCAGCGACCAGAACGTGCTGTGCAGCACCGGATCCCAGTCATGGGTGCCGAACAGTGCCTGTGGCCGCAGCCAGGACAGACCCAGCGGGCCGTGCTGCAGCCATGGCGCCGCGTGGTTCATCGCCGGCAGCAGCAGCGTGTAGATCCACAGGGCGAACCCGGCCAGCAGGCCGACGACCACGCCGCGCCGGCTGGCGCCGCGCCAGTACAGCGCCGCCACGATCGCCGGCGCGAACTGCGCCACCGCCGCCAGCGACAGCAGGCCGGTCGCCGCCAGGTTTTCCACGTCCGCGGCCAGGCGGTAGTAGGCATACGCCATCAGGGCCAGCACCACGATCGCGCAGCGGCGCACGCGCAACAGCAATCGCGACACGTCGTTGCGCTGCTCCAGCCGCAGATGACGGATGCGCAGCAGCAGCGGCATCGCCAGGTCGTTGCTGACCATGGTGGACAGCGCCACCGCCGCCACGATCACCATGCCGGTGCTGGCGGAGAAGCCGCCGAGGTAGGCCAGCAGGGCCATGCCATGGCTGCCGTGCGCCAGCGGCAGGTTCAGCACCCACGCGTCGGGCGCGCCGTCGCGCACGGCGGGCAGCAAGCTGCCGGCCGCCACGATCGGAAGCACGGCGACGCTGACCACGGCCATGTACCCGGGGATCAGCCAGCGCGCACGGCCGAGATCGTTCACGTCCTCGCATTCCACCACGCCGATCTGGAACTGCCGCGGCAGGCAGAACATCGCGCAGAAGGCCAGCACCGCCTGGGCGATGAAGCTGGGCTGCACGACCTGGTCCACGTGCTGCAGCGGCAGCGCCAGCACCGCCTGCGGATCGGGCGCATGCCAGTACGCGTAGAGCGCCAGGACGGCGAAGGCCAGCAGCTTGATCAGCGATTCCAGCGCGATCGCCAGCATCAGGCCGTGGTGGTGTTCGCTGGCGTCGATGCTGCGCGTGCCGAACAGGATCGCGAAGACCGCCAGCAGCAGCGCGCACCACAGCGCGGTGTCGCCGATCGGCCCCGATGCCGACGCCGTGCCCTGCAGTACCGCATACGACATCGCCACGCCCTTCAGCTGCAGTGCCAGATACGGCACTACCGCCACCACCGCGATCACCGCCACAAGGGCCGCCAGCCCGTGCGACTTGCCGAAGCGCGCACCGATGAAGTCGGCGATCGAGATGATGTTGCGCCGGGCGGCTACCCGCACCAGGCGCCGCATCAGGCCGAAACCGAACACGAACAGCAGGATCGGCCCCAGATAGATCGGCAGATAGGCCAGCCCGGAACGCGCGGCCGTGCCCACCGCGCCGTAGAACGTCCACGAGGTGCAATAGGTGGCCAGCGCCAGCGCGTACACATAGGGCCGCAGGCGCGGCTGGCGCGGGTACAGCGGACGATGGTCGCCCAGCCAGGCCACGCCGAACAGCAGCCCCACGTACAGCAGCGATACCAGCAGCAGCAGCCAGCCGGCGATCAAGCACCCTCTCCCAGCTTCGGTGATGCGAACCGCCGCTTGTGCGCGGCGGCGCCTGTCCGTCAGCATGCGCGCATGCAAGCCATCGACGGATTCCTGCCCGCGAAAGTAGCAGAGCCCCTGCATGCTGACGAGATTCACGTCTGGCGCCTGCGCCGCCCCCGGGGTGCGGGGCGCGCACCGCTGCTGGGCCTGCTCGCGGCCTACCTGGACATCGAGCCGGCGGCAGTGCGGCTGGTGGCGGGCGAGCACGGCCGTCCCGCCCTGGACCCCGCCCACGGCGACACGCTGGACTTCAACTGGTCGCACAGTGGCGAGCAGGCACTGCTGGCCGTGGCGCGCGGCATCGCGCCCGGCATCGACCTGGAGCTGCGCCGCACGCGCGCCAGCGCGCTGGAGATCGCGCAGCGCTTCTTCACTGCCGACGAAGCCGCCTGGCTCGCCACGCTGGACGAAGGCGCGCGCCACACCGCCTTCCTCGAACTGTGGACCGGACGCGAAGCGGTGCTGAAGGCGCTGGGTCGCGGCCTCGCGTTCGGGCTGGACCGGCTGGCGATCCGCAGTGACGCGACGGGACTGGGGCTGCTGTGGCTCGACGGCGAAGATCCCGCGACCTGGCAACTGCAGCGGCTGGATGTCGGCGCCGATGCGTTCGCCGCGCTGGCCTGGCGCGGTGCGCCGCGGCGCATCCGTCGCTTCGCGCTTGCCGATGCGACGTGATCGGCGCAGTGTTGCGTTCCCGTTTCCCCCATGACGATCCATCCGCCATGACCCTGCTCAGCGTCAACCTCAACAAGATCGCCGTGCTGCGCAATTCGCGCGGCGGCCACGAGCCCGACATCTGCCAGGCGGCGCAGACCTGCATCGAGAACGGCTGCGGTGGCATCACCGTGCATCCGCGGCCGGACCTGCGCCATGTGCGCCCCGACGATGTGCGCGCACTGGCCGCGATGTTGCGCGGGCGGGTGGAATACAACATCGAGGGCAACCCGTTCGCCGCGCCGCGCGGCGACTATCCCGGCCTGCTCGCGCTGGCGCGCGAGGTGCGTCCGTCCCAGGTGACCCTGGTGCCCGACGGCGACGGCCAGATCACCTCCGACCACGGCTTCGACCTGGCGCGCGACCTGGACCGGTTGCGCCCGCTGGTGGATGAGCTCAACGCGATCGGCAGCCGGGTCAGCCTGTTCGTGGATGCCGGCAGCCAGGATTTCGCGGCGGCGAAGGCGATCGGCGTGCAGCGCATCGAGATCTACACCGGTCCCTACGCCGAGGCGTTCGCCGAGGGCGAACCCGACGCGGTGCTCGCGGAATGCGCCGCCACCGCGCGACAGGCGCAACAGGCGGGGCTGGCGGTGAACGCGGGGCACGACCTCAGCCAGGCGAACCTGGGCACGTTCATGGCCGCGATCCCGGGGCTGGCCGAGGTATCGATCGGCCATGCGCTGATCGGCGAGGCGCTGTACGAAGGCCTGGCCACCACGGTGCGCAACTACCTGCAGATCCTGCGCTGAGCCATATCCGACGGTCGCTCCTGATTCCCACAAACGCCAACCCCCGCACGAAGCGGGGGTTGGCGCGGGTAACGCTGTTGTCCGACGGTCGCGGGCTTACTGCTCGCTGTCGGTGAATCCGATCTTGACCAGGTTGTACTGCTTCGCGTCGGCCAGCACGGTAGCGACGTACTGGTAGGCGGTGGCATCCGCGGCCTTGATCTGGATTTCCGGCTGGTTGGTCTGCTGGGCGATCACCGCGAACTGCGCCTTGAGGCCCAGTTCGTCCACCGGCGTGTCGTTCCAGTAGAACGCGCCGCTCTGGTCGATCTTGAGGTTGATCGGTTCCGGCGGGTTCGTCGGCGGGGTCTGGTTCGGATTCGGCTGCGGCAGGTCGATCTTGACCTTCAGCAGCGGAATCGGCGCCGTCACCATGAAGATGATCAGCAGCACCAGCATCACGTCGATCAGCGGCGTGATGTTGATGTCCGCCATCGGGCCGCCCGAGGTCTTGGTGGAAAAGGCCATGGTTGCTTACTCCTTCGCCGGCGCGGTGGTCATGAAGCCGACGTGCACCATGCCCTGGCCCTTGGCGTCGCTGATGACCTTGCGCACGGTCTTCCACTCGATCGCCTTGTCGGCACGGATCTGCAGCTCCGGCTGCGGCGACTTCTGCGCCGCCACCGCAAGCTGGCTCTTCAGCCCGGCTTCGGTGACCGGCTGATCCTGGAAGTACATCGAGCCGTCGTCCTTGATCGCCAGATCCAGCGGCGGGGTTTCCGGCGCCTTGTCCTCGGTGCTCTTCGGATTCGCGATCGGCACCGTGATGGTGACCGGATGGGACATCAGCGGTGCCGTGATCATGAAGATGATCAGCAGCACCAGCATCACGTCAGCCAGCGGCGTGACGTTGATTTCCGAAACCGGACCGCCGGTATTGCCTCCGACGCTCATTGCCATGGATCAGGCCCTCACTCGACGCGCGAACCGGTCGCGAAGAAGTCGTGCAGGTCGTGCGCGAACTCGTCGAAACGGGCAAAGATGACGCGGTTCGACCGGTTGAAGAAGTTGAACGCGAGCAGCGCCGGGATCGCGGTGAACAGACCGATCGCGGTCATGATCAGCGCCTCACCCACCGGGCCGGCCACCGCGGTCATCGAAGCGTTGCCGCTGGCGGCGATGCCTATCAGGGCGTGGTAGATGCCCCACACGGTACCGAGCAGACCGACGAACGGTGCCGACGAACCCACCGTGGCGAGCAGGGTCTGGCCGCCTTCGAGGCGCAGGCTCTCGCGGGCCACGGCCTGGCGCAGCGCGCGGTCGACGAACTCGGAACGGCTCAGCGACTCGGCCAGGCCACCCTTGTTGGCCTGCTGGTGGTGGGCGACCGCCGAGGCGGCGTCCAGCGCGATCTTCGAGAACGGTTCGCCCTTGGGCTGGGTTTCCAGCTCGCGGATCGCGTCCTGGGTGGACGGGTTGTTCCAGAAGCCGTTGATCACGCCGTCGGCGCGCGACTTCACCAGGCCGTTGCGGATGCTGTTGGCGATGATGAAGTACCAGGACAGGAAGGACATCACCACCAGGGTGACGAACACAACCCAGCCCAGCCAGTCGAAGCCGTGGGCGAGGTTGGCGAAGCCCATCTGCTTCATGGCTTCGGCGTTGGAGTTGCCCGCCACTTGGGCGGCATCGGTCGGTGCAGGAGTCTGTAGGAACATAACGCTACCCTTGGGAAGTCAAGCGTGAACTGTAGTGACTGTAACGAGGATTACAGGTTGTTGAGGTTGAAAGTGACCGGAACGCGTGCGTAGCCTTCCACCTTCTTGCCGTTCTTGACCTCGGGATTGAAGCGCCACTTCTGTGCCGCATCGATCGCCGCGCGATCAAGCTCGTGGTATCCGCTGGACTTGTCGACCTTGATGTCCTTCGGCGAACCGTCGACACCCACCAGGATCAGCAGGATCACCGTGCCTTCATGGCGCTGGCGAATGGCCTGCGGCGGATAACGCGGCTGCATCCGGCTGTTGTAGCTCAGATCCTGGCCGGCGCTGATGTCGGCCGGAGGAGCCGGCGGTGCCGGGGGAGCCGGAGGCGCGGCAGGTGTCGCGTTCTGCGACACCTCCTCCACCGGCGGCGGCGGGGTCGGCGGCGGCGGAGTCGGCGGCGGGATCACCTGCTTGATGATCTTCGGCGGCGGCTGCTTGGGCGGTTCCGGCGGCGGCGGCGGCGGTGGGGGCGGAGGCGGAGGCGGTTCGATGAAATTCACCTGCACGATCTGCTCTTTCTTCTCGTGCTTCTGGCTGGGCGGCGCCATCGGCGCGAGCAGCACGAGAAACGCGAAGGCATGCAGGCCGATGGCGAATGCCAGAGCCCAGGTGCGCTTCCAACTGAACGTGTCGCGCTCAGTGTCGTGGATACTTGAGGCCATCTGTCACTATCTGGAGCTGGGAACGGAGAAAGCGTCACCGCCGGTCCGGCATGTCCCGTCTGGTATATGGACGGAACGCGCCGCTGGGTTACGCAGGGAAGGTTTCAACGGTACAACAGCGTCTGGCTTTTGTATAGCGCTTGCATGGCAGGCAGATGGACGTCCATCCGCTGCACGTTTCCTTGCTCGGCAATCACTTGCCCACGCCGGCCTTGCGCAGCCAGTCCTTGGCCTTGGCTGACGTAGCCGGATCCTTGGCGGCCTCCATCATGGCGGTGATCGCGCCGGGCTTGTCCTTCAACTCGCGATCCGCCTCGGCCAGCACCATGTAGGCCTCACCCTTGTGCTGGACACCCTTGCCGAGGCCCTGCGTGAGGTACTTCTTGGCTTCGGCGAACTTCTGGTCCTGGAAGTAGACGCGTCCCAGCGCCACATCGAGCTCGCCGTCGCTGGCCAGCGCCGCGCCCTTCTGGTAGTAGCCGATCGCCTTGGCGTCGTTCTCGCCGATCACCGAGGCGTCGCCGGCCAGCTTGTAGTTGGCGGCGCTGGGCTTGATCGCACCCTTGCTCACGCCGTCGTCGAAGGTGGCCAGTGCCTTGGCGCTGCCGCTCTTGGCATCGCCGCCGTTCTGCGCCTGCAGCAGGTAGGCCTTGACCAGGTTGATCCAGTCGCCCTCGTCCTTCAGCGCGCCGTTGGAACGCCCCTGTTCCAGCACCTTGATCGCGCCGGCATAGTCCTGCTGCTGCAGCAGGATCGCGCTGGCGTTGTGCAGCATGCCGCTGTCGGTGGGGTTCTTCTCGTATTCGTCGGTGGCCATCTTCGCCGCGTCGCCACCCTTGCCGGATTCGGCATAGCTGGCCATCAGGATCTGGTTCCAGGAATCCTGCGGCTTGTCGGTGAGCGACTTGGCCTTCTGGATCGCGGCGATCGCCTCCGGATACTTCTCGAGGCGGTAGTAGTCCATGCCTTCCAGCCCGTAGGAGTCCGCGGTTTCCTTCTTGCCCTCGGCGCGCCACTTGGCGATGGTGTCCAGCGAGGCCTGGTACTGCTGGTCGGCGGCGTAGAGCTGGGCCAGCTCGAACATCAGCTGGAAGTAGGTGTCGTTCGGCATCACGCCGATGTCGATCGCGCGCTTCAGCAGCGGAATCGCGCTCTTCACGTCGCCGGTGTTGTAGGTGACGTTGGCCAGGCCCTGCAGGGCGATCGCCTGGGCGTACTTGCTCTTGCTGCTGTCGACGATGGGCTGGAGGATCTGCTCGGCCTTGGCCTTGTCGCCGGCGTTCACCGCGTCGAGGCCCTCATTGAGCGCTTTCTGTTCCTTCTCGCTGGTCAGGTCGAGCTTCGGCGCGACGCGCGAGGTGTTCGGATACTGCACGGCCTGCTTGTCTTTCGATGCGCCCCCCGCATAGGCGGGAGCGGCGGCGAAGCTGAATGCCAGTGCGGCGCCGGCCAGCATCGTGAACAGGGGCGTGTGCTTCATGGCGGTCCTCGTTTCCGGGTTTTACGCAATGCATGGTGCGCAGGGGATCGTTGAGACTACCTTGTGCGAGGCGTGCGTGACAAGTTGCATTGCCGCAAGAAAGCTTCTGTCGGATCAATGACTTGCGCGGACATGCCCCATACGCCGCCGAATTGACCGACATTTTGCCGGGTTGCCTGGGCCGGTCGCGCCGGATCGCTGCAGCACGACTGTCGCCATATCGTGCATTAATACATTAGTGCATTGACCAAACCGGGCGACGCAGCGGCGCGGCAGGGCAGTGTCGTGCCCTGCCGCGAACGGCTTCAGATGTCGAGATTGGCCACCTTCAACGCGTTCGCCTCGATGAAATCGCGGCGCGGCTCCACCGCCTCGCCCATCAGCATCGAGAACATCTGGTCGGCCGCGAACGCGTCCTCGATGCCGACCTGCAGCATGCGGCGGGTCTCCGGATTCACGGTGGTTTCCCACAACTGCTCCGGGTTCATTTCGCCCAGGCCCTTGAAGCGCTGGATGGTGCGGCCCTTCTTCGCCTCGTCCAGCAGCCAGCCGCGCACCTCGGCGAAACGGGTGACGCCACGCGAAGCGTTGCCGCGGCGAACCACTGCCTCGGCCTGGACCAGGCCGGCCAGCTGCTGGCTGACGTGCAGGATCGGGCGGAACTCGGCGCCGGCGAAGAACGGCTGCGGCAGCAGCAGGGTATGGCTGAGGCCGTGCTGGTCACGCACCACCTCGATCGCCGCCGGCTGCTCGCCCTGCGCAGGACGCAGCGACAGCCGGTAGCGCGGCTTGCCCAGCCCGCTGGCGGCGAGGCGCTGCGCGATGCCGTCCAGCCAGGCCTGCATCGCGGCCGGATCGGCCCACAGCTCCGCCGTGATCGGCGTGTGCTCCAGCAAGGCCGACAACACGCTGGTGTCGAAGCGATGACCGAGGCGGTCGATCTGGTCCAGCGCAACCTGGTAGTCGCGCAGCAGCTTCTCCAGGGCTTCGCCGGTGATCGCGGGCGCGGCCGGATCGGCCACCAGTTCGGCGTTGTCCACCGCGCTGGAGATCAGGTAGGCGTTGAGCGCCGCGTCGTCCTTGAGATACAGCTCCTGCTTGCCCTGCTTCAGCTTGTACAGCGGCGGCAGGCCGATGTAGACGTGGCCGCGCTCGATCAGCTCGGGCATCTGGCGGTAGAAGAACGTCAGCAGCAGGGTGCGGATGTGCGAGCCGTCCACGTCCGCGTCGGTCATGATGATGATGTGGTGGTAGCGCAGCTTGTCCGGGTTGTAGTCCTCCTTGCCGATGCCGGTGCCGAGCGCGGTGATCAGCGTGCCGACTTCGGCGGAGGAAAGCATCTTGTCGAAGCGCGCCTTCTCCACGTTGAGGATCTTGCCCTTCAGCGGCAGCACGGCCTGGGTCTTGCGGTTGCGGCCCTGCTTGGCCGAACCACCGGCGGAATCGCCCTCGACCAGGAACAGCTCGCACAGCGCCGGATCCTTTTCCTGGCAGTCGGCCAGCTTGCCCGGCAGGCCGGCGATGTCCAGCGCGCCCTTGCGGCGGGTCATCTCGCGCGCCTTGCGCGCGGCTTCGCGGGCCCGCGCGGCATCGACCACCTTGGAGGCAATCGCCTTGGCCTCGTTCGGGTGTTCCAGCAGGAACTCGCCCAGCTTCTCGTTGACCGCCTGCTCCACCGCGGTCTTCACCTCGGAGGAGACCAGCTTGTCCTTGGTCTGCGAGGAAAACTTCGGGTCGGGCACCTTCACCGACAGCACGGCGATCAGGCCTTCGCGCATGTCGTCGCCGGACAATGCCACCTTGGCGTTCTTCGCCAGGCCTTCCTTCTCGATGTAGCCCTGCAGCGAGCGGGTCAGCGCGGCGCGGAAGCCGGTGAGGTGGGTGCCGCCGTCGCGCTGCGGAATGTTGTTGGTGAAGCAGAACATCGTCTCGTTGTACGAGTCGGTCCACTGCATCGCCAGCTCGATGGTGATGCCATCCTGTTGCGCGCTGAGGCTGATCACGTTCGGATGCAGCGCGGTCTTCAGCTGGGCGAGGTGCTGCACGAAGGACCTGATGCCGCCTTCGTAGGCGAACGTGTCGTGGCGCCCTTCCCCGCGCTCGTCGCGCAGGTCGATGGTGACGCCGGAATTGAGGAAGGCCAGCTCGCGCAGGCGCTTGGCCAGCACGTCGTAGTGGAACTCGATGTGGGTGAAGGTCAGCGGGCTGGGCAGGAAACGCACCGTGGTACCGCGCCGATCCGACGGAGCGACGACCTTCAGCGGATACAGCGGCTCGCCCAGCGAATATTCCTGCTGGTGTTCCTGGCCGTCGCGGTAAATCGTCAGCCACAGGTGTTCACTGAGCGCGTTCACCACCGACACGCCTACGCCATGCAGGCCGCCGGAGACCTTGTAGGAGTTCGCATCGAACTTGCCACCCGCGTGCAGCACGGTCATCACCACCTCGGCGGTGGAACGGCCCTCTTCCGGATGGGTGTCGACCGGAATGCCGCGCCCGTTGTCGTTGACGCTGACCGAGCCGTCGTCGTGGATGGTCACGAGCACGTGGTCGCAATAGCCCGCCAGCGCTTCATCGATCGCGTTGTCGACCACCTCGAACACCATGTGGTGCAGGCCGGTGCCGTCATCGGTGTCGCCGATGTACATGCCGGGGCGCTTGCGGACCGCTTCCAGGCCTTTCAGCACCTTGATGTTGCTGGAGTCGTAATGCGATTCGTTGGTGGGTTCGTTCATGCGAATCCGGTTCCTGATGGTGCGGCAGACGCGGCATGCAAGCCGTTGAGCTGCGGTGCAATCCTCGATTATAGCAGGGGCGTCATCCGGCCTTGTTCCACGTGGAACATGCGGTGGGGCAGCCCGCGCAGCGGTTCGGGCAAGCTGGTGCCGGTCACCAGCACCTGCGCCCCGCTTTCGGCAAGCTGGGCGATGACGGCGGCCTGATGATCCTCATCCAACTCGGAGGCCAGGTCGTCGAGGCAGATGATGGGCCAGTCGCCGTGCTGATCGGCATACAGTCTCGCCTGCGCCAGCATGCAGCCCAGCGCCGTGAGCTTTTCCTGTCCACGCGAAAGATGTTCACGCTGGGGCGCGTACGCAAAGGCCAGCGACCAGTCCGCCCGATGCGCCCCGATGCCGGTATGTCCACGAGCAAGATCACGGCCCCGCTGCGCTTGCAGCTGTTCGCGCAGATCCTGGTCTTCGGCCCAGCCGCGGCGATAGCGCAATTCCGGCTCCCCCAGTTCCGGCAGCAAGACGGACACACAGTCGTGGAGGTGCGTACGCAACCGTTCCAGGTAGGTGCGGCGCTGGTTGTCGATCCAGTCGGCGAGTCCCGCCAGCTCGGTTTCCCAGGGCGCGTAGAGCGGCGAGTCCGGTTCCGTCCCAGCCCGCAGCAGACTGTTTCGCTGCTTCAGGGCGCGCTGATAGCGGCGCCAGGTTTCCAGAAAGCCATGTTCCACGTGGAACACGCCCCAATCCAGAAAGCGACGGCGCTCCTCGGCACCACCCGCGATCAGCGCATGCGAGCCCGGCTCGAAGCAGGTCACCGCACACTCGGCAATCAAGTCAGCCAGACTCGTGCCCTCACCCTCCATGCGAGCTTCCCAGCGCGATCCTTCGCGCCCAAGCCCCAGACGAAGCAGACGATCACTGGACTGTCTCAATTCAGCGTACACCGACAGCCGCGCGGCGCCGCGCGCCAGCAAGGCATCGCGCGCCCCGCTGCGGAACGAGCGGGCGTGCGACAGCAGGAACACGGCTTCCAGCACGCTGGTCTTGCCCGCCCCGTTTGCGCCCACGAAGACGTTGAGCCCCGGCGCCAGCGCCAGCTCGACTTCGTGCAGGCAGCGCAGAGCCTGGATGCGTAGACGATCCAGCCTCATGCCGTGCTTCGCCCCAGGCAAGAACGCCGGAGTGTCTGGCGACGACTCCGGCGTTGCTCAATGCCGTGCAGCTTGTCGTCAGGCATGCGTCAGAGGCGCAGGGGCATGATCACGTGGCGGGCCTGCTCGCCGTCGTGTTCCTGCACCAGGCAGCTGGACTGCGCGTCGCGCAGGCTCAGCCGGGCCTGGTCGCCGCGCAGCGCGGACAGCGCGTCCAGCAGATACCCGACGTTGAAGCCCACCGCGAGATCGGAGACGTGGGTGTCGGCCTCGACTTCCTCCACGGCCTCTTCCTGCTCGGGGTTGTGCGCCACGATGCGAAGCTTGCCCGGCGACAGTTCCAGCTTCACGCCCCGGTACTTCTCGTTGGACAGGATCGCGGCACGCTGCAGGGCACCGCGCAGCACCTCGCGATCCAGCGTGGCGGTCTTGTCCGCACCCAGCGGGATCACGGCCTCATAGTCGGGGAAGCGGCCGTCGATCAGCTTGGAAGTGAAGGTGACTCCGCCCCGGCGCACGCGCAGGTGGTTGCGGCCGAACTCCAGCTCCACCTCGCCTTCGCCAGGCTCCAGCAGCCCGATCAGCTCGTTGACGCCCTTGCGCGGAATGATGATCTGGCGGCGCGCCTGCACCGAAGTCGCCAGGCTGGTTTCCTTCATCGCGAGCCGGTGGCCGTCGGTGGCCACGCAGCGCAGGCTGTGTTCCTGCAGGTCCAGCAGCATGCCGTTCAAGTAGTAGCGCACGTCCTGGTTTGCCATCGCGAACGCGGTGCGCTCCATCAGGTCACGCAGCACCTCTTCCGGCAGGCTGACCTTTTCCACCAGCTCGATCGAGTCGACCGTGGGAAATTCGCTGGCCGGCAGCGTGGTCAAGGTGAAGCGGCTCCGCCCGGCGTTCAGCGCCACGCGATCGCCATTGAGCTTCAGCTCGATCGTGGCGCCGTCCGGCAACGCACGCACGATATCGAAGAACTTGCGCGCGGGAATGGTGATCTCGCCATCAACCAGCTTGTCTGCCGGCGTGGTGGCGACCATCTCGACTTCGAGGTCGGTACCTGTCAACGACAGCTGGCCATCCGTGACCTTCACCAGCAGGTTGGCCAGCACCGGCAGGGTCTGGCGGCGTTCCACCACGCCCACGACCTGTTGCAACGGCTTGAGCAGAGCTTCTCGTTGGATGCTGAATTGCATGTCTGCGCGTCCCCTATGCCTGCTGTTCTGTCTTTGAAAGAAAGTTGGTAGTGGTTGTAGGCGGCGTGGATAACTTTTCCACGCGATTTAATCTTTTTAAATCAACATCTTGCATCGAAATTCGGGTGTGCGGAAAGCGGTGCCTTCGAGGTGGGCGGAATGTGGATAACTTGCCCTCGTCCTTCATCCACTCATTATCCACAGCTTCCCGCCCAGCTTATCAAGAACTTGTGCGCATGCCGGGCGAAAAACTCAACCGGTAAGGGTGCGGATCAGCTGTTCCCAGTCCTGGCGCATGCGCGCGTCGGCCTCGCACAGCTTCTTGATGGTGCGGCAGGCGTGCAGCACCGTGGTGTGGTCGCGGCCGCCGAAAGCCTCGCCGATCTCGGGCAGGCTGTGGTCGGTGAGCTCCTTGGACAGCGCCATCGCCATCTGCCGCGGTCGGGCCAGCGAACGCACGCGCCGCTTGGAAAGCAGGTCCTGCAGGCGCACGTTGAAGTATTCGGCAGTGATCTTCTGGATGTTCGGCACCGTCACGGCCTGGGCGTGGGTGGCCAGCAGGTCGCGCAGGGTTTCCTCGGCGAAATCGGTGGTGATCGGCTTGCCATAGAAATTCGCGCGCGCCGCCAGCGTGTTCAGCGCACCCTCGAGGTCGCGCACATTGGAGCGGATGCGCTTGGCCAGCAGCATCGCCACGTGTTCGTCCACCGCCACGCCCTTGTCGTGCGCCTTGGCCAGCAGGATCGCCGCGCGCGTCTCGAAATCCGGTGGCTCGATCGCCACGCTGAGGCCCCAGCCGAGGCGCGATTTCAGCCGCGGCTCCAGCTTGTCCACTTCCTTGGGGTAGCGGTCGCAGGTGAGGATGATCTGCTGCTTGGACTCGAACAGCGCGTTGAAGGTGTGGAAGAACTCCTCCTGCGTGGTGTCCTTGCCGGCGAAGAACTGGATGTCGTCGATCAGCAGCGCATCCACCGAGCGGAAGCGCAACTTGAACTGGTCCATGCTCTTGGTGCGCAACGCCTCGATCATCGCGCCCACGAACTGCTCCGAGCGCAGGTACAGCACCTTGCAGGCGGGGTTGTTCTGCCGCATCAGGTTGCCGGCGGCATGCATCAGGTGGGTCTTGCCAAGGCCGGTACCGCCGTACAGCAGCAGCGGGTTGTAGGCGCGTCCGGGGTTCTGCGCCACCTGCATCGCGGCAGCCTTGCCGAGCTGGTTGGACTTGCCCTCGACAAAGGTCTCGAAGGTGTAGTGCGGATCGAGGTTGTGGTTGAAGGCCGGCGCGGGTGCCGCGGCGGGCGCAGCCACCGTGGCGGCACGGGGTGTCGCGACGGGCTTGGCGGCGGCGCGCGGCGCGCTGGAACCCACTTCCAGCCGCACCGGCAAGGCGCGGCCGGCCAGCTGGCCCAGCAGCAGGGTGATCTGCGGCAGGTAACGCTCGCGCACCGTGTCCAGCGTGTACGGGTTGGGCGCGAACAGGGCCAGCCCGGTGTCGTCCTCGCGGGCCTGCAGCGGCATCAGCCAGGTGTGCAGATCCTCGGCGCTCAATTCGCCTTCCAGACGCTCCAGACAGCGCCGCCACAACTCACTCATGAATGTTTCTCGTCCACAGGCAGGGGCGCTTGCGCGCGGGGTGGACGGACTAGTCTAGCAGCACGCTCCGGCCTGCCGATCCCCGATCCGCCCACACGGATATCCACAGGCCGCGACCCGGCCCGCCGCGAGGCAAACCGCGCCGATTTGACATCGCGACCCTGCGCCCCGCATAATTTCCAACCTTTTTATCCACATACCATTCCCTTCGGAGCAATGCCATGAAGCGGACCTTCCAGCCCAGCAAGCTCAAGCGCGCCCGCACCCACGGCTTCCGTGCCCGCATGGCCACCGCCGACGGTCGCAAAGTCCTCAACGCCCGCCGCGCCAAGGGCCGCAAGCGCCTGATCCCGTAAGCGGATCGCTCGTGATGCGCCCCGCCGGCCTGCCGCGCGAACTGCGGCTGCGTCTGGCCGGCGACTTCGCAGCGTTGCGCACGAGCAGCGGTCGCCTCGGCGGCCGCTGTTTTCATTTGCGCTACCGACCCAATGGACTGACCCACGCGCGGCTGGGCCTGGCGATCTCCAAGCGGGTGTCCAAGCGCGCGGTCGAGCGCAACCGCCTGAAGCGCCTGCTGCGCGAATCCTTCCGTCGCATCCGCGACCAGCTGCCGCCGGTGGATCTGGTGGTGACGGCGCGCGAGCAGGCCGCCGGCCTGCCTGGCGCAGAGCTGCTGGCGGACGCCGAGGCGCTGTGGCGGCGTCTCGCGGCGATCCGCCCGGGGCCGCCGGCTGCCGCCGCGCCCGCGGCATCCGCTCCGCACCATTGATGCCGATGGATGCCGCCGCCACAATCGCGTGTTGACCTTCCCCTTTCGCCAGTGGCCACGTGCCGCGTGACGTCGTCCGGATCCGTGACCTGATGAACCAAACACGCAACTTCCTCCTGTTCGCCCTGCTCGCCGTGGCCTACCTGCTGTTCATGGCCTGGGAGAAGGACTACATGGCGCCGCCGGCTCCGGCTGCCGGCAGCAGCGTCGCGAACGCGGCCAGCACGCCGGGTGTGCCGAATACCCAGTCCGGCACGCCGGCGATCAGCAATGCCGGTGGCGCCGGCAGCAGCGCATCCGCCACGCTGGTCACCGTCAGCACCGATGTGCTGCGCCTCGCCATCGACACCCGCGGCGGCAGCCTCGTACAGGCGCAGCTGCTGGATTACCCGGTGGCGCCGCGCACGCACAAGGATCCGAACCCCGCGCCGGTCACCCTGTTCGACAACAGCGACACGCACTACTTCGTGGCGCAGAACGGCCTGGTCAGCAGCAGCGATCCCGCGGCGGCGGACCAGCCCAACCATCTCGCCGTGTTCCAGGCTGCGCAGACCAGCTACACGCTGGCCCCTGGTCAGAACGAACTGGATGTGCCGCTGACCTGGCAGGACGCCAAGGGCCTCAAGGTCACCAAGACCTACCGCTTCATCCGCGGCAGCTACGTGATCGCGCTTGACCAGAAGATCGCCAACGGCGACAGCGCGCCATGGCAGGGCAATGCCTACACCCAGCTGCTGCGCACCGAGCCGCCGCACACCGGCAACTGGCTGCAGAACATCTCCAATCCCGAGTCGCGCAGCTTCCAGGGCGCGGCCTGGTACACCGGCGAGAAGTTCGAGAAGCTGTCGTTCAAGGACTTCGCCGAACCCAAGGACACGCTCAACGCCGACTTCAAGGGCGGCTGGGCGGCGATGCTCAGGCTGTACTTCTTCGCCGCGTGGATTCCGCCGGCCGGCGAGACAGCGCACTACGCCACCGACACGGTGGACCCGGGCAGCGCACACCCGCGCTACCTGATCCGCGCGATCGGTCCCACGCTCAGCGTGGCACCGGGGCAGAGCGTGGATGCCACGGCGCGCCTGTACGTCGGACCCAACCGGCAGGGCCAGCTGGATGCGGTGGCGCCTGGGCTGGACCTCACCATCGACTACGGCATGTTCAAGGCGATCGCCGTGCCGATGCACGGCATCCTCTCGTTCTTCCACTCCATCGTGAAGAACTGGGGCCTCGCGATCATCCTGCTGGTGCTCGCGATCAAGGGCGTCACGTGGAAGCTCACGGCGATGCAGTACCGCTCCAGCGCCAAGATGCGCAAGCTGATGCCGCGCGTGCAGGCGCTCAAGGAGCGCTACGGCGACGACAAGGCGAAGCTGCAGCAGGCGCAGATGGAGCTGTACAAGAAGGAGAAGGTCAACCCCATGGCGGGTTGCTTCCCGGTGCTGATCACCCTGCCGGTGTTCTACGGCCTGTTCTACGTGCTGGAGTACTCGCTGGAGCTGCGCCACGCGCCGTTCCTGTGGATGCCCGACCTCAGCGCGCCCGATCCGTACTACATCCTGCCGGTGATCTACGCGCTGGTGATGCTGGGCACGCAGTGGCTGAACCCGGCCGCGGCGGGCATGGACCCCACCCAAGCGAAGATGATGAAGGTGATGCCGCTGCTGTTCACCGTGATGTTCGCCTTCTTCCCCGCGGGCCTGTGCCTCTACTACGCGGTGAACGGCCTGGTGGGCCTGGGCCAGCAGTGGTGGATCACCCACCACGTGGATCGCGAGGAGGCGGCGGCCAAGGCGGCCTGATGCGTGGTCTTTGCGATCATCCATGATCGCGAGAATCAAACGGCCGCGCCGGGCAACCGCCGCGGCCGTGTCTGTTTATCCTCTCCTGCGTGGAGCGGGCCGGCGGTCCGCGCCGTATCGTGTGTCCCGCCACCCCTTCCTTCGCCGGGATGACGTTCCCGCAAAATCCGGAACCTCGCGTCTACCTCCCACAGCATGAGTGCAGCCACCGACACCATCGCCGCCATCGCCAGCGCACCCGGCGCCGCCGGCGTGGGCGTGTTGCGCGTGTCCGGGCCGCGGGTGCCGGCCATCGCGCAGGCCCTGCTGGGCCGCGCACCGCGCCCGCGCCATGCGCACTTCGCCAGTTTCCATGATGCGCAGGGCGAGCCGATCGACCACGGCCTGCTGCTGCACTTCCCCGCCCCGGCCTCCTACACCGGCGAGCACGTGCTGGAATTGCAAGGGCATGGCAGCCCGGTGCTGCTCGACGCGCTGCTGCGCCGCATCTGCGAACTCGGCGCGCGGCTGGCGCGTCCCGGCGAATTCACCGAGCGTGCCTTCCTCAACGGCAAGCTCGACCTGGCGCAGGCCGAGGCCGTGGCCGACCTGATCGCCGCCCGCTCGCAGGCCGGTGCGCGCGCCGCGTTGCGCTCGATGGACGGCGTCTTCTCGCGTCGCGTCGACGCGCTGTTGCAGTCATTGATCACGCTGCGCGTGCACATCGAGGCCGCGATCGACTTCCCCGAGGAGGAGATCGACTTCCTCGCCGATCCGGCCATCGCGCAGCAGCTCGAAAGCCTGCGCACGCAACTCGCCGAACTGCTGCGCGAAGCGCAACGCGGCCTGCGCCTCAACGACGGCCTGCGCGTGGCCATCGTCGGCCGCCCCAATGCCGGCAAGTCCAGCCTGTTGAATGCGCTCGCCGGCAGCGACCGCGCCATCGTCACCGCCATCGCCGGCACCACCCGCGACGTGTTGCGCGAAAGCGTGGCGCTGGACGGCATCGCGCTGGAACTCGCCGACACCGCCGGCCTGCGCGACACCGACGACGAAGTCGAGCGCGAAGGCGTGCGCCGCGCCCACGGCGAACTCGCCCGCGCCGACGCGGCCCTGCTCGTCACCGACGCCGATCACGCCGAAGCCGACCTCGCCCTGTTCGACGCCCTGCCCGCCGGCGCCGCACGCGTGGTGCTGGTCAACAAGATCGATCTCGCCCACGCCGCGCCGCACGCGGAAACCCGCGACGGCATCCACTGGCTGTGGGCCTCCGCGAAAACCGGCGCCGGCCTAGCCGCCCTGCGCGACCACCTCAAGCAACTCGCCGGCGCCGGCAGCGGCGAAGGCGCGTTCAGCGCACGTCGCCGCCACGTGCTCGCGCTGGAAACCGTGCGCGAACATCTCGCCCGCACCGCCCATGCCCTCGCCACCATCCGCGCTGGCGAACTCGCCGCCGAGGAACTGCGCCAGGCCCAGCACGCATTGGGCGAGATCACCGGTGCCTACACCAGTGACGATTTGCTGGGAGCGATCTTTGGTTCGTTCTGCATCGGGAAGTGACATCGGTATTTAGGAAGCATCCGCTCAGGGCACGATCAATCGCAGGAACGGATGGGCAACACAGGCTTCGGCGCATCTTGCGGGACTGCTAAGCTTGCACGGAGGGGGCGCCGCCATGAGCCAGGAAGGACAGTTACTCGACAAGAAATCGCTGCGCTCGGTGGCGGGCAAGACAGCCGATTGGAAAGAGCTGGCCAAGGACTGCGTAGCTTTCGCCAATGCCTCGGGCGGCCACCTGCTGATCGGCATCGAAGACGACCAGGGCGAACCTCCCGCCGATCAACGCATTCCTGGTGATCTGGCCGACCTCATCCGGCGCAAAGTCGCCGAATGCACGGTCAATGCCGTCGTACTGCCGGAAACCGTCACGGCGCCCAATGGCGGCCAATACATCGACCTGCGCATTCCCCGTTCCGTCGCCGTGGCCTCAACCACCGACGGCCGCTACTTCCTGCGTGTCGCCGATCAAAGCAAACCGGTAACCGGTGACGACGTACTGCGTCTGGCTACCGAACGCGCAGCCTTGCCGTGGGAAACCCAGACCACGCTGCTCATTCCCCGATCCGAGGTCGATCCGGAAACCTGCGAACGGCTGATCGCCGCGCTGCGTGCATCCGACCGCGTCAAACCGTCGATCAAGGAAAAGACGATCGATGAAACGCTGGACCACTATCAGCTTGCGCATGGCCCTTATCTGACGCATCTGGGCATCCTGTGCCTTGGCCAACAACGCCATCGTGCCCAATTGCCGTGCGCGCCCGTCATCCAGTTCATCAAGTACGACGCCCACGGCCTGAAGGTGAACAAGCTGGTCTGGGACGACTACACCCAGAACCCGATGACCCTGATCGATAGCGTTTGGCAAACCATTCCTGATTTTCGCGAACGCTACGAACTGCCCGACGGCCTCTATCGTCAGCAACTGCCTGCGTTCGACGAGGTGGTGGTGCGCGAACTGCTGGTCAACGCGCTCGTGCATCGTCCCTACACCCAGCGCGGCGACATCTTCCTCAATCTGCATCCGGATCGCCTGGAGGTCGTCAATCCAGGGCCGCTGCCGCTGGGGGTGACACCGCAAAACGTGCTGCACACCACCGTGCGCCGCAACGAGCACTTGGCTCGGCTGTTCCACGACCTGAAGCTGATGGAACGCGAAGGCAGCGGCTTCGACAAGATGTACGAAGTCCTGCTTTCGCAGGGGCGCCAGGTGCCAGAGGTGACGGAGGCCTTCGATCGCGTCCAGGTCACCGTGCGTCGACGCATTCCCAGGCCCGAAATCATCGACTTCATCGCCAAGGCGGACCAGACCTACCAGCTCACCCAGCGCGAGCGCATCACTCTCGGCATGTTGGCGCAGCACGACGCCATGACCGCACGCGAACTGGTGTCGATGCTGGAACTGTCATCGGCGGATGCCCTCTCTCCGTGGCTCCATCGTCTTGCGGATTGGGGCATCGTGCAAAGTGCCGGCCGCACCCAGGCCACCCGCTATTTCATCGATCCGCAATTGCTGCGCAGCCTGCAGTTCTCCGCGGAAACCACATTGAAGCGCATCGAGCCGCATCGCCTGTCAGCGCTGATCCTCGAAGACCTTCGCCGCTACCCACGTTCGGCCATTGGCGACATCCACCAACGCATCGGCGAGGAAATCCATCCGCGTCAGGTCAAGCGCACACTGGACACGCTCATCGCCCACGGCGAAGTTCGATTCGAGGGCGATCGACGATGGCGGCGTTACTGGGCCATGTCATAGGCATCTATGCGACAAACGCCAGACTATCTCCCCATAAAACTCGATACCGCTGGGCGATACGCAAGAAAAATGCTTTCCAATCAAATGGCTGTATCGACCCATCCAAGGCGAACCGGTCGATAGACTCTCGACCCTTTGCAGGGCACCACCGCATCAAGCCCACGATGCTGGTGATGACGAAGAAGGCCTGCGGCACGGCGTCGGCGTACAGGCGGCTATCCAGGAACACGAGGGCGAACAGGCCGCAGCCCACGATGCCCGTCCACCAGGTGTGCACGCTGTTGCGCCCGGCCAGGAGGATGGATGCGCCGGCCAGCAGGTTGGCGGCGATCTCCAGCAGGCTCATGCGCGGGATGGGTCCGCGAGGAATGCATCCAGTTCGGTTTGCCGTGGCATGCCCGCTTGCGCACCCAGCCGGGTCACCGACAGTGCAGCGGCGGCGCAGGCCTTGCCCACGGCTTGCGGCAGGCCTTCGCCGAGGAACACCGCCAGCGCGCCGTTGAAGGTGTCGCCGGCGCCGGTGGTGTCCATCACTTCGACGGCGAAGCCAGGCTGGTGCCGTGGTTCGGGGTGCGCGTCGTCGCGGTACCACGCGCCATCGCCGCCGCGGGTGAGCACCACGGGGCACGGCGCGCGGCGCATCAGCTCGCGGAAGTCCGTTTGCGCGTCTTCGCCGAGTGCCGTGGCGAGTTCGTGCTGGTTGGGTATGAGGTAGCTGGCCAGTGGCAGCCATTCACGCGGCAGCTGTTGCGCGGGCGCGGGATTGAGGATGACGGGCACGCCGAGCCTGCGGCCGAGGTGCAACGCGGCTTCGACGGCATCCAGCGGAATTTCCAGCTGCACCAGCACGGCGTCGGCATGCGCGATGGTTTCACGCGCGGCTCCCACCTGCGCCGGGGTAACGCGTGCATTCGCGGCGGGCACCACGATGATCTGGTTCTCGCCTTCGGCCACGGTGATCGAGGCGCTGCCGCTGCCCACGTCGTCGAGTCGCGCGACATGGGCAAGATCGATGCCCTCCTTCGCCAGGCCCTGATGCAACTGGTCGCCGAAGGCGTCGCGGCCCAGCGCGCCGACCATCGCCACTGCGGCGCCCAGTCGCGCGGCGGCCACCGCCTGGTTGGCGCCCTTGCCGCCGTGGGCGGTGAGGAAACGATGGCCGAGCAGGGTCTCGCCCGGGCCGGGAAAGCGCGGCGCGAGCGTGACCAGGTCCATGTTGATGCTGCCGACGACGACGATGCGGGTCATGCGTTCCTCTTGCCACGAAGGGTGTCGCGGAAGGGCAAGAGTAAACGCCGTGGCGGGTGGTGTGGAGTCCGCGAGGCCTTGCCACCGCGGTGCGCCGCCGTGACGAAATGCTTTCGCGCGGTTGGCTCCTCGCCTTGGCCTTCTTCTTCGCGGCTGGCTTCAATCGTCGAAGTTGCTGCGCAGCAGCTCCTCCACGTCCCTGCCGCGGCCGGCGAGCACGGCCTTGGCGGAGTACAGCGCGGTGTGCAGCACCTGGCCCGGTTCGATCTTCGGCGGCATCACCAGTTCGTAGCGGTTGACCTTGACGTCGAGCAGCGCGGGACCGGGCTGGGCCAGCAGGTCGCGCACCGCGTCCTCCAGTTCGCCGGCCTGTTCCACGCGGCGGGCGTGGAAGCCGATCGCCTCGGCCACTTTCGCGAAGTCGGGGTTCTTGAGGTCGGTGTAGCTGTCGAGCAGGCCGTCCACCTTCTGCTCCATCTCGACGAAGCCCAGCGAGCCGTTGTCGTACACCACCACCTTGATCGGCAGCCGTTCCTGGATCGCGGTGAGCAGGTCGCCGAGCAGCATGGCGAGGCCGCCGTCGCCGCTCAGCGCGATCACCTGCCGGCCGGGGAAGGCCTTCTGGATGCCCAGCGCCGAGGGCATCGCGTTGGCCATCGTGCCGTGCACCAGGCTGGTCAGGGTGCGCCGCCTGCCGTTGCTGCGGATGTGCCGCAGCAGCCACACCATCGGGCTGCCGCCGTCGGCGGTGAAGGCCGCATCTTCCGCCGCATGCAGGTCGATCAGGCGGGTGAGGTATTGCGGGTGGATCAGGCCGTCCTTGCCGGGATGCTCCTGCGCGGCCAGCTGCTGCAGGGTCTTCTCGCGGCGTTCGCGGCAGTTGCGCAGGAAGGCGTTGTCCTCGCGCGCCTGCAGCCGCGGCAGCAGCGCCGCGAGCGTGGCCTGGATGTCGCCCGCCACGCCGAGGTCGACCGGGTGGCGGCGGCCGAGGTGGGTGGCGTCGCTGTCCACCTGGATCAGGGTGGCCTCGCCGGGGTAGAACTGGCTCCACGCGAAGTCCGCGCCGAGCAGCAGCAGGGTGTCGCAGGCGTCGATCGCGTGGAAGCCGGATTCCACGCCGAGGATGCCGGTCATGCCCATGTTGTACGGGTTGTCCGGCTCGATGAAATCCTTGGCGCGCGAGGTGTGCGCCACCGGTGCCTTCAGCTTGTCGGCCAGCGCCACCACCTCGCGTCCCGCGCCTTCGCAGCCGGAACCGCAATACAGCACGATGCGCTTGCTGGCGTTGAGCCGCGCGGCGATGGTGTCCAGCTCCGCATCGGAGGGCCGCAGCAGCGGCTGTGGATGGTGCGGGCGGAACGGCAGGCCCTCGTCCACCTCCATCGCCGCCATGTCGCCGGGCACGATCACCACCGCGGCGCCGCGCTTGTTCAGCGCCGCCTGCGCGGCCAGCGCGACTACCCGGCGCGCCTGCGCGGGCGTGTGGATAGGCTGGCAGAAGTGGCTGCAGGTGGCGTAGATGGCCTTGAGGTCCACTTCCTGCGGGAAATCCATGCCCAGCTGAGTGGTGGCGACCTGGGTGGCGATCAGCACCACCGGCGCGCGGTTGCGGTGCGCCTCGAACAGGCCGTTGATGAAGTGCAGGCTGCCCGGCCCGCAGGCGCCGGCGCAGGCGGCCAGCTCGCCGCTGAGCAGGGCGTCGCCACCCGCGGCCATCGCGCCGGCTTCCTCGTGGCGCATGTGGATCCACTCGATCGAACTGCGGCGGATCGCATCGGTGATGTGGTTGAGGGTGTCGCCGACAATGCCGTAGCAGCGCTTCACGCCGGCCTCCTGCAGGGTCTCGACGATGATGTCCGCGACTTTCTTCCGGGCCATGGGCGTGCTCCGCGAGCGGGGAAGCCACCGATTCAAAGTCATCGCGCGGAAATTCCGGGTGAAAGCGCCAAAAAAACGCCCGCCGAAAGGCGGGCATTCCGGTTCTTCAGGGCCGTGGCGCGACGTCAGGGCATGTGGCCGATGCCGGCGTCACCGGGCTCCAGCGCCGGCGCGGGACCGGCGACGGCGAGCAGGGACTGGGCGTAGCCGTCGCCGATGCTGAGCGTGGACACTTCGTCCCAGGCGAAGAACGAGGCCTGGCGCATCCATTCCGCGTCGGGGCTGAGCTCCTGCAGGTAGAAGCCGTCGTCGTCGACGCTGGCGAGGTGGCCGATGTAGCAGACCTCCTCTTCTTCCTCGGTGTCCACGTGCACGCCGATCACCGGCGACATCGCGCCGGCGGCCTGCACCGCCTCGCGGATCGAGTCCAGCGGGAAAGCGCGCGGCAGGCGCGGGGCGATGCCCTTCAGCGCCAGCGCCTTGGCCATGAAGGCATGGTGGCGTTCCGGCGACTCCAGCTCGGAGATGTCGCGGTGGCGCATCACGTAGATGCCGTCATCCGTGACGCCGTCGCCGACCACCCACAGCAGGATGAACTCGCGGCCCACGCCACCCACGTAACCGCAGAAGCTGCCGTGTTCCAGCTCGTTGCGCCACAGGCGCACCATGGTGTGTTGCTGCTGGGCCTCGCGCAGCTGGGCGCGCAGGCCATTGGTCTTGAACTCGAGGATCTTTGCCATAACGGGCCTATTTTAGCAGAGTCCCCCCTCCGCTTGTTCAGAGGATGTTTGCACTCAAGTTCGGCGAACATGAAGTCAAATTCGCCGAAAAAGCGAGTTTGGACATTTTTGTCGGCGGTTCGTGCCACGGCGGCGGCGAACCGCTCCGTGCTTCACTTCGCGCGCCGGCCTTACAGGATGTAGCGGCTGAGATCTTCGTTGCGGATCAGGGTTCCGAGGCTTTTGTCTACCTGCTCGGCGTCGATCAGGTATTTTTCGCCGGACTTGTCCGCGGCGTCATACGAGATCTTTTCCAGCAGCCGCTCCATCACCGTGTGCAGGCGGCGGGCGCCGATGTTCTCGGTGCGCTCGTTCACCTGGTAGGCCACCTCGGCCAGCCGGTCGATGCCGGAGTCGGTGAATTCCAGGGCCACGCCCTCGGTGCCGAGCAGGGCCACGTACTGCTTGGTGAGCGCGTTGTGCGGCTCGCGCAGGATGCGCTTGAAGTCGTCCACGCTGAGCGCGGACAGCTCCACCCGGATCGGCAGCCGGCCCTGCAGCTCGGGGATCAGGTCGGACGGCTTGGCCAGCGAAAACGCGCCCGAGGCGATGAACAGCATGTGGTCGGTCTTCAGCGGGCCGTACTTGGTGGAGACGGTGGAGCCTTCCACCAGCGGCAGCAGGTCGCGCTGCACGCCTTCGCGGCTGACGCCGGCGCCGCCCCATTCGGAGCGCTGCGCGATCTTGTCGATCTCGTCGAGGAAGACGATGCCGTTCTGCTCGGCGGCCTCCACTGCCTGGGCGCGGATCTCCTCGTCGTTGAGCAGCTTGGCGGCCTCCTCGTCGATCAGCAACGGGCGCGCCAGCTTGATCGCCAGCTTGCGGTGCTGGCTCTTGGCGCCGCCCAGGTTCTGGAACATCTGGCGCAACTGGGCGCCCATCTCCTCCATGCCGGGCGGCGACATGATCTCCACGCCCACGTTCATGGCGAAGTCCAGCTCGATCTCGCGCTCGTCCAGCGCGCCCTCGCGCAGCTGCTTGCGCAGCTTCTGGCGGGTATCGCTGTCGGTCGCCGGCGCGACCTGGTCGTGGCTCCAGTCGCTGGGCGCCTGCCGGCGTGGCAGCAGGGCGTCGAGGATGCGGTCCTCGGCGCGGTCCTCGGCCTGCGTGCGCACGCGCTTCATCGCCTGCTCGCGGGTGAGCTTGTAGGCCACGTCGGCGAGGTCGCGGATGATCGATTCCACGTCCTTGCCCACGTAGCCCACCTCGGTGAACTTGGTGGCCTCCACCTTCACGAACGGCGCGTTCGCCAGCGTGGCGAGGCGGCGCGCGATCTCGGTCTTGCCGACGCCGGTGGGGCCGATCATCAGGATGTTCTTGGGCGTGATCTCGTTGCGCATCGCCGGCTCCAGCTGCATGCGCCGCCAGCGGCTGCGCAGCGCCACCGCCACGGCGCGCTTGGCGTCGTGCTGGCCGATGATGTAGCGGTCGAGTTCGTTGACGATTTCGCGGGGGGTCAGTTCGGACATGGGCTTCGCCGGGAACGGGGAATGGGAAACAGGGAACGTCGGGCTTGAGGAAACGGGGAGGCTCACGTTCCCCGTTCCCCGTTCCCCGTTCCCGCTTCCAGTTCCTCGATCGTGGTGTTGTGGTTGGTGTAGATGCAGATGTCGCCGGCGATCTTCAGCGCCTTCTCCACGATGGCGCGGGCGTCGAGCTCGCTGTTCTCCATCAGCGCCAGCGCGGCGGACTGCGCGTAGGGGCCGCCGGAACCGATCGCGATCAGGCCGTGTTCCGGCTCCAGCACGTCGCCGTTGCCGGAGATCAGCAGCGAGGCCTCCTTGTCGGCCACCGCCAGCATCGCTTCGAGGCGGCCGAGGCGGCGGTCGGTGCGCCATTCCTTGGCCATTTCCACCGCGGCGCGGGTGAGGTTGCCGCCGTGCTTGTCCAGCTTCTGCTCGAACAGCTCGAACAGGGTGAAGGCGTCGGCGGTGGCGCCGGCGAAACCGGCCAGCACGTCGGCGTTCTTGCCGAGCCGGCGGATCTTGCGCGCGTTCGCCTTCATCACCGTGTTGCCGAAGGTGACCTGGCCGTCGCCGCCGATCACGACCTTGCCGTTGCGGCGCACGCTGATGATGGTGGTGGCGTGGAAGGATTCCATAAAAGCTCCAAGGTTGAGCGAACCAGATGGGGTCAGCTTGCGGGAGCTTCAATGCGGAACAAACCCGCCCAGCACGTTCGCCTCCTCTCCCCTGCGGGGAGAGGATTGAGGTGAGGGGCCAATCTTGCGGGGAACCTCGTCGAAGTCCGCTTCAACAACCAGTGCTTGCGCAAGCACCCACCCTTCATCCCAACCTTCCTCGCTCCTCAGAGCCGACGCCGTCCATGGCGTTCCCCGCGTGCTCCCCATGGGGACTGGGCCTAACGCAACAAGTGCGCTTACTTTTTCCGGGCCCGTGGATGCGCCGCGTCGTACACCTTCGCCAGGTGTTGGAAATCCAGGTGGGTGTAGATCTGCGTGGTGGCGATGTCGGCGTGGCCGAGCAGCTCCTGCACCGCGCGCAGGTCGCCGGAGGATTCCAGCATGTGGCTGGCGAAGGTGTGGCGCAGCAGGTGCGGGTGCACGTGCTTGGCGAAGCCGTGCGCGAGCGCGAGTTTCTGCAGCCGCGCCTGCACCGTGCGCGGGCTGATGGTCGCGCCGCCGCGGCCGCGGAACACCGGCGCTTCCGGCGCCCGGCCTTCGGCGTCGCCCAGCGCGCGCAGCGCGCTCACGGCATGGCGGCCCACCGGCACGATGCGCGTCTTGCGGCCCTTGCCCAGCACGCGCACTTCGCCGCCATCGAGGTCGAGGTCGCTCCAGTGCAGGCCGACCAGTTCGGACAGGCGCAGGCCGGAGGAATAGAACAGTTCCAGCATGGCGCGGTCGCGCACGCCGAGCGCGCCGTCGCCGCCCGCTTCCACCAGGCTGGCGGCCTCGTCCACGTCCAGCACCACGGGCAGCTTGCGCTGCACCTTGGGGCCGCGCACGCCGGCCAGCGGATCGTGCGCCAGCGCGCCTTCGCGGCTGAGCTGGCGGAACAGGCTGCGGCAGGAGGACAGCAGGCGCTGCAGGCTCTTCGGCGCCAGCCCCGCGCGATGCTGGGCGGCGACGAACTGGCGCATGCGGTTCGGTTCCAGCGCGGCGAAGCCGGCGATGTCCTGCGCCTCCATCCAGGCCAGCAGCTTGGCGAGGTCGCGGCGGTAGCCGTCCACGGTATGCGGCGAGGCTTGCCGTTCGCCGGCGAGGCGAGCCAGCCAGGTCTCGACCTGTTGCGCCGGCGCCGTCACCGCATCAAGCCAGGTCGCGGGCCCGCGCCAGTGCGGCGGTGACGGTGGCGGCGATCATCTTCAGGAACAGCGTGCCCATGCCGGGCTGGAAGCGGTCCGGGTCCTGGCTGCCGATCGCGAGGATGCCGGCCTCGCCCAGCGGCATCAGTGCCGCCGAGCGGATCGAAGGCGCCTCGTCGCCGAACAGGCACGCCAGCTTGTCGGGCGACAGGCGGCCGGAGACGGGTTCGTGCCGCTGCAGCAGCTCGGCCAGCTCGGGCAGTTCCGCGGCGCCGCCGCCCACCTGGCGCAGCCAGTTCGAGCGCGGCAGGTCGGCGTTGTTGCCGAACAGCAGCAGGCGTACCTGTTCGGTGTGAAAGTCCTCGCTGAGCCGGGCCATCATGGTGCGCGTGGTCACTTCCAGCGTGTTCGCGCGCAGCAGCGCCACGGTGAGCGCATGCACGCGCTCCATCAGCCGCTCGTTGTCGGCGGCGATCGCGGTGAGGTCGGCGAGGCGTCGTTCCAGCTCCGCGTTCTTCTCGCGCAGCTGCTGCAGCTGGTAGGTGGCCAGCGAGGCCACCGGGCCCTGCTCGCGCGGCACAGTGAGCTGGGCGGCCAGCTCGGGGTAGTCGCTGAGGAAGGAAGGGTGCTGCTTCAGGTAAGCCGCGACGGCACCGGCTTCGGTGGCGTCATCGGACAGGGGAGCGTTCATGCGCGTTTTCCTCGGACCGCTGCGTGAGTGACCCGAGTGTGCGATGGACGCACCTGTCGAATCAATCCGCGAGCCATGTGCCTTCGAACACGAAGGCGGCGGGGCCGGTCATCCACAACGTGTGGCCGGGGCCGGGCCAGGCGATGCGCAAGGCGCCCCCGGGCAGGTCCACCTGCACGCTTTCGTCCACTTCGCCGCGCCGGCGCAGCACCGCCATGGCGGCGCAGGCGCCGGTGCCGCAGGCCTGCGTCCAGCCCGCGCCGCGCTCGTGCACGCGCAGCTGGAGGTGGCTGCGGTCGGCGCGCCGCACGAAACCGGCGTTGGTGCCCGCGGCGAAGCGCGGATGCGTGCTGAGCGCCGGGCCCAGCCGTTCCGGCACGCCCTCGGCCAGCGCCTCGGCCATCACCACCGCATGCGGATTGCCCATCGACACCGCGCCGATCTCCAGTGCGTCCCCGTCGACCTCGATCGCATAGCGATCCGCCTCGGCTTCCGCCGCGAACGGGATGCGCGCCGGCGCGAACACCGGTTCGCCCATGTCCACGGTGACCTCGTGCGCATTGAGCAGGCGCACCGTCACCGGGCCGGACGGGCTCTCCAGCCGCACCGCCTCGCCCAGCGCCAGCGTGCCGGCGCGGTGCAGCCATGCCGCCACGCAGCGCACGCCGTTGCCGCACTGGCCCGAGGGCGAGCCGTCGGTGTTCCAGATGCCGTAGTAGAACGCGCAGGACGGATCGCGTGCCGGTTCCACGCTGAGCAGCTGGTCGAAGCCCACGCCGGTGCGGCGGTCGGCCAGCGCGCGGATGCTTGCGACGTTCAGCGACAACGGAGCAGTGCGGCCATCGAGCACGACGAAGTCGTTGCCGAGCCCGTGCATCTTGGAGAAGCGCAGCATCCGTGCGCGCTCAGTGCGTGGCGGCAGGCATGGCGCTGCTGGTCGCCGGTGCCGGCGCCGGCGCCGCCTGCGAGGCCGCCGGCGCAGGTTGCGCCTTCGGCGGCACGTAGACCGGCGGGTTCGGATTGTTCGGCAGGTACAGCGGGCCCTTGTTGCCGCAGCCGGCAAGCATGGCGGCGGCGAGGCAGAGCGGCAGCAGCAGCGGTCGGCGCATGGTCGGACACCAGTGAGGAAGACAGGGCGGCGCGCGCGGCGGCGACGGCCGTTGATGACACATGCAGTATAGCGAGCGCACCGGCGCGGCTTATCATGCAGCGGTCTTCTCCCGGAAATCCCCATGAACCCGATCGAGCTGCTGCGCCTGCCCGCCACTGCGCTGCTGGTGCTGGCGGCGGTCCTGCTGCTGCTGAGCCTGCTGCAGCTGCTGCAGCTGCGGCGGCGCCTCGATGCCGGCGCGCGGCTGGCCGCGGCCTGGCATGCACTGCTGTGCGTGGCGTGCTTCGCGCTCGCCGTGCTGTTCGGCACCGGCGGCTGGGCGCTGCGCGGCTATCGCCTGCTCGGCGAGGAGACCCCGGTGGTCGACATCGACGCGCACATCCTATCGCCGCAACGCTGGGCGCTGACCCTGAGCTGGCCTGACGGCAGCACGCGCCAGCTCGATCTGGCGGGCGACGGCTGGCGCGTCGAGGCGGTGGTGCTGAAATGGAAGCTGCCCGCCCTGCTCGCCGGCCTGCCGTCGCTGTACCGGCTCGACCGCATCGACGGGCGCTACGACGATCCCATGCAGGAGGCGAGCGCGCCGCGCACCGTGATCGGCCTCGGCTCCGCCGACGGCTTCGACCTGCTCGACCTGCGCCGGCAGTACCCGCGCGCACTGCCGATGGTGGACGCGGTCTACGGCAGCGGCACCTTCCTGCCGCTGGTCGATGGTGGCCATTACAGCGTCAGCCTCTCGCGCAGCGGCGCCCTGGTGGCGCGGCCGGATGCGGCCACGCAGCAGCGCATCAGCTCGCCGCTGGGCGGCTGACGGGCGGACTCAGGCGAGCCGTTGCAGGAAGGCCAGCACGCGCCGCATGAGCAGCGCCGCCGCATCCGGGTCGTGCTCGCCCAGGCTGCGGTCGGTGAAGAGATGCCGCTCGCCCGGGTAGAGGAACAGCTCCGCCGTGTCGACCGTGGCGGCGAGCTCGCGGGCGACGTCGACGTCGCCCAGCCGGTCGTTCTCCATGACATGGATCTGCAGCGGCAGCCCCGGCGGCCAGGGACCGAAGTATTCCGGCGGCACGCAGGCATGCAGCAGGATGGCGCCCTTCGTGCCGCCACGCGTCTGCGCGAGTTTCTGTGCGGGCATCACGCCCAGCGAAAAGCCGAGGCAGGCCGCCGTGGAAGGCAGTGGCCCGGCCGCCGCCACGCCGCGCTCGATGACGGTGTCGAAGCCGAGTTGCTCGGCATGCGCGATGCCGGCCTCCAGCGTGTCGAAGGTCGCACCGGCATAGAGATCCGGCGTGGCGACCCGATGCCCGGCCGCGCGCAACTCGTCGGCGAAGGCAAGCACGCCCGGCGTGAGTCCCTGGGCGTGATGGAACACGACGACATCGGCCATGCCGGCAAGCCTGTGGGCGGGGATGGGCGGATGATAGCCGCGCGACTGCGCACCGCCACCGTGCTTCATCCGGCCGAACGAATGCGGCGCAGGAACTTGAATCGAAGCCGCGCTAGATTCACCCCGCCACGACGCGGCGGCCACGGCGCCGCTGTGCTTGCCGGCATCCACTCAACCGGGGAGACGCACATGAAGAAGCTCGCGGGAGTCGTCCTGACCACCACCCTGTCGTTAGCCACCGCCGCCGCGTTCGCCACGCAGCCGGTCCGCGACGTCAGCACCCATCGCCATCCGAACATCGCCGCGGCGCAGCGGCTCACCGACCAGGCCTACCACCGCATCGTTGCCGCGCAGCAGGCCAACGAATGGGACATGGACGGCCACGCGGCGAAGGCGAAGGACCTGCTCGACCAGGCCAGCCGCGAACTGAAGGCGGCAGCGGCGGCGGCAAACCGCCATCACGGGTGACGGCCGCACCGCAGGCGTGAATGCGGTACCGGCCTTGCCGCCATGCGGCAAGGCCGGGCGGCGGATTCTCAGGCGCCCGGCCTTGCCAGCAGCTTCTCGTAGCGCCAGGCGTCGCCGCCATCCTCGTAGTAGCCCGCGGCATGGCCGATGCGGCGGTAGCCCTGTCGTTCGTACAGGCGCACGGCGCCGTGGTTGTCGGCGCGCACTTCCAGCCGCATGGCACGGCAGTGGCGACGGTGCGCCAGCTGTTCGGCGGCGTCGAGCAGGGCGCTGCCCACGCCCTGGCCGCGCGCCGCGTGATGGGTGGCGATCGAATACAGCCGCGCCACGCCGCTGCGCTTGCGGAAGAACACCACCGCGTTGCCGAGGAAGCGGTGCGGACCGGTACTGGCCACCAGCACCTTGGCGCTGTCGCTGTCGAGGTGGCGACGGAATTGCGCGCGGCTCAGCCGGTCGCTGCTGAAGCTGTGCTGCTCCAGCGCCACCAGGTCGTCGAGATCGGAGAGCTCGGCGGAGCGGATGCGCACGTTGGCTGGCGGCATGGCGATGGATTCCCTGGAGCGGACGACCGGCACGGCGGCAAGCCGGGCGGACTGTAGTGCCCCGCCGGCGGGGCGGCAATCGCGGCGCGCAGGGCGTGTTTACGCGGGCTTCAGCGCCGCGCCTTGCACACCGCCGGCGCCATGCGACACTGCGCGCTCGCGTTCCCCGCCGCCCTGCGAGCAGGGCGTCCCCCGCAATCGCAAGCCTGAGTGGTGACATGGCCCGTCTGGTCATCGTGGTCGAAAAAGCCTCCGACTGGGGTTCCTACTACCCGTCGGTGGACGTGGTCAGCGCGATGGACTACCTGCGCGAGCCGGTGGGCAGCGACGACGAACGCACCCACGTCATCAACCTGTGCCGCAGCTACAAGTACCTGGGCACCGGCTACTACGTGTCGCTGCTGGCCGAGGCGCGCGGGCACCGGGTGATGCCCTCGGTGCGCACCATCAACGACCTGCGCCGGCGCTCGCTGTACGGCGTGGACATCGAGGATCTCAACACCAAGCTCACCCACTTCCTGCCGGCCGGCGGCCGCGACACCACCGACTTCGGCATCCTGGTCTACTTCGGCGAGACCGCCTACCCCGCGCTGCAGGACCTGTCGCGGCAGGTGTTCGAATCCTTCCCCTGCCCGCTGCTGCGCATCGAGTTCGAGCGCGACCGCGTGTGGCAGGTCAGCTCGATCAAGCCGGTGGGCCTGCACACGCTGGACGACGCCCAGGAGGACGCGTTCGCCGAGGAGCTGGACCGCTTCTCGCGCAAGCTGTGGCGCAAGCCGCGCGCGCGCAAGCTGTACCGCTACGACCTGGCGATGCTGGTCGACCCCGCCGAGCAGATGCCGCCGTCGAACAAGAAGGCGCTCAAGCAGTTCGTGGCTGCCGGCAAGGAGCTCGGCATCGAGGTCGACACCATCGGCAAGAACGACTACCAGCGCCTCGCCGAATACGACGGCCTGTTCATCCGCGAGACCACCGCCAGCGACAACCACACCTATCGCTTCGCCCACCGTGCGGAGAAGGAGGGCATGGTGGTGATCGACGACCCGGCCTCGATCCTGCGCTGCACGAACAAGATCTTCCTCAACGACCTGATGGTCTCGCGCAAGCTCGCCGTGCCGCGCACCGAGATCCTCTACCGCGACGACAGCAAGGGCATGAAGGAAGTCGCCACGCGGCTGGGGTATCCGCTGGTGCTGAAGATCCCCGACGGCTCGTTCTCGCGCGGCGTGGTCAAGGTGGAGAACGAGGCGGCGCTGGACCAGGCCAGCGCCGAGCTGTTCCAGCACAGCGCGCTGCTGCTGGCGCAGGAATACGTCTACACCGAGTTCGACTGGCGCATCGGCGTGCTCAACCGCGAGCCGCTGTACGCGTGCAAGTACTACATGTCGCGCGGCCACTGGCAGATCTACAACCACGCCGCCAAGGGCGATGCCAAGTCGGGCGGCTTCGAAACGCTGCCGGTGGATCGCGCACCGCCCGAGGTGGTGAAACTGGCGCTCAAGGCCACCAGCGCCGTGGGCAACGGCTTCTACGGCGTGGACCTCAAGCAGGTCGACGACAAACCGGTGGTGATCGAGGTCAACGACAACCCCTCGATCGACGCCGGCGTCGAGGACGCGCATCTCGGCAGCGAGCTGTACCTGCGCGTGATGCAGGAGTTCCTGCGCCGGATGGAACGCAAGCGGCAGGGTATCGGCAACTGAGGGCGCAGTCGGCGCGACAACGCTGTGCAAGCGGGTCGCGCCGGCCGTTGCCTCCCTGCAACGGCCGGCGGCCGGCGTGTTCCCTCACGCTGTCGGGCAACGCATGGCCTCCGGCCCGCCCCCGACTACCCTCGCCGCGACCTGCCCGTCGCGGCTGTTCCACTGCCAGATGGAATCAGTGCCGGCGTCGCGCGTGCCGTCGTGGCAGCAGTTGCCGTGGCAGGCCCGGTTCGAGGATCAGCAGCAGCGCCAGCGGCGCCACCAGCAGCCACAGCAGCGGCGCCCAGCCCAGCAGCGCAGTGCGCGCCGGCACCAGGGTGGTGGCGAGCAGCGCGCCGCCGGCGGCGAGCCACAGCAGGGCGATGCCGAGCAGGCGGTCGTGGCGGCAATGGTCGATGGCGGTGAGGCGCATGGCGGTTTCCTCGCGGGCGATGGAGGCAGCGTGCCGGCTCGCCATCTCAGAAGCTGCGACGGTCCGCCTGGGCCTACGAAGGCCGGTCCGGACACGCCGCGCCACATACAATGGCCGCCTGTTTGCAGGAGCGCCGCATGAGCCAGCCGTCCCAGTTCGCCGTGTTCGGCCACCCGATCGCGCATTCGCTGTCGCCGCGCATCCACCAGGCCTTCGCGCGACAGTGCGACATCGCGCTGGAGTACCGCACCATCGATGCGGCGCCGGTGGACTTCGCCGCGGCGGTGCACGGTTTTTTCGCTGCGGGCGGCGCGGGCGCAAACGTCACGCTGCCGCACAAGGGTGCGGCCTTCGCGCTGGCCGGCGAACGCAGCGAGGCGGCCACCCGCGCCGGCACGGCGAACGTGCTCAGCCGCCTGCCCGATGGCCGGCTGGCCGCGCACAACACGGACGGTGCCGGCCTGGTGCGGGACCTCACCGAGCGTCACCGCGTCGATTTGCGCGGCCACGACGCGCTGATGCTGGGTGCCGGCGGCGCGGCGCGGGCCGTGGCGTGGTCGCTGCTGGATGCGGGCGTGCAGACGCTGACCATCGTCAACCGCACGCCGGAAACGGCCGATGCGCTGGCCGATGCGATCGGCGAGCCCGCGCGCGTGCATACGCGCTACTGGGACGACCTCGCGAACCTGGGCAGCTACGACCTGATCGTCAACGCCACGTCGGCCGGCGTGCTGGGCGGCGGATTGAAACTGCCGATGTCGCTGGTGGGCGCGCGTGCGCTCTGCTACGACCTCGCCTACGGCGCGGCGGCCATCGATTTCGTCGCGTGGGCGAAGGCGGCGAAGGCGCGCTACGCCTGGGACGGCCTCGGCATGCTGGTGGAACAGGCCGCCGAGGCGTTCGAGCTGTGGCACGGCAGGCGGCCCGATACCGAGCCGGTGTACCAGGCGCTGCGTGCGGCGGTTTGAGCGCGCGGCGCGTCCTGCCAAGCACATCACCTTTTCGCGCGGCCCATTTGACCCCGTCTAAAAGCGCCGGTGCCAGCATGCCCGGCGCAGGGGGTGGCTGGGCCTGTTCACGACGGGCCCGCACGCAAGGGGTAATCGCATGCTGCGCATGGGGATGTTCGGTCGTTGCCTGGCCGCTGCCGGGCTGTCGTGGTTTGCCTGCAGCGCCTTCGCCGCCACCGGCGGCAGTCCGGTCGGTTCGACCAACGTGACCACCGCCGACCCGGCGGTGCCGCGCCCGCCGGGCCAGCCCTGCGTGGTGCAACTGTTCCAGGACGACGTGTTCAACGATTTCGGCACGCGGCCCTACAGCTACACGCCGCCCGCCGGCTGCGGCACGAAGTGGGCCAAGGTGGTGCTGGAGGCGGACTTCTCGGTGACCGCAGGCGTGCAGTACGACCGCACCGCCTCGATCTGGCTGGGCGGCGTGGACCTGTATTTCGGCACCACCGAGGAGCCCTCGTCCACGGTGGCGCCGAGCTGGCACGTGGAGCGCGACCTCACCGACTACAGCGCATTGCTGCGGAACGCCGGGCAGGGCCAGGCGATCCTGTGGAACCTGGTGAGCAGCACCTACACCGGCGTGATCCACGGCAGCGCGAAGCTGCTGTTCTACCCGGCCTCGGCGCGCGCGCCCGCACCGCGCGTGCCGGACCAGGTGATTCCGCTGGGCAGCGACCCGGTGGGCAGCGTCACCAACCTGGCCACCTCCACCGACCAGCTGTCGAAGACGCTGACCCTGCCGCGCAACGTGGTGCACGCCTACCTCGACGTGTTCGCGCAAAGCCAGAACGCCGACGAGTTCTGGTACACCTGCGTGCCCGACCAGTACGCCGCCGCGGTGCAGGAGTGCGGCGGCGGCAACTTCCGCGAGGCCGAGGTGAGCATCGACGGCCAGCCCGCGGGCGTGGCGCCGGTGTATCCGTGGGTCTACACCGGCGGCATCGATCCCTACCTGTGGCGGCCGGTCACCGGTGTGCAGACGTTGAACTTCATGCCGTACCGGGTCGACCTCAGTCCGTTCGCGGGCATGCTCAGCGACGGTGCGCAGCACACGGTGGCGCTCAACGTGGCCGGCGCGAACAACTACTTCTCCACCGCCGCGACCCTGCTGGTGTACCAGGACAGCCACAGCAGCCAGGTCACCGGCGGCGTGACGCGCAACACCCTGGCCGGCCAGGCGCCCACGCCGACGATAGCCAGCACGCTGGACAGCACCGGCAACGGCGGCATCACCACCCACCTCAAGCGCCATTTCACCATCGAGGGCTATGTCGACACCTCGCACGGCCGCGTGAAGAACACGGTGGACCAGACCGTGGGTTTCGCCGACACGCAGACCTTCACGATCAACGCCACCACCTACCGGCAGGTCACCGACCAGCTCACCTCGATGGACGGGACGAGCAGCAGCAGCGACGGTTCGTCATACACGCAGCACGTGAGCTACCCCTTCCGCCTCGACTACAACGAGCAGGTGGCCCCGGATGGCAGCGTGGCGGTCGCCACCACGGTGGCGCAGGGCTACCGGCTGGATCGCTCCACCGGATTCTTCGGCTTCCCGCTGTATGCGGACCGGGTGGACAACACCGTGGACAGCGCCGACACGCTGGACTTCGACGCCGGCGGCAACTTCACCGGGCACACCGGCCAGGCCAGCACGCAGGCATTCGCCTACCGCGACACGCTGGGTGGCTGCTATCGCGGCGGGGTCGGCTCGGCGGCCGGTGCGGTGACGGCGTACACCCGTGGCAAGGGCTGCCCCGGCGGGCAGAACGGCGTGTACTGGTTCAGCCATCCGGACGGCTCGTCCTGGCAAGGCGACGCGTTGACCGGCTGGTGAATCGGCGAGTCATCGCCCTGACATGATGCGCCGCTAGCTTGCCGCCACGGCCACGGTCGTCCATCGGGACGGTCGCGGCCGTGGTTCCGGTCAGGCGGGGTGTCATGCAAGGTCTCGTTTCGTTTTTCTCTCGCCGCCCGGTCTGGCTGGGTGGTCTCCTGGTATTGATCCTGGCGGCCGGTGGCGGCTGGTGGCACTGGAATGCCCGTGCCGCGGCCGGGCCGGCCGCGGACGACAGCGGCGTCCACGTCCTGCTCGGCCTCGCCGCCGACGCGTTGCGCGATGGCCGCCGCGTGGCGCCGGTGGGCAGCAATGCGTTCGAGTTCTACTTCAGCGTGCTGCAGCTCGATCCGCACAACCGCACCGCGCTGGACAACCTGCGCGATGCCTTCAAGCCGGCCTGCGCGGATGTCGAGCAGACGATCGCCACGGGCGACCTGGACGAGGCGCAACGCGAGCTGCAGCTGCTGCGCGCCTACGACGCCGGCAACTACAAATACGACCCGGCGCACTACGAATACCACTCCGACAACTACAAGCTGGCGCTGCTCGGCGGCTACCTCGATGCCCAGCGCACGCTGCTCGGCCGCAGGCATGCGGAGGAGGCGGCGGCGATCAGCGCACAGCAGGCCAGCGCCGCAGCGCCGCAGTGACGACACTCAGCCGGCGAGGTAGTCGTCCTTCAGCCGCACGTAATGCGCGGCCGAATAGATCAACTGTTCGACCTGGTCGTCGCTGAGCCTGCGCACGAACTTCGCCGGGTTGCCCAGCCACAGCTCGCGCTCGCCCACCACCTTGCCGGGCGGCACCAGCGCGCCGGCGCCCACGAAGCCGTGCCGCTTCACCACGGCGCCGTCGAGCACGCTGGCGTGCATGCCGATCAGGCAGCCGTCCTCGATGGTGCAGGCGTGCACCACCGCGGCATGGCCGATGGTGACGTCGGCGCCGATCAGGCAGGGATAACCCGGGCCATAGGGACCCTGGTGCGCCACGTGCACGATCGCGCCGTCCTGGATGTTCGTGCGCGCGCCGACGCGGATGTGGTTCACGTCGCCGCGCAGCACCGCGCCGGGCCAGATCGAGACATCGTCGGCCAGCACCACGGCGCCGATCACGCTGGCGGCGGGGTCGACGTAGACGCGTTCACCGAGGACGGGGGCGATGCCCTTGCAGCTGCGCAGCGGATTCATGCGCCCATTCTAGCCGCGCCGCAAGGCCCCTTCCCGAAGGGAGGGGAGTCAGGCGCGCTCCGCTTCGAGCACGCGCATCGTCTCGCGGTAGCCCGCTTCCACGGCACGCTGCCAGTCCTTCCAGTCCAGCATGCCGACGTGGTCGAGCGGCGGGGTGATCAGCCGTTGCGCCAGCGCGCGGCAGTGCTCGCTGGTCTCCTCACTGTTGACCATCGCGGCGCGGGTGAGGGTGGAGACCAGGCCGGGCCAGCGCGGGCCGCGGCGCTGTTGCAGCAGCAACCGCCACCACGGCGGCGTGGCGAAATCCTCGATGCCGCTGCGCAGCTCGATGTCGGCGCGGATGCTCACGGCGGTGAGGTGGGCGAGGCCGTCCGCGGCCATCACGTCGGTGGGCAGGTTGTCCACCAGCGCGCCGTCCACGTAGACCTCGCCGTGGTGCAGCACCGGCGGCAGCACGCCGGGGATCGCGCTGGACGCGCGCAGCCACAGCCACAGCGGCCCTTGCCGATGCACCACGCGGCCGGTGCCGGAGAGGCTGGTGGAGACGCAGAAGAACGGCGTGGCGAGATCCTCGATGTCGATCGCGCCGAATGCCTCGCGCAGCAGCCAGGCGGCGCGGCGGCCGCGGGTCAGCGCCACCAGCGGCAGCGTCCAGTCCGACAGCGGGCGGCCGCGCACGAAGGCGGCGTGGAACTTGCGCAGCAGGGTCGGCGTGTCCCAGTCGTCGGCCACGCCGGCGCCGATGATCGCGCCGATGCTGGTGCCGCCCACCGCGTCGAACACGTGGCCGGCTTCGCGCAGCGCCTTGAGCGCGCCGAGGTGGGCCAGCCCGCGCGCGCCGCCGCCGGCCAGCACCAGGCCGCGGCCGTGGCCGCTGACCAGCCGCGCCACCCGCGCGATGTCGTCCGTGCCGCGGATGTGGTGGTGCTGCAGCGCGCCGCTGAACTGGGCGCGCCAGCGCTGCGCCGCGCCGTGCTGCACCTGGCGGCCGGCATGCAGCAGCAACAGGTGGCGTGGGCGATGCCGTGCGCGCGAAGGGTGGCCCGGCGCGGCTTCCGGCCACGGCCGCGCCGGCAGCGCGGCCAGCGCCGGCAGCAGCAGCACGTCGGCCTGGCGCAGGCAACGCTGGCGCCACGGCGCGTCGCCGTTGCGGTCGAGGTAGATCACGAAGCGCGCCTGCGCCTCGCGCTCGGCGAACCAGTCGCTGCCGCGGCCCGCACCCAGTTCGGCGTCGATCAGCACGCAGTTGCCGTACGCCTCCAGTGCGCGGCCGAGTTGCAGCGCCAGCGCATGGGCGGGCACGCCGGCATCCACCGGCAGGATCGCGAAGGTGCGCGGCTTGTCCGGCGCGGTGTCGCTGCGCTCGTTCTGCAGCAGGCGCTGCATCGCCACGCGGGCCACGTCCAGCATCGCGCGCGGATGGTGTTCGACCAGCGCCTCGAACGCGGCGCGATCCAGCCGCAGCAGCTCCGAGTCGCGCAGCGCGCGCACGGCGAGATGATGGTGGCCGCCCGAGAGCAGGCTGATCTCGCCCACGCATTCGCCGGCGGCCAGCTGGTGCAGCAGGGTGGTGGGCCCGTCGAACACACCGAGGCTGCCGCTGCGCAGCAGGTACAGCGCGTCGGCCGGCTCGCCGGCCTGGAACAGATACTGCCCGCCGGGCAGGCACAGCCAGCGCATCTGCCGCCCCAGCGCCGCGCGTTGCGCTTCGCCCAGGTGGGCGAACAGCGCGGTGCGTCCCATCAGTTCGGCCAGATCGGTTGGCTCCATGCCGCGGATGCTACGCCCGGGCGATGACAGCCGGCGCCCGCACGGTCCTGCGCTTGATTTCGCCGGGGTCGCTCGTCACGCTTTGGCGCGCACAAGGAGCTTCCATGAACCAAGACAACCCGCTGCTGGCCGACGACGCGCTGCCGGCCTTCTCCCGCATCCGCCCCGAACACGTGGCGCCGGCGATCGACACCATCCTCGCCGATGACCGCGCCGCCATCGCCGCGCTCGCCGCGCCCGGTGCACCGCGCGATTTCGCGCACGTGATGCTGGCGCAGGAACGGCTGGAGCAACGCCTCAATCGCGCCTGGGCGCCGGTGTCGCACCTGCACTCGGTGGCCGACAGCGCCGCGCTGCGCGAGGTCTATGGCCCGGCCGAGGAGAAGCTCACCGACTACGGCATCGAGCAGGGTCAGAACCGTGCGCTGTACGCCGCGGTGCAGGCGGTGGCCGATGCCCCCGCGTTCGGCGCACTGGGCCGGCCCGAGCGCGCGCTGGTGGAACACGCGCTGCGCGATTTCAGGCTCTCCGGCGTGGCGCTCGAGGAGCCTGCGCGCACCCGCTTCCGCGAGATCGGCGTGGAGCTGTCGAAGCTTTCCACCGAATTCTCCAACGCGGTGCTCGACGCCACCGACGCCTGGCACGAGCACGTCACCGACGAGCGCGATCTCGCCGGCATCCCCGAGTCCGGCCGCGCGGTGCTGCGCCAGTACGCCAAGGACCAGGATCTGGATGGCTACCTGGTCACGCTGAAGCAACCCAGCGTGCAGGCCGTGCTCACCTACGCCGACAACCGCGCGCTGCGCGAGCGGGTGTACTGGGCCTACCAGACCCGCGCCTCCGACCAGGGCCCGCACGCGGGCAAATACGACAACTCAGCGCGCATCGAACGGATCATGGCGTTGCGCCACGAGGCCGCGAAGCTGCTGGGCTTCGCCAACGCGGCCGAGGAATCGCTGGCCACCAAGATGGCCGGCTCGCCCACCGAGGTGATGGAGTTCCTGCACGACCTCGCCGCGCGCGCGAAGCCGGTGGCGCAGCGCGAGCTGGCCACGCTGCGCGAGTTCGCGCGCACCGAACTGGGGCTGGACATGCTGGAACCGTGGGACGTGGGCTATGCGTCCGAGAAGCTGCGCCAGCAGAACTACGAGCTCGACGAGGAACAGCTCAAGCCCTACTTCCCGCTGCCTGCGGTGACAGCCGGGCTGTGGGCGATCGTGCACAAGCTCTACGGCATCACGCTCGCCGAGCGCGAAGGCGTCGACGTATGGCATCCCGACGTGCGCTATTACGACGTGAGGGACGCCGACGGCCGCGTGTTCGCCGGCGCCTACGTCGACCTCTATGCGCGCACCGGCAAGCGCGGCGGCGCGTGGATGGACGTCTGCCGCGCCCGCTTCGACGACGGCGAGGCGAAGCAGCTGCCGGTGGCCTTCCTCACCTGCAACTTCGCGCCGCCCACCGAGGGCCGCCCGGCCCTGCTCACCCACGACGACGTGCTCACCCTGTTCCACGAATTCGGCCACGGCCTGCACCACCTGCTCACCGAAATCGCCCTGCCCTCGATCGGCGGCATCGACGGCGTGGAGTGGGACGCGGTGGAACTGCCCAGCCAGTTCATGGAGAACTTCGGCTGGAACCGCGAGGCGCTGGACCTGTTCGCGCGCCACTGGCAGACCGGCGAGCCGCTGCCGGAGGAACTGTTCCAGCGCATGCTGGCCGCGCGGCATTTCCACGCCGGCCTGTTCCTGGTGCGCCAGCTGGAGTTCGCGCTGTTCGACTTCACCCTGCACCTGGGCTACGACCCCGCCGAGGGCGCCCGCGTGCTGGCGGTGCTGGGCGAGGTGCGCAAGCAGGTGGCGGTGCTGCATCCGCCGGCGTGGCACCGCTTCCCGCACGCGTTCAGCCACATCTTCGCGGGCGGCTACGCGGCCGGCTATTACAGCTACCTGTGGGCCGAACTGCTCAGCGCCGATGCGTTCGGCGCATTCGAGGACGCGGCGAAGCAGGGCGGCAGCGTGATCGACCCCGCCACCGGCGCGCGTTTCCGCCGCGAAGTGCTTTCCGTGGGCGCCAGCCGACCGGCGCTGGAGAGCTTCGTCGCCTTCCGCGGCCGCAAGCCGGAGCCGGAGGCGCTGCTGCGCAGCCACGGGTTGCTGGAGTAAGTGATAAAAAGCCCGCCATGTGGTGGGCTTTTCGCTATAAAGGCGAAGGATTAGTTCCCACCCACTTGTTCAGCCCTCATGTTGCAGATCCGATAAATGTGCAAGGACACGACGAAGCAGCTTGCCACTCACAAGGCGAACAAGCAGAATGCAACAGTGGATATGCATGCATACAAGGCCCGCGAAGCCGAACAGGGGTGGCTTTATCGGGATTATTTCACCATGGTGTTGGCGAATAACCTGATGTTCCGAGGATCGATTAATTCCTTCCATTCCTTGCAGTGGTGTGCATCATCGCCGTGCAGTAAATCCAATGATGAAACCAAGCGCTTGAACCGCGGAGATTATGCCAGTGGGCAACGAATTTGAATCCATAACGCAGTGGTTTGGACGGAAGATAGAGCCGGTGCATCCTGTCGAGGAGGTACTAGAGCGTTATCATGCACAACATCCGCGTGCGATTTTTCTTAAAACCCTTCCGGCAAATGCGTCCATGCTTGATGTAGGTGCGGGCGATGGTGGATTTGAGGTGTTCAGGCATTGGCCACTTCCGAAGCGATTGGATATAAAGCTGTTTGCATACTCTCTCGAAAAAGGAGCGGGTTTTGATAGATATGATGGATATGAGCTTGGGAATTGGGACCAGCGCTTGCCGGAATTTGGCGGGCGGGAGTTCGATGCGATCTATTCATCTCACTTCATCGAACATATAGAGGATCGAAGCGGATACATAAACTGGTGTGCCTCGCGCCTAAAGCCTAATGGGCGAATCTATATTGAATGGCCGGCGCACGAATCGCAGTTTTGTCCAACCAGTCAAGAGCTTTTGAAAGTGGGTTTCGCACACATCACTGCGAACTTCTATGATGATCGAACACACAAAGATCTACCAAGCAGAGCGGATATACTTCACCATTTAGAAAATGCAGGGTTGATCGTGGATGCGCAAGCTGTCATTCGCATGCCCGTCTTCGAAAATGACTTGCTTGCGCACTATCGTGAAACAGGAGATGCGGTGTCACTGCAGTTTGCCTACTGGCTGCGAACTGGATGGTGCCAATTTGTAACTGCCCATGCACCAAGGGCAGTTTCCCGATGAAGTGATCGGCGGCGGAGTAATTTTATTCCATTTCTATTTTGATAAAGCATCAATAATCCACGGTTAGGGATGCTCTGATCTATTCCCCGACTGAGGCATCATAGCGATGAGCCCCCGGAAGCACATCCTCGATGAAGCAGCGTTCGTTCGCCTCGTTAAGTTTTGACGCCAAGAAGAAGCCCA
>NZ_JBFOHL010000010.1:0-204279 GCF_040812275.1 Rhodanobacter geophilus | reverse complement strand
GCTATGGGGTGAGGTCGATGTGCGGCCGCTCGGGCTCCTACACGTGCTTCCAACACTGCGCCTTGTCGGCGTGCCGCACATCGCTCTCCACTGCCACTTTACGGGGTTGTGCAGACACAAGCGCCTTCAGCCGCGATTGCCCGATGCCTGGCCCGATCGTGATCGCGATCGCGGCTGAAGCCGCTCCTACTCCGGCGGCAGTTTCACGCTGAAGCGTGCGCCGCCCAGTTCGGGCGAACGATCCACCGCCAGCTCGCCGCGGTAGGCGCGCACGATGTCCTGCACGATGGACAGGCCGATGCCGTGGCCCTGCACGCGCTCGTCGCCGCGCACGCCACGCTGCAGCACCTTCTCGATCTTGTCCGCGGCGATGCCGGGGCCGTCGTCCTCCACGCTGAGCAGCAGGCCGGGGCGGATGCGGCCGGGCTGGGGCTGTTTCTGCACCACCAGCAGCACGTGGTGGCGCGTCCACTTGAACGCGTTCTCCAGCAGGTTGCCCATCAGTTCGAGCAGGTCGTTCAGCTCGCCGTGGAAGGAGGCGCCGTCGGCGATGTCGAACTCGCACAGCACGTTCTTCGCGGCATAGACCTTCTCCAGGCTTTGCACCAGGTCCTCGGCATGGCTGGCGATCGGCACCGCGGCGGCGAAGGTCTGCCGGCCCGAGGTGGCGGCGCGCGCCAGCTGGTAGGCGACCAGCTCGTCCATGCGGCGCACCTGGTCGAGCACGCCGCGTCGCGCCGGGTCTTCGTTGGCCGATTCCATCTGCGAGCGGATCACCGCCAGCGGCGTCTTCAGGCTGTGCGCGAGGTCGGCCAGGGTGTGGCGGTAGCGCGTGCGCTGCTCGCGCTCGCTGTTGATGAAGGCGTTGATGCGCTCGGTGAGGCCGGTCAGTTCCAGCGGGTACTGGCTGTCCAGGTGGTCGCTGTCGCCGCGCTCGACCCGGCTCATGTCGCTGGCCACCTTGCGCAGCGGGGTGAGGCTCCAGCGCAGCAGCAGCAGCTGCAGCACGATCAGCATCATGCCCAGCACCGACAGCCACAGCGCCAGCGTGCGCCGGTACACCGCGTTCTCGCCTTCGAGCTGCTGCTCGGTCTGCGCCACCATGATGGTGGCGGGCGTCGATTTTCTGCCGTCCAGGGAATCGAAGGTTACGCCCCTGGCGTAGTAGTAGAGCCGGCCCATGCGGGTGTCGACCGGGCCGGCGAACTGGTCCGTGCCCACCGGCAGCGGTTTCAGGAAGCGGAAATCGTGGCCGACTGCCGAGGTGGATTCCCAGTGGTAGCCGGCCGGCCCCAGGATCACCGCGTACAGGCCGGAACCGGGCTGGGAGAACTTCTGCGGCGGCGAGTCGGGCGGCAGCAGGCGGCCGTCGCGGTTGACGTCGGTGTGGGTGATGATGTCGGTGATGGCGGCGTCGCGCAGCTGGTCCTGCAGGGTGTTCAGTGCGGTCTGCTGCTTGGCCACGGACATGACCACGCCGACCAGCCCGAGGAAGGCGGCCAGCACGAAGCCGGTGGTGATGGCCGAGCGCGCCGCCAGCGACAGCGGGCGGCGCGGCGCGGGCTCACTCGTCGTCGCCGTCGGTGCGGGGGATGGCAAAGCGGTATCCGCGTCCACGCACGGTCTCGATGGGCTTGAGGGCGCCTTCCGGGTCCAGCTTGCGGCGCAGGCGGCCGATGAAGACTTCCAGCACGTTGGAGTCGCGGTCGAAGTCCTGCTGGTAGATGTGCTCGGTGAGGTCGGCCTTGGAGACCAGCTCGCCGGCGTGCAGCATCAGGTACTCCAGCACCTTGTACTCGTAGCTGGTGAGGTCGACGATCTTGTCTTCCACCGTCACCGTCTGCGCGGTGGTGTCCAGCTTGATCGGGCCGCAGGCCAGCACCGGCTTGGACCAGCCGCTGGCGCGGCGCACCAGCGCGTTGATGCGGGCCAGCAGTTCCTCGACGTGGAACGGCTTGACCAGGTAGTCGTCGGCGCCCTGCTTGAGGCCTTCCACCTTGTCCTGCCAGCCGCCGCGCGCGGTGAGGATCAGCACCGGATAGCGCTGGCCGTGCTCGCGCAGCGCCTTGATCAGGTCCATGCCGGACATCTTGGGCAGGCCCAGGTCGATGATGGCGAGGTCGAACGGTACCTCGCGGCCGAGGTAGAGCGCCTCTTCGCCGTCCTGCGCCGCGTCGACGGCGAAGCCGTCGCGCTTCAGTCGTGCCGCCAGCGTCTCGCGCAGCGGGGCCTCGTCTTCCACCAAGAGGATGCGCATCAGTGTCTCTCCTTGCCGCCGGCGCGCCGGCCGGGCGGGTTTCTGGGTGACGGGGAAGGTGGTCGCGTATTGTCGTTGCCGGTGGCACGTATCGTCATCACCCGCACGTGGCCCTGCGGCGTGAGCACCTTGATGCGGTACTCGGTACGGCGGTCAAAGTGCCGCGACTCGGCCGACAGCACCTGGCCATTGGTTTCCTGCTGTGCCCGGGTCACCGCATCGCCGAGGCTGAGGTCGGCCGACCTGGCCTGCGCCGATGCCGCGGGGCTCGCGGCCAGCGCGAGCGCCAGCGACGCGAGCAACGTGAGGGTTCGGCAGGCTTTCATCGGAATGCTTCGACCGTGGTCTGTCTCTGGTCGTTCAGTTTGGGCAGGCAGGGCTGAATAGTGACCGGACGGACCATCGCTGTCACGCGGCCGTCGCCAGCGGCGCCATCGCCCGCTCGATCAGCGCCCAGCCCGCGCCCGGCAGGTGCGCGCCTTCGCTGAGCACGCGGCGGAAGCCGCGCGCGCCCGGCTCGCCCTGGTACAGGCCCAGCAGGTGGCGGGTGATGTGCTTGAGCGCGGTGCCGCGCGCCAGCTCGGCCTCGACATAGGGGCGCAGGCGCGCCAGCACCTGCTCGCGGCGCGGCAGCGGGGTGCCGTGCAGCGCGTGTTCGAGCCGGGCCAGCAGGTACGGGTCGTGGTAGGCGGCGCGGCCCAGCATCACGCCGTCCAGTTCGGCCAGCTGCGCCTGTACCTGGCCCACCGTGGTGATGCCGCCGTTGATCACCACCACGAGTTCCGGGAACTCGCGCTTGAGCCGGTGCACGCGCGGGTAGTCCAGCGGCGGGATCTCGCGGTTCTCCTTCGGCGACAGGCCCTTGAGCCAGGCCTTGCGTGCATGCACCGCCAGCACCCCGACGCCGGCCTCCAGCATGGTCTCGGTGAAGTGCTGCAGGTCGGCGTAGTCGTCCTGCTCGTCCACGCCGATGCGGCATTTCACCGTCACCGGCACGCCCACCGCGTCGCGCATCGCCTTGACGCAGTCGGCCACCAGCGCCGGCTCGTACATCAGGCAGGCGCCGAAGCGGCCGGACTGCACGCGGTCGGACGGGCAACCCACGTTGAGGTTGATCTCGTCGTAGCCGGCCGCCGCGCCCAGCCGCGCCGCCGCGGCCAGTTCGGCCGGCTCGCTGCCGCCCAGCTGCAGCGCCACCGGGTGTTCCTCGTGGCTGTGTTCGAGCAGGCGCAACTGCCTGCCGCGCACCAGCGCCGCGCTGGTCACCATCTCGGTGTACAGCCTTGCGTGCGGGGACAGCAGGCGGTGGAAGAAGCGGCAATGGCGGTCTGTCCAGTCCATCATCGGGGCCACGGACAGGCGCCAGGCTTCGGGTTCAAGGCAGGCAATGGCGGTCATCAGGCCGCCATTGTCCCGGATCGGGGCGCCGCTGTGGAGTTTCAGCCCGGAGCGGGCTTTCCACGGCGGGCCAGACATGCCGAAGCGATGCGCGCGGCCACGGCCAGTGCGGCCATCAGGACCAGCATCCACACCGCATGCTGGAACCAGCACGCGATCGCCGCCCACACCAGCGTGATGAACGCGTCATGCAGCAGCCAGCTCCAGGCCTGCCGTCGCGGCATGTCGGGCACCAGATGGCCGATGAAAACCGCATAGCCCCAGCCCGCCGTGAGGCAGGAATTGATCACCAGCAGCGAAATCGCGTAGGCGGTCAGGCCGCTGGTGGCGTCCAGGCCGCCCTCGCCGGTGACCATCGCACGGATCACCACCGGCATCAGCGCGATCATGCTCAGCAGCACCAGGGTGATCAGGGTCAGCGTGTTGTCGGTGCGCCGCAGCTGGGCCAGTGCGCGGCGGTGCTGGAGCCACACCAGGCCGATGATGAAGAAGGTGAGGAAATAGGCCAGCAGCGGCATGCCCCAGACCTGCAGCAGGGTCTGGCCCGGCTTCGCCTCCGGACGCAGCTCCACCGCCGACAGGGTCAGCGCGATGCCGAACACGCCGTCGGACAGCATCACCAGGCGGTCGAAATGGCGCTGGTGGACATGATGTTCGCGCACGGGCGGCGCGGCGTTCGGTTCCATCTTCGCTCCCCTCCCCGGACTGCGCACATGATGCCGGAGAACATGGCGGGCGGCGATGACCCGGATCGCGTAAAATGGCCTGCCGCCGCGCCCCCAGGCGGCCACTCGCCAGGTCCACCGGCACGCCGCCCTCCCACGCGAGTCCCGTTGCCGCCATGCGCGGCGGCGCGCTTTTCCCCGGCTGAAATCGAGACGACGAATCATGGTAGCCATGGCGACCGAGCACGTGATCGACGTGCAGCACTGGAACGACACGCTGTTCTCCTTCCGCACCACGCGCGATCCCGGCTTCCGCTTCGACAGCGGCCAGTTCGTGATGATCGGGCTGGAGAGCGAAGGCCGCCCGCTGATGCGCGCCTACTCGATCGCCAGCGCGAGCTGGGAGGAGCACCTGGAGTTCTTCTCGATCAAGGTGCCGAACGGCCCGCTCACCTCGCGCCTGCAGCACCTCAGGCCCGGCGATCCGCTGATCGTCACGCGCAAGCCCACCGGCACCCTGGTGCTCACCGACCTCAAGCCCGGCAGGCACCTGTACCTGTTCGGTACCGGCACCGGACTGGCGCCGTTCATGAGCATCATCCGCGACCCGGACACCTACGAACGCTACGAGAAGATCGTGCTGGCCCACGGCGTGCGCCACATCAACGACCTCGCCTACGCGCACTACCTGGAACACGAGCTGCCCCGGCACGAATACCTGGGCGAGCTGGTGCGCGGAAAGCTGATCTACTACCCCACGGTGACGCGCGAGCCGTTCCGCAACCGCGGCCGCATCACCGACGCGATCGCCGATGGCGTGATGAGCGAGGCCGCCGGCCTGCCGCCGCTGAACCCGGAAACCGACCGCGTGATGCTGTGCGGCAGCCCGGCCATGCTGGACGACCTCTGCGCCTTGCTGGACGGCCGCGGCTTCCGGGCCTCGCCGCGCACCCGCGAGCCGGGCGACTACGTGATCGAGCGGGCGTTCGTGGAGAAGTAGCGCGGCCGCGGCGGCCTCCGTGGCCGGCGGCGCGTCGTCGCAGAAGGCCGCGGGCGCCGGATCGCTTGGTATCATGCGTGAATCCGCCACACGCCATGCGCCCGGTGCGAGACGCCATGCCCCCCAGCCACCCGACCGGACGTCTGCATCTGGTGTCCCAGCCGATCACCGATGATGGCGACGCCACGCGCTTCTGCACCAGCTGCGCGTTTTCCGAAGCCTGCATCGCGGTGGGCTACGGCAAGCCGGAGCTGCTCGAACTGCACTGCCTGGTCGAGCACGTGGGGCCGTTCCGCGCGGGCGAGCACGTGTTCCGCACCGGCGACCCGTTCCGCGCGATCTACGCGGTGCGCACCGGTTCGGTGAAGACGCGGCTGTTCGACCGCGACGGCAACGAGCAGGTGCTGGGCTTCTATTTGCCGGGCGAGGTGGTGGGGCTCAACGCGATCTATCCCGAGCACTTCCCCTGCGATGCGGTGGCGCTGGAAGACACCCAGTTCTGCCGCTTCTCGTTCCCCGCGATGAGCGCGCTGGCGGCGCGCCAGCCGGCGGTGCAGCAGCACCTGTTCCGGCTGATCAGCAAGGAGCTTGGCGCGGTGTCGCTGCTGGCCGGCGACCACAGCGCGGACGAGCGCATGGCGGCCTTCCTGGTCGACCTCTCCAGCCGCTATGCGGCGCGCGGCTTCGCGGCCACGCGCTTCCACCTCAGCATGTCGCGCGGCGACATCGCGAACTACCTGCGGCTGGCCGCCGAGACGGTGAGCCGGGTACTGGGGCGGTTCCGCAGCCAGGGGCTGATCGCGCTGGAAGGGCGCGAGCTGGTGCTGCTCGACATGGATGGATTGCGCACGCTCGGCGAGAGCCTGCTGCCGGAATGACCCGCAAGCCGGGCTGATCCAGGTCAGGGCCGCGGCGCCATCGACCTGCGAACATGGGGCGACCCACACGCCGGCCACCATGGACGCATCGACCTCCACCACCCACAACGACCCCGCCGCCCTGCTGGCGGCTGCGCCGCACCGGCCGCTGTTCCTCGCCGGCGCCGTGGCGGTGCTGCTGACCATGGCATGGTGGACGCTGGAGCTGGCCTCGCTGCGCTTCGGCTGGGGGCGCTGGCCGCAGCCCACCGTGCCGCCGGTGTGGGGGCATGCCGTGCTGGTCCAGTACGGCCTGTTCCCGCTCTTCATGTTCGGCTTCCTGATGACCACCTTCCCGCGCTGGATGAACGGGCCGGAGGTGCCGCCACGGCGCTACCTGCCGGTGGCCGGCGGCGTGCTGGGTGGCTACGTGCTGGGCACGCTGGGCCTGCTTGGCATGCCGATACTGCTCAAGCTCGGCCTGGTGGCGATGCTGGCGGGCTATCTCGCGGGCGTGGGCACCCTGGCCGGCGTGCTGGCGAAGGCGGCTGACCGCAACCGGCACGGCTGGTCGTGCCTCGCGGCGTTCGGCGTGGGCACGCTGGGGCTCGCGCTGTTCGTCGTCCGGCTGTTCGACCCGGGCCTGCCGGCGGCGCTGGGCTGGCTGGCGGTGAAGCTGGGCACGTTCGGCTTCCTGCTGCCGGTGTACTTCACCGTCTGCCATCGCATGCTGCCGTTCTTCAGCAAGAACATGGTGGCCGGCTATGCCATGTGGCGCCCGGGCTGGAGCCTGCCGGCGATGTGGGCGTTGCTGCTCGTGCACGTGTTCCTGGACTGGCGCGGCCTGCCACTGTGGCTGTGGCTGTGCGACCTGCCGCTGGCCGTGCTGTTCGCCGCGCACTGGCTGATGTGGAGGCCGTGGCGCTGCCTGCGGCCCGGCTTGCTGGCGGTGCTGCACATCGCGTTCGCGTGGCTGCCGGTGGCCTTCGTGCTGTTCTGCGTGCAGGACCTGGCGCTGGCGACCCGCGGCGAGCAGGTGCTGGGGCTGGCACCGCTGCACGCGCTGGCGATCGGCTTCTTCGGCTCGATGCTGGTGGCGATGGTGACCCGCGTGACCCACGGCCATTCCGGCCGGCCGCTGCAGATGCATCCGGTGCCGTGGCTGTGCTTCGTGCTGCTGCAGCTGGTGGTGCTGGTGCGCATCCGCGCCGGGCTGGGCGGCGACCGTTACCTGTGGCTGGTGGTCGCGGGTGCGGGCTGGCTGCTGGCCTTCCTGCCATGGGTGCTGCGTTCGGCGTGGATCTACCTGACCCCGCGCGCCGACGGCAGGCCGGGCTGAGGAAGGCGTCGTGCAGGACCTGATCGCCCCGTACTACCCGTGGATCGTGCTGTTGCATCTTTCCTGCGCGATCGTGTTCGTGGGGGCGGCGGCGTTCGAGGTATTCGTGCTGGAAGGCCTGCACGAGCACATCGACATCGCCACCATGGGGCGGATCGAGACCGCGGTGATGGCACGGGTGCGCCGTTTCATGCCGGTGGTCGTGCTGCTTCTCTTCCTCTCCGGCTTCGCCTTGTTCGACCTGCGCTGCAACGGCCTCCGCTGCATCGGCAGCGCGCGCTTCGGCTGGTTCCTGCTGGCCAAGGTGGCGCTGGCATTCGGCGTGCTCGGCGTGTTCGTCAATGCGGTGTGGGCCGGCGCGCGCGGACGGATGGACGCCTGCCGCTTCCGCCATACGCACCGCATCGTGCTGGCGATGATGGCGGCCATCGTTTTCCTGGCCAAGACCATGTTCTACTTGTAGGTCCTGTCTTTCCCCATCGCGAGGTGCTCCATGTCCACAGTCCATTTCAAGGCTCAGCCGGTACGCGTCGACGGCAGCTTCCCGGCGCCCGGCAGCCAGGCGCCGGCATTCCGTCTGGTCGGCGGCGACCTGTCCGAGGCCACGCTGGCGAGCCATGCCGGCAAGCGCAAGGTGCTGAACATCTTCCCCAGCGTGGACACCGGCGTGTGCGCGGCCTCGGTGCGCCGCTTCAACGAGCTGGCGGCGAAGCTCACCGACACCGTGGTGCTGTGCATCTCGGCCGACCTGCCGTTCGCGCAGGGCCGCTTCTGCGGCGCCGAGGGCATCCAGAACGTGCAGATGCTGTCGCTGATGCGCGGCCGCGAGTTCCTGCGCGACTACGGTGTGGCGATCGCCGACGGTCCGCTGGCCGGCCTGGCCGCCCGCGCGGTGGTGGTGCTGGACGCGCACGACAAGGTGATCCATGCCGAGCTGGTGGACGAGATCACCCACGAGCCGGATTACGACGCGGCGCTGAAGGCGCTGGGCTGAGGTTTTTTGCACTTGCGCTGGCGCGAGTAACAGAGCGGTTTCGCCCCGCTGCCGCGGGGCGAGCTACTCCTCTTTTGCGTGCCCAAAAGAGAAGTAGCCAAGAGAAAAGGGCACCCCGCGGAGGCGCTCTCCGGGCCTCCTGCCCCGCCTCACCGCCACCGAGGGGGCCCGGGTAGAGCAGCGCGCTCCCAGCGCGCAGAAGCAATAACAACAGCCAAAGCCAAAGCCAAAGCGGCGCGAGGCTTTGTGCCTCAGTTCCCGGATACGGCGCGGTGTGGCCGCGCCGTCAATCGCGTAGGCGGGAGCTGTTCCCGGCTCCTCGACACAACAGGCTTGTAATCCCGGCGTATTGAATCAGGCCATTCTCTCATGGTTACTTCTCTTGACTCCGGGCATCCTGCCCTCCGCCCTTCGGGCCGGCTTCGCCGTTCGCCACCGCTCCGCGCGGTGGCGTGGGCCAGCAAAGAGAAGTGACCCGGGCGCCGGCAGGCGTCCGAAACCGCTCTGAAACTTGCGACAGCCGTCCGAAACCGCCCCGAAACTTGCGTCAGCACCAAACATCGGACAGAGGACGGCGGGTCCTCAAGACCGACCACCCCCCACCACCGGAATGCCCAGCGGCCGCACATCCAGCCGTTCGGGCAGCCCCATGCCCAGGCGCAGGCTGCGGCCGATGCGGTCGGCGTAGTCCTGCATCCGCGCGGCATCGTCTTGGTCCAGCACTTCGTTCGTGGTTTCGCGCCACAACTCCAGCCAGCGCGCGAAGTGCACGGCGCGGATCGCGGGCTGGCCGCGGTGCACGGCCATCGGGTTGCCGCGATAGCTCTGCGTGCCCAGCGCCACCGAGCACCAGAAGCGCGTGAGCAGGCCCTTGTGCTCCGCCCAGTCGTGCACGGCGGCGTTGAAGATCGGGCCGATGGACGCGTCGGCGCGCACCTTGTCGTAGAAGCGGTCGACCAGGGTGGCGATGCGGGTTTCGTCGAGCGTACTCATGGCTTGCCTGTCGTGTCCTTGGCCGGGGCCGGTGTTGCGTCGGAGGCGGGGTCGTCCAGCAGCGGCAGGATGCCGGGCGTGTCGAGGTCGTCGAACTGCTGGTGGTTCACCGCCCAGAAGAACAGCGCCACGCCCATGATCACCACCAACGCGGTGACCGGGATCAGCACCAGCAGGATGTTCATGCACGCAGCTCCTGTGAAGGTTCGACGGTGTCGCGGCCGGCGCGCAGCGCATTCAGCACCACCGCCAGCGAACTGAGCGACATGCCGATGCCGGCCAGCCACGGCGGCACGAAGCCGAACGCGGCGAACGGCACCGCGCACAGATTGTAGGCCAGCGACCAGCGCCGGCCCTGGGCCACGATGCGTTGCGCCTCGCCCGCGATGGCGCGGGCACGGGCGAGGCCGCCGAGGCGGTCGTCCATCAGCAGCAGGTCGGCCTGCGCCTGGGCCAGGCCGGTGCCGCCGGCCAGTGCGGCGGAAACGTCGGCGCCGGCGAGGATGGGGGCGTCGTTGCTGCCGTCGCCCACCGCGAGCACCACGCGACCCTGGGCGCGCAGCTCGCGCAGCCGCGCCAGCTTGTCGTCCGGGCTCTGGCGGCCGCGCCAGTCGGTGATGCCGAGCGTGTTCGCCAGAGTGGCCACGCGCTCGGGCGCGTCGCCGCTGGTGATGCAGGGGATGATGGCGTCGGTGCGCAACGCGTCCAGCGTGGCCTGCGCGTCGTGGCGCGGGCGCTCTGCGAGGCGGAAGGCGGCAATGGCTCCATCCGCGTCGGCCAGCAGCAGGGCATCGCGCTGGCGTTCGGGAGTCAGCGCGTGACCCAGTGCGAAGTCGGCACGGCCCAGGCGCAGCTCGCGCCCGGCGACCGTGCTGCGCAGGCCGGCGCCGGCCACCGCTTCCACCTGTTCGGCCTGCCGCAGCGGGCCCAGCTGGCTGGCGGTATCGGTGAGCGCGCGGGCCAGCGGGTGCGAACTTTCGCGGGCGAGTGCGGCGGCGAGCGCGAGTACTTCCTCGCGGGCATCGCCGCGCAGCGGTTCGATCGCGGCAAGGTCCAGCCGCGGCACCCCCAGCGTGCCGGTCTTGTCGAACAGCGCGGTGTCGACGCGCGCCAGCCGGCCCAGGGCGGCGCTGTCGGTGACCAGCACGCCGTGGCGCGCCAGCGCGGTCAGCGCGCGGGTGAACGCGGCCGGCGCGGTGAGCGCGAACGCGCAGGGGCAGGCCACCACCAGCACCGCGAGCGCGGCGTCGAAGGCGCGCGCGGGATCGACCAGCAACCAGCCGAATGCGGTGAGCGCGGTGAGCAGCAGCACGCGGGCCACGAAGCGGGCGATGTCGCGGTCGCTGGCCGTGGCGAAGCTGCGCGCGGCTCTGGCACGGCTGGCCAATGCGCCGATGCGCGCCACCGTGGTGGCCTCGCCGCTGCGCTCCACGCGCAGCGTGGCCGGCCCATCCAGCAGCACGCTGCCGGCCACCAGTGGCTCGCCGCGATGGCGCTGCACCGGGCGCGATTCGCCGCTGAGCAGGGCTTCGTCCAGCTGCGCCGATTCTGCTTCCAAGACGCCGTCGGCGGGCACGGTGCTGCCTTCGGCGACGTGTACGCGGTCGCCGGCGCGGAGCGCCAGCGCGGGCACGGTTTCCAGCGTGCCGTCGGCGTCGATGCGCTGCGCCAGCAGCGGCGCGGCGTCGATCGCGGCGTCGCCCTGCGCGTTGCCGTGGTGGCGCGCGCGCAGCTCCACGTAGCGCGCGGCCAGCAGCAGGAACACGAACATGCTCACCGAGTCGAAATAGATCTCGCCGCTGCCGCGCAGCGTGTTGCAGGCGCTGGCGAGGAATACCAGCGCCACCGCCAGCGCCACCGGCAGGTGGATGCCGAGCCGGCGTTGGCGCAGTTCGCGCACGGCGCCGGCGAAGAACGGCCGGGCCGAATAGGCCACCAGCGGGATCGCGGTGAGGAAGCCCAGCCAGCGGAACAGGCCGCGGGTGGTGAAGTCCACGAAATCGACCGCGCCGAGGTAGATCACCAGGGCATAGGCCATCACCTGCATCATGCACATGCCGGCGACCAGCAGGCGCTTCAGCGCATCGTGCAGCTCGGCGGCGCGCACGTCATCGGCGTCATCGTGGGGCAGTGGCTGGGCCGGGCACTGCAGCGCGGCGCAGCGCTCCACCAGCGTGTCCAGCGAGAGCCGGTGCGGGTCCCACACCACGCGCAGGCGGCGCGCGGCGGGAAGGACGGCCACGCGTTCGACACCGGGCAGGGCGCGGACCGCCTGTTCCAGCGCGAGCGCGCGACGCGGTTCGCCCAGCGCGGCTACGCGCAGCGCCGCCTCGCTGCGGCCGTCGCGGCGAGGCCGCAGCACCTGGGCGAGCAGCAGCGGGTGGCCCCAGACGGCATGCGCGTTCATGGCGGGCCGGCGTGGCTGCTGCGGGCGCTGGTGGGCACGCCGAACACGGTGTGCGGGGTTTCCAGTGGCAGGTCGGCGCTGCGCGAGCTCGCCACGATGATCCACGCGCAGCCGATCATCGAGGCCACGAACACCACGAGACCCAGCCACAGGATCGGCTGGCGGTACCAGCGACCGCCGGCCTCGCTCGGCGCTGGCTCAGTCCGCGGCGCCGGCATCGGGGTGCGACAGGTGGTAGACATAGGCCGCCAGCACGTGGATCTGCTGGTCGCTGAGGCGCTTGTCCCAGTCCGGCATGTGACCCTGGCGGCCATCGTGGATGGTGGCCTCGATGTCGGCCAGCGTGCCGCCGTGCAGCCAGATGTGGTCGGTGAGGTTGGGCGCGCCCAGCGCCTGGTTGCCCTTGCCGTCGGGGCCGTGGCAGGCCGCGCAGGTGCCCTTGAAGATCGGTTCGGCGGCGGCCGCCATCTTCGCATCGTGCGGCGAGCCGGACAGGCCGAGCACGTACTGCGCGAGGTTCTTCACGGTCGGCTCGCCGAGGCTGGCCCAAGGCGGCATCACGCCGTTGCGGCCGTCGTGGATCGAAGTGGTGATGTCCTTGCCGCTGCCGCCGTACAGCCAGTCGTGGTCGGTGAGGTCGGGCGCGCCCAGCTGCTGGTTGCCCTTGCCGCTGCGCTGGTGGCAGGCCGCGCAATTGTCCTCGAACAGCACCTTGCCCAGCTGCTGCGCGGCCGGATCGCCGGCCAGCTGCTCGGGCGTGTACAGCGCGAAGCGCTGCATCAGCGGCTCCAGCTTCGCCTCGTTGACGGCCTGCTCGGCGGCCAGCTGGCCGTGCGAGGTCCAGCCCAGGGTGCCCTTGTGGTTGCCGAAGCCCGGATACAGCACGAGGTAGCCGAAGGCGGCGGCGAACATCGCGCCGGAAAAGACCACCCACCAGGTCGGCAGCCGGCGCACGCCCTCGCGCAGCACGCCGTGCGCCCACACGTGGCCACTGGTGCCGTCGGGCTGGGTGGGGATCTTCGCGCGCGGGCCCCACAGGTACAGGAAGAAGGTGATGCCGAGGTTCAGCACCACCAGGAACATCACCCACAACGACCAGCCGGTGCTCATCGCGCCTTCTCCCCTGCCGCGCCGTCGACGGGCAGACCCTCGTCCTGCATCGGCAACTGCGCCATCCGGTCGAACACCGGCTGGTGGTACCTGCGCCAGGCCCAGATCCAGATGCCGATGAAGCTCAGCAACATCAGCACGATCATCACGCCGGCCAGCTGGCCCCAGAACGGACTCATGGCGCACCTCCGTCGCTGGCCGGCGCCGTGCCCGGGGTGGGCTCGTTCTTGATGCCCAGGCCCTGCAGGTAGGCGACCAGTGCGTCCAGCTCGGTCTTGCCCTTGACGGCCTCGGGCGCGGCGGCGATGTCGGCGTCGCTGTACGGGTCGCCCAGCTTGCGCAGCACGCGCATGCGCGCCTGGATGTCGGCGCCGTCGATGCCGGCCTTGGCCAGCCACGGGTAGCCGGGCATGTTGGACTGCGGCACCACGCTGCGCGGGTTCGTCAGGTGCATGCGCTGCCAGTCGTCGGAATACTTGCCGCCCACGCGGGCGAGGTCCGGCCCGGTGCGCTTGGAGCCCCACTGGAACGGGCGGTCGTAGACCGACTCCTCGGCGGTGGAGTAGTGGCCGTAGCGCTGGGTCTCGAAACGCAGCGCGCGGATCATCTGCGAGTGGCACAGGTAGCAGCCCTCGCGCACGTAGACGTCGCGGCCGGCCAGCCGCAGCGGGTCGTAGGGATGCACGTTCGGCGGCGCCTTGAGCGAATGCGCCTCGACGAACAGCGGGGTGATCTCGGCGAGCCCGCCCAGCGAGACCATGATCGCGATGCCGATGCCGAGCAGGCCGGCGTGCTTCTCGATCGCTTCGAAATGCCTGTAGGCCATGAGGATCAGCTCTATTTGAAGAGTGCGGCCATGGATGGCCGCGGTTGGACTGGCAGGAATCGGCTACCTTCCCGAAACAGGGATGTGATCGAAGCAGCGCTCATGGACGAGCGCATCAGGTGAACCAGTGCGGCCATGGATGGCCGCGGTTGGACTTGCAGGATCGAATGGCCTTCCCGCAGCGGGAACCTGGTCGAAGCGGCGATCACGGACGAGCGCATCAGATAGCGGCCAATGGCGCCGGGATCTGGTGGGGCTCCGGCTCCGGGATCGGCACCGGGATCGGCTTGATGAGGTGGGCGCGCGCTTCGGCGGCGGTGTGCCACAGGTTCCACGCCATCACCCACATGCCCGAGAGGATCAGCACGCCGCCGAACCAGCGGATCAGGTACATCGGCTTGATCGCGATCAGGCTGTCGAGGAAGCCGTACTTCAGCGAGCCGTCCGGCAGGGTGGCGCGCCACATCTCGCCCTCGGTGACGCCGGCCGTCCACATCGCGCCGACGTACAGCAGGGTGCCGGCCATGTGCAGCCAGAAATGCAGGTTCATGCCACGCACGGAATGCATCGCGGGACGGCCCAGCGCGCGCGGCGCCATCGCGTACAGCGAGCCGATGGTGATCATCGCCACCCAGCCCAGCGAGCCGGAATGCACGTGGGCGATCGTCCAGTCGGTGTAGTGCGACAGCGAGTTCACCGTCTTGATCGCCATCATCGAGCCTTCGAAGGTGGCGGCGGCGTAGAACACCAGCGACATCACCATGAACTTCACCGCCGGGTCGCTCTTCACCTTGTGCCAGGAGCCGTTGAAGGTGAGCAGGCCGTTCGCCGCCGAGCCCCAGCTCGGCATCAGCAGCACCAGCGAGAACGCCATGCCCACCGACTGCACCCAGTCGGGCAGCGCGGTGTACATCAGGTGGTGCGAACCGGCCCACATGTAGACCGAGATCAGCGCCCAGAAATTGACGATGGAGAAGCGGTAGCTCCACAACGGCTGCTGCGCCTGGCGCGGCACGAAGTAGTACATCATCCCGAGGAAGCCCGCGGTGAGGAAGAACGCCACCGCGTTGTGGCCGTACCACCACTCCACCATCGCGTCGACCGTGCCCGAGTAGATCGGGTAGGACTTGCTCCAGGACACCGGCAGCGACAGGTGGTTGACGATGTGCAGCAGGCCCACCGCGATGATGAAGGCGCCGTAGTACCAGTTCGCCACGTAGATGTGCTTGATGCGCCGGCGCGCCAGCGAGCCGAAGAACACCACGCCGAAGCACACCCACACCACCGCGGTGAACAGCGCGATCCACCATTCCGGCTCGGCGTATTCCTTGCTGGTGGTGAGGCCCAGCGGCATCGACACCATCGCCAGCACGCAGACGATCTGCCAGCCCCAGAACGTGAAGCCGGCCAAGCGGTCGAAAGCCAGCCGCGCGTGGCCGGTACGCTGCATCACGTAGTAGCAGGTGCCCATCAGCGCGCTGCCGCCGAACGCGAAGATCACGCCGAAGGTGTGGTCGGGGCGCAGCCGGCTGAAGGTGATCCAGGGCAGGTCGAAGTTGAGCGCGGGCCACATCAGCTCGGCGGCGATGTACACGCCCACCGACATGCCGATGATGCCCCAGACCGCCGCGGCCAGCAGGAACTGGCGGACGACCTTGTCGTTGTAGTACTCGGTGGTGGGCATGGGCGTCCCCGGTCTTGGTGTGCGCATTCTCGCGGGCGCGCACGCGCGCCGCGATGATCGCGGTCAGGCGGCTGCGGCAATCTGTCCGTCAAGTCCGTCCGGAGCCCCCGGGCACGGCCGCCTGATCCAGATCATGGCTGCGGGTGCCGCGGCGGATGATGCTGGCCGGAACGTGAAAACCGGTTGGAGCGCCGTGCCGATGGCCCATGTCGTCACCGAGAACTGCATCAATTGCAAGCACACCGACTGCGTCGAGGTGTGTCCGGTGGACTGTTTCCACGAGGGCCCGAATTTCCTGGTGATCGACCCCGACGAGTGCATCGACTGCACCCTGTGCGTGGAGGAGTGCCCGGTGGGCGCGATCTTCCCCGAGTTGGACGTGCCGGCGGGGCAGGAAGGCTTTCTCGCGCTGAATGCCGAGCTGGCGCGCGAGTGGCCGGTGCTGGCGCGCAAGATCCCGGCGATGGAGGACGCCGCCCGGTGGGATGGCGCGCCGGACAAGCTGCCGTTGTTGAAGCGCTAGGGAAACGCTGCTTCTGCTCGTCATCCCGGCGAAAGCCGGGATCCGGTGCCTCAGAGCGTGCAAAAGTCACTGGATCCCGGCCTCCGCCGGGATGGCGAATCCTGGGTTCGGGGTATGGAGGGGATGGGGGACGGAAAAGCCCGCTTGCGCGGGCTTTTTCGTTTGAAAAGTGCGGCCATGGATGGCTGCCCATTTGACTTTCGCGATCAGGATGATCGCAAAAATCCCGCGGCCTACTTCGCCACCACGCGCACCATTTCCAGGCACTTGTTCGAGTAGCCCCATTCGTTGTCGTACCAGCTCACCAGCTTCACGAAGGTGGGGTCCAGCGCGATGCCGGCGTCGGCGTCGAACACCGAAGTGCAGGTCTCGCCGCGGAAGTCGGTGGCGACCACCTTGTCCTCGGTGTAGCCCAGCACGCCCTTCAGCGCGCCCTGGCTCTGCGCCTTCATCTCGGCGCAGATCTCGGCGTAGCTGGCGGGCTTGTCCAGCTCGCAGGTGAGGTCGACCACCGAGACGTCCGAGGTCGGCACGCGGAAGCTCATGCCGGTGAGCTTCTTGTTGAGCTCGGGAATCACCACGCCCACCGCCTTCGCGGCGCCGGTGCTGGACGGGATGATGTTCTCGAGGATGCCGCGGCCGCCGCGCCAGTCCTTGTTCGACGGGCCGTCCACGGTCTTCTGCGTGGCGGTGGCGGCGTGCACGGTGGTCATCAGGCCGCGCTTGATGCCCCACTTGTCGTTGAGCACCTTGGCGATGGGTGCGAGGCAGTTGGTGGTGCAGCTGGCGTTGGAGATGATCGCCTCGCCGGCGTACTTCTTGTCGTTGACGCCGTAGACGAACATCGGCGTGTCGTCCTTGGACGGCGCGGACAGGATCACCTTCCTCGCGCCGGCGTCGAGGTGCTTCTGCGCCGTTTCCTTGGTGAGGAACAGGCCGGTGGACTCGATCACCACGTCGGCATGCACCTCGTTCCACTTCAGGTTGGCCGGGTCGCGCTCCTGGGTGAGGCGGATCCTGCTGCCGTTGACCACCAGCTGGCCGTCCTCGATCGACACCTCGCCCTTGAAGCGGCCGTGCACCGAGTCGTAGCGCAGCATGTAGGCGAGGTAGTCCGGTTCCAGCAGATCGTTGATCGCCACGATCTGGATGTCCTTGCCGAAGTTCTGCACCGCTGCACGCAGCACGTTGCGACCGATGCGGCCGAAGCCGTTGATGCCGACCTTGATGGTCATGGGACAGCGTCCTCCAATTCGACGGGTGGGGTGGCCGAGGCAGCGGCCGGAAAGGCGTGATTTTACAGGGAACCGGGTTTGCTTGCCCGCGCTGCGCCAGTCGTGCGCGCAGGTACCGGCGATGTCTCGCGGTTGCGCATGATGGCGCCGGCCCGCTGTGGCACACTGCCGGATCGTCCATTGCCGTGATGTCCCAGCCATGAAGTACCCCCGTCGCCTGCTGGTCGCCGCGCTGGCCACGTTCGTCACCGTTCCTGCCGCGCAGGCCTGGGGGCCGTTGGGCCACAGCATCGTCGCCGCGCTGGCGCAGCGTCACCTCAGCCCCGCCGCCGAGGCCGAGGTGGAGCACCTGCTCGCGGCTGACCACACCGCCCGGCTCGCCGACATCGCCAACTGGCCCGACCAGATCCAGGACGATCCGGCGCAGGCCACGCTGTGGCAGCAGACGCGCAAGCTGCACTACATCAATTTCCGTGGCGGTCCGGCCTGCGACTACGTGCCGCCGCGCGACTGCCGCGACGGCGAGTGCATCGTGGCGGGGTTGGCGCATTACGTGGCGATCCTCGGCGACAAGTCGCAGGGCGACGCCGCGCGCCTGGAGGCCTTGAAGTTCGTGGTGCATTTCGTGGGTGACGAGCACCAGCCGCTGCACGACGGCTACCGCGACGACCTCGGTGGCAACAAGTACCAGGTGCAGTTCGAGGGCGAGGGCAGCAACCTGCACCGGGTCTGGGACTCCGGCATGCTGAAGACGCGCGGCCTCGACTGGCAGGCCTATGCGGCAAGGCTCGACGCCGCGGGGCCGGTGGCGCTGCCGCCGCCGGCCCCGCCGCTGGACGATCCCTATGCGCAGTGGGCGGAGGAGTCCTGCCGCATCACCGCCGAACCGGGTTTCTACCCTGACGGCCACAAGATCGGCCAGGCCTACGTCGACGCCGAACTGCCGGTGGCCGAGAACCAGCTGCGCATCGCCGGGCGCCGGCTGGCCGAGGTGCTCAACCTCGCGCTGGCGCCGTGATGCGCCGGCCGCGATGCGCTGCATGCGGCATTACATACGAATGCAGGCTGGCATGGCGTCCGGCATCTGTTAGCCTCCACGACAGCTGACCGGATTCAGACGTCCATACCCCATCAGGCCCCCGCATGACCAACACGCCGCTCCGCCGCACCAAGATCGTCGCCACCCTGGGCCCCGCCACCGACGCGCCAGGCATGCTCGAACGCATCATCGCCAACGGCGTCGACGTGGTGCGCCTCAATCTCTCGCACGGCCAGCCGGACGACCACCGTGCCCGCGCCGCCGCGGTGAAGGCCGCCGCCGCCGCCGCCGGCCGCGAGGTGGGCGTGCTCGCCGACCTGCAGGGCCCGAAGATCCGCGTGGAGAAATTCGCGAACGGCCCGATCCAGCTCGAGGTCGACCAGCCCTTCGTGCTGGATTGCCGTGCCGACGCGCCGCCCGGCGACATCAGCCGCGTGGGCGTGAGCTACCTCGGCCTGCCGCAGGACGTGCATCCCGGCGACGTCCTGCTGCTGGACGATGGCCTGGTGGCGCTCACCGTGAACGACGTGGCCGGCACCGAGATCCGCTGCACCGTGCTGGTGGGCGGCAAGCTCTCCGACCGCAAGGGACTCAACCGCCAGGGCGGCGGCCTGTCCGTCTCCGCGCTGTCGGACAAGGACAAGGCCGACATCAAGCTGGCCGCCGAGATCGGTGCGGATTTCCTCGCCGTCTCCTTCGTGCGTTCGGCCGAGGACATGCACCAGGCGCGTCGCCTGCTGCACGAAGCCGGTGGCAGCGCCGCCCTGGTGTCCAAGATCGAGCGCGCCGACGCCATCCCGGTGCTGGGCGAGATCATCGACGCCTCCGACGTGGTGATGGTGGCGCGCGGCGACCTGGGCGTGGAGATCGGCGACGCCGAGCTGCCCGGCCTGCAGAAGAAGATCATCCGCGAGACCGTGCAGCGCAACCGCGCGGTGATCACCGCCACCCAGATGCTGCAGTCGATGGTGCGCTCGCCGATCCCCACCCGCGCCGAAGTGCTGGACGTGGCGAACGCGGTGATCGACGGCACGGACGCGGTGATGCTGTCCGAGGAAACCGCCGCCGGCGCCCACCCCGACAAGGCGGTGGCGGCGATGGCGCGCATCTGCCTCGGCGCCGAGCGCCAGTTCGAACCGAAGGAAGACCTGGCCAACGCCGGCCCCCGGCTCAGCCGCACCGACCAGGCGATCGCGCTGGCGGCGATGGTGCTGGCCGGCCAGCTCGGCGTGCGCGCGATCGTGGCGCTCACCGAATCCGGCGCCACCGCGCAGTGGCTGTCGCGCTACCGCAGCGCGGTGCCGATCTACGGCCTGTCGCCGTTCGCCGCCGCGCGCCGGCGCATGCAGGTGCTGCGCGACGTGCGGGCGGTGGAGTTCAGCCACGGCGAGAACCAGAGCATGGCCGCCTCCACCCGCGCCGCGGTGCGCCTGCTGTTCGCGCAGGGCAAGCTCACCGAAGGCGACAGCGTGGTCATCACCTATGGCGACCGCGTGGGCCACGTCGGCGGCACCAACACCCTGAAACTGCTGGCGGTGGGGGCAGGCGGCACGGTGGACAGCCTGCGCGACCTTTGAACCAGGGCCATGGCCGCGACGTCGGCATGACGCGGCGCGGCTAGACTGGCGCCGTCGTCCCCTTCCATCGGAGAGTTCCCCATGAACCCGCGTGCCCGCCGCCTGCTTCGCCCCTTGCTGCTGGTCCCGGCCCTGGCTTGCGCCGCGCCGGTGCTGGCGCAGGCGAACAAGGTCGATCCGCAGAACCTGTACCACTACTGGATCCGGCTCAACACCACGGTGAACGTCGACATGCCCAATTCGGGGCTGAACCTCACCAAGCCCGGCTGCGTCGCGGTGACCTACGAGATCGGCTCCGACGGCGTGCCGATGCACGTGCAGGTGGCCAAGGTGGAGCCCAAGAGCGACCTCGGTTCCGCCGCGCTGTCGGCGGTGAAGAACTTCCGCTACGGTCCCTCGCTGACCAACAAGATCGGCCAGCCGATCGCCACCTACTACATCGTGCCGTTCAATGCGCCCGACGATGCGGCGGGGCAGCAGAAGGTGATGGAGCCCTGCAAGTTGGCGGGCTACGGCCAGTAGGTGGGCGTTTCGTTATAATCTGCGGCTTTAACCATGCCGCCCCGGCCGGGCGGCATCCACCCTCGAGCGGGCCGGTATCGCCTCGCTGTACGGAGCCGTCATGAGTATTGAAGATCTCGAAAGCGTTGCCCTGGCCATGGTGGCCCCTGGCAAGGGCATCATCGCCATCGATGAGTCGACCAACACCATCAAGAAGCGTTTCGAGGCCGTCGGCATCGAGAACACCGAGGAGAACCGCCGCGCCTACCGCGAGCTGCTGCTCACCACGCCGGGCCTGAACGAGCACATTTCCGGCGCGATCCTGTACGACGAGACGATCCGCCAGTCCACCAGGGACGGCGTGCCGTTCACCCAGGTGATGAAGAAGGCCGGCATCATCCCCGGCATCAAGGTGGACAAGGGCCCGGTGCCGCTGGCCGGCTTCCCCGGCGACGTGGTCACCGAGGGGCTGGACGGCCTGCGCGACCGCCTCGCCGAATACGTGAAGCTGGGCGCCCAGTTCGCCAAGTGGCGCGCGGTGATCAACATCTCCGAGGACAATCCCAGCTCCACCGCGATCGAGGCGAACTGCCACGCGCTGGCGCGCTACGCCGCGCTGTGCCAGGAGGCCGGCCTGGTGCCGATGGTGGAGCCGGAAGTCATCATGGACGGCGACCACAGCATCGAGGTGAGCTACGAGGTGCACGAGGCCGTGCTGCGCAGCCTGTTCAACGCGCTGTACGAGCAGAACGTGATGCTGGAAGGCACCATCCTGAAGGTATCCATGGTGATCCCGGGCAAGGAGTCGTCCGAGCAGGCCGACGTCGAGGAAGTGGCCGAGGCCACCGTCCGCGTGCTCAAGACCTGCGTGCCGGCCTCGTTGCCGGGCATCGTGTTCCTCTCCGGTGGCCAGACCGACGAGCAGAGCACGGCGCACCTCAACGCGATGAACCGCATCGGCCCGCACCCGTGGCCGCTGTCGTTCTCCTACGGCCGCGCCATGCAGCAGGCCGCACTGAAGCTGTGGGCCAAGGACATGAAGGCCAACTATGGCGAGGCGCAGAAGACCGTGCACGCCCGCGCCAGGGACAACGGCCTGGCCGCGCTGGGTCGCTGGAACGGTTGATTTCCTGCGATCGTCCGTCGAAGGTCAAACGGGCAGCCATCCGTGGCTGCACTGGGTGACATCCTGCGATCATCCATGATCGCGAAGATCAAACGGGCAGCCATCCGTGGCTGCACTGTCAAAGGAAACGGGCGCCGCGAGGCGCCCGTTTCGCTTGCCGTGGTTCGACGACTCGATCAGAAGCGGAATTCCGCGCTGGCCGAGATCATGTCGGTGCTGAGGTCGACGTTGTGCTTCTTGGCGTCGAAGTAGTCGTAGTTCAGGCCGACGCTCACGTTCTGCGTGATGTTGTAGCCGATGCCCGCGCCGGCGTACCAGCTGTTGTCGTCGAGGCCCTTGCGCACCGGGTTCACGTCATTGCTCATGCCGTGGCCGGTCCAGCTGTAGAGGCCGGCGCGGCCGCTCAGGTACCAGTTCGGGCTGAGGTCGACGTGGGCGTTCGCACCGGCGGTCCAGCCGTGCAGCTGCGACTTGCCCGGGGCGATCACCGGCGAGCTGTTGAAGATGTTCTTCGCGCGGATGTTGCCCAGGTCGTTGTAACCCACCTCGGCGCCCAGCGAGAAGTTCGGCGTGAACGACCAGCGGTAGCCGCCGTTCAGCGCGTAACCGGTGTCGTGGCCGTCGTACGGCCCCTTGTCGATGGCGGTGCGCCCCACGTTGCCATTGATGAACCAGCCGCCGTTGCCGGTCGGTGCGCTCTGCGCGAAGGCGGCCGGGATGGTCAGCAGGCCGGTGGTGGCGAGGGCAAGGGTGAGCAGGGTCTTTTTCATGGAGAGTCTCCTGTTATGGGAAGGCGGTCGCCGGTCGTCGGGGAAGGGAGCGGCTCCGCATGCCTGGCGTTTGGGGAATTCGCCGGGCACGTCTCCTTGGATGGCTGCTGGACCGGAAAGATTCAATACTTGTTAGTTCATTATTAAGTGGTGATTAATGTTTGCGCCCAAGTGACTGTGCCAAAAAGGAAACGGGCGCCTTTCGGCGCCCGTTCCGGATCACGCGACGGAGCCGGGACGACTCAGAAGCGGTATTCCGCGCTCAGCGAGTACTTGCTGGTGGCCAGTTCCACGCGCTGCTCGCCGTTGTCGGAGCCGGCGTAGTAGTCGTAGTTCAGGCCCACGCTCCAGTTCTGGCTGAGGTTGTAGCCCACGCCCGCACCGGCGTAGTACTTGGTGCGGTCGAACTGGCGGAACTGCGGGTTCGCGCCGTTGGTGATGCCTTCGCCCTGGGCGTAGAACAGGCCGCCGCGCAGCTCGCCGTACCAGTTCGGGTTGAAGCTGTAGCGCAGGTCCAGGCCGGCGGTGCTGCCGCGCAGCTTGGACTTGCTGTTGCCGGCGATCTGGTCGGCGTACTGGCTCTGGGCGGACAGGCGGCCCAGGTACTGGTAGCCCACTTCCACGCCCAGCGAGGTTTCGGGGTTGATCGCGAAACGGTAACCACCCTTCACGCCGCCGGCGAACTTGCCGTCGTCATAGGGGCCCTTGCTGACGTTGGCATAGCCGGCGTCGGCGCTGACGTACCAGCCCTGCTGGGCGTTGCTGGTGGCCGGAGCCTGGTCCTGGGCGAAGGCGGCCGGGACGGCCACAAGGCCGGCGGCAGCCAGGGTAAGAGCGAGCACTGTCTTTTTCATGGGGAATTCCTCTTGTTCTGGTCAGTCCGCGGCGCCTTGGGGAAAGGTGATGCCGCGGCTCGGCAGCCGCTCGTGGGCGGTGCCGGGCCATTAGATGGCGGGGCAGCTGAAGGAATTCAATACCGACAAGTTCAGAATTAAGTGGAGGTTAATGTCAAGGCTTGCGGTGGCTTGAGCGCGCTCGCGGCGCGACAGCCTCGACCGGATCGGCGACAATGCGCGTTTTTCGCCGTCGCCTGCCCGGAGAACATCCATGACCACCCGCCGCCAACTTGCCAACGCCGTGCGCGCCCTTGCCATGGATGCCGTGCAGAAGGCCAATTCCGGCCATCCGGGCATGCCGATGGGCATGGCGGACATCGCCGAGGTGCTGTGGAACGACTTCCACCGCCACAACCCGGCCAACCCGCACTGGTTCAACCGCGACCGCTTCATGCTTTCCAACGGTCACGGTTCGATGCTGCAGTACGCGCTGCTGCACCTCACCGGCTACGACCTGCCGATGAGCGAGCTGGAGCGCTTCCGCCAGCTGCATTCGAAGACCCCGGGCCATCCCGAGGCGCACGAGACGGTGGGCGTGGAAACCACCACCGGCCCGCTGGGCCAGGGCATCGCGAACGGCGTGGGCTTCGCGCTGGCCGAGAAGGTGCTGGCCGAACGCTTCAATCGCCCCGGCTTCGACGTGGTCGACCACCACACCTGGGTGTTCTGCGGCGACGGCTGCCTGATGGAGGGCGTCTCGCAGGAAGCGATCTCGCTGGCCGGCACCTGGAAGCTGGGCAAGCTCACCCTGGTCTACGACGACAACAACATCTCCATCGACGGCGAGGTGCCGGGCTGGTTCACCGACGACACCGCGATGCGTTTCGAGGCCTGCGGCTGGCACGTGATCCGCGACGTGGACGGCCATGACGCCGAGAAGGTCAAGGCCGCGCTGGCCGCCGCCAAGGCGGAAACCGCCAAGCCCACGCTGGTGATGTGCAAGACCATCATCGGCTTCGGCGCGCCGCACAAGGAAGGCACCGAGGCCGCCCATGGCGCAGCGCTGGGCAAGGACGAGGTCGCCGCCGCGCGCGACATGCTGGACTGGCGCTCCCCGCCGTTCGAGATTCCCGCCGAGATCTATGCCGGCTGGGACGCGAAGGCCGCCGGCGCGAAGCGCGAGGCGGAGTGGAACGCGCTGTTCGATGCCTATGCCAAGGCGCATCCCGAACTGGCGGCGGAACTGAAGCGCCGCCTTGCCGCCGAACTGCCCGCGGACTGGGCCGCGAAATCGCAGGCCTGGGTCGACAAGCTGCAGGCCGAAGGCCCGGACGTGGCCAGCCGCAAGGCCTCGCAGATGACGCTGGACGCGTTCGGCCCGCTGCTGCCGGAGCTGATCGGCGGCTCGGCCGACCTCGCCGGCTCCAACCTCACGATCTGGAAGGGCTCGGTGAGCGTCACCGAGGCCAGCCCGAACGCCAACTACATCCATTCCGGCGTGCGCGAGTTCGGCATGACCGCGATCAGCACGGGCCTGGCGCTGCACGGCGGCTTCATCCCGTACGACGCCACCTTCCTGGTGTTCTCCGACTACGCGCGCAACGCGGTGCGCATGAGCGCGCTGATCCCCGCGCATTCCGTCCACGTCTACACCCACGACTCGATCGGCCTGGGCGAGGACGGCCCCACCCACCAGCCGGTGGAACACCTGGCCAGCCTGCGCTACATCCCGAACAACCGCGTGTGGCGTCCCTGCGACGCGGTGGAATCGGCGGTGTCGTGGAAGGCGGCGATCGAGCACAGGGATGGCCCCTCCTGCCTGGTGTTCTCGCGCCAGACGCTGAAGCACCAGCCGCGCAGCGCGCAGCAGGTCGCCGCCATCGCGCGCGGCGCCTACGTGCTGTCCGATCCGGCCGACACCAAGTTCAAGGCCATCCTGATCGCCACCGGTTCCGAGGTGGAGCTGGCGATGGAGGCGATGCGCACGCTGGCGCAGCAGGGCGTGCCGGTGCGCGTGGTGTCGATGCCGTGCACCGAGATCTTTGATGCCCAGCCGCTGGAATACCGCGAGGGCGTGCTGCCCGGCTGGTGCCGCGCGCGCGTGGCGGTGGAGGCGGCCTATGTGGACTTCTGGCGCAAGTACGTGGGCCTGGACGGCGAGGTGATCGGCATGACCACGTTCGGCGCCTCGGCGCCGGCCGAGCAGTTGTTCGAGTACTTCGGCATCACCGTGGCGAACGTGGTCGATGCGGTGAAGCGCGTCGCCGGCTGATACGCGGGCCCTTCCCGTACGGAAACGCCGCGGATTTCCGCGGCGTTTCTGTTTGCCGCGGCGGCCTCACGCCGCCAGCAGGTCGGCGAGGTGTCCCGGATCCCGCGCCAACGCCTGCGCGCCGGCCAGCTCCAGTTCCTCGCGGCTGCCGAAACCCCACAGCACGCCGATGCCGCGTACGCGGTTGGCCCGTGCGCCTTCGATGTCGAAGCGGCGGTCGCCGATCATCGCGGCCTGCCCGGGCGAGGCGCCGAAATCGGCGAGCGCGGCGGCGATCATGGATGCCTTCTCGCTGTGCGGGCTGGACGGATCGGGGCCGTAGAGGCGAGCGAACACGTTGCCGAACGGCAGGTGCTCGACGATCGGCCGCGCATGGCGTTCGGGCTTGCTGGTGACCACGGCCAGGGTGTGCCCGGCCGCCTGCAAGCGTTCGATGGCCGTCGCGATGCCGGGGTAGACCGCGTGCTCGCGCCAGCCCAGCGTGGCGAAACGCTCGTGGTAGTAATCCACCGCCGCCTCGACGCGCCCGGCGTCATGGTCCAGCAGCGGTGCGAAGCCGTGCCGCAGCGGCGGCCCGATCCACGGGCGCAGGTCGGCCGGCGCCGGCACGCCCAGCTTGTCGAAGGCGTAGCGGATGCACGCGGTGATGCCCGGCTCGGAATCGATCAGCGTGCCGTCGAGGTCGAACAGGCAGAGCACTACTTCGCGGCCCGCGCCTTGAGCGCGGCCACCGCGGGCAGCTCCTTGCCTTCGAGGAACTCCAGGAAGGCGCCGCCGCCGGTGGAGATGTAGGAGACGTCGTGCTCGATGCCGTACTTGTCCACCGCGGCCAGCGTGTCGCCGCCGCCGGCGATGGAGAACGCCGGCGAAGCGGCGATCGCATGTGCCAGCGTCTCGGTGCCCTTGCCGAAGGCGTCGAACTCGAACACGCCCACCGGGCCGTTCCACACCACGGTGCCGGCCTTGGCGATCAGCGCGGCGTAGCTCTTCGCTGTCTCGGGGCCGATGTCGAGGATCATCTCGCCGTCGCGCACCTGGTCCACCGGCTTCACCGTGGCCGGCGCGTTGGCGGAGAACTCCGGCGCCACCACCACGTCGACCGGCAGCGGCACTTCGGCGCCGCGGCGCCTGGCGTCGGCAAGCACCTTCTTCGCGGCATCGACCAGGTCGGGTTCCACCAGCGAGTTGCCCACCGAGTGGCCGAGTGCGGCGATGAAGGTGTTGGCGATGCCGCCGCCCACGATCAGCTGGTCGACCTTGCCGATCAGGTTCTCCAGCAGGGTGAGCTTGGTGGAGACCTTGGAGCCGGCCACGATCGCCAGCAGCGGCTTGGCCGGATGCTCCAGCGCCTTGCCCAGTGCATCCAGCTCGGCCGACAGCAGCGGGCCGGCGGCGGCGATCGGGGCGTACTTGATCACGCCGTGGGTGGAGGCCTGGGCGCGGTGCGCGGTGCCGAAGGCGTCCATCACGAAGATGTCGCACAACGCGGCATACTTCTTCGCCAGCGCCTCGTCGTCCTTGCCCTCGCCGACGTTCATGCGGCAGTTTTCCAGCACCACCACCTCGCCGGGCGCGACGTCCACGCCATCGAGGTAGTCGCGCACCAGGCGCACCGGCTTGCCCAGCCTGTCGCCCAGCCATGTGGCCACCGGCGCCAGCGAAGAGGCCTCGTCGAACCGGCCTTCCTTGGGGCGGCCCAGGTGCGACAGCACCATCACCTTCGCGCCGGCGTCGCGCGCCGCCTTGATCGTGGGCAGGGCGGCGTCGAGGCGCTGGGTGGAGGTGATCCGGCCGTGGTCGTCGATCGGCACGTTCAGGTCTTCGCGGATCAGCACGCGCTGGCCGTGGAGATCGAGGTCGCTCATGCGGGTGACGGACACGTGGGAACTCCCGTGATTCGGAAAGGGCTGCCGGGCTGGCAGGAACCCCGTATTGTCCGGCCCGCCCCGGGGGGATGCAAATTACACTGCGTGCTTTCCACCCCAGGAGCGGGCGCATGTCTTCCGGTCTCGTGCTGTACGGCTACTGGCGCTCCAGCGCCGCCTATCGCGTGCGCATCGCGCTGGCGCTGAAGGGGCTGGCCTGGGAGAGTCGTCCCGTGCACCTGGTGAAGGACGGCGGCCAGCAACATGCGGCGGACTATGTCGCGATGAACCCGCAGCAGCTGGTGCCCAGCCTGCGCGACGGCGAGCGCGTGCTGACCCAGTCGCTGGCGATCATGGAGTACCTGGAGGAAACCCGGCCCGAACCGGCGCTGCTGCCGGTCGATGCGCGGGGTCGCGCACGGGTACGCGCGCTGGCACAGCTGGTCGCCTGCGACATCCACCCCTTGGGCAACCTGCGCGTGCTGCAGTACCTGGAGCGCGAGCTGGGGGGCGACGAGGCGCAGCGTGGCGCGTGGTCGCGGCACTGGATCGCCACCGGCTTCGCGGCGATGGAGGCGATGCTGGCCGGCCATGCGGCCACTGGCCGTTACTGCCACGGCGGCACGCCGGGGCTGGCCGACGCCTGCCTGGTGCCGCAGGTGTACAACGCGCGACGCTGGAAGCTGCCGCTGGACGACTATCCGACGATACGGCGCATCGACGAGGCCTGCGGTGAATTGGAGGCGTTTCGGAGTGCCGCGCCCGAGGCGCAGGCGGATGCGCCTGCGGTGTAGCGGCTGTCGTTGCAGGCGGGGGCTGGAAGAGCGAGGCCGGTTGTTTGATGTCAGGCGAGTGCAGTCCTGCGCTCGCCTGACTCGCCAAGTCCGTGGCCCGCGTGGCAGCGCGTCAGAAGCCCATGCCGTAGGGATCGTTGCTGCCGCCCATCAGCACGTTGCTGTCGGAACCGTTGCCGCCGCCTTCGGCGAGGCGGATCTTCAGCGCCAGGCCGTCGCGGGAGTCGGCCTTGTTGAGCGCTTCCTCCAGTTCGATGCGGCCTTCCTTGTAGAGCCGGTACAGCGACTGGTCGAAGGTCTGCATGCCGTCCTGCAGGCTGCGGTCCATCGCCTCCTTTACCTCGTGGATCTGGCCACGGCGGATCATGTCGCGGATCAGCGGGGTGTTGAGCAGCACTTCCACCGCGGGGATGCGGCGGCCGTCCTTGCCCACCACCAGGCGCTGGCTGATCACCGCGCGCAGGTTCAGCGCGAGGTTCATCAGCACGTTCTTGTGCGCCGATTCGGGGAAGAAGTTGAGGATGCGCTCCAGCGTCTGGTCGGCGTTGTTCGAGTGCAGCGTAGCCAGGCACAGGTGGCCGGTCTCGGAGAACGAGATCGCCGCCTCCATGGTGTCGGTGTCGCGGATCTCGCCGATCATGATCACATCTGGCGCCTCGCGCATCGCGTTCTTCAGCGCCTCGTGGTAGGTGTGCGTGTCCAGCCCCACCTCGCGCTGGTTGACGATGGAGCGCTTGTGCCGGTGCAGGTATTCGATCGGATCCTCGATGGTGAGGATGTGGCCGGCCGAGTGGGTGTTGCGGTGGTCGATCATCGAGGCCAGCGTGGTCGACTTGCCCGAGCCGGTGGCGCCCACCACCAGGATCAGCCCGCGCGGCTCCATGATCAGGTCGCGGAAGATCGACGGCAGCTGCAGCTGCTCGACGTTGGGGATCTCGCTCTTGATCGCGCGGATCACCATGCCCACTTCGCCGCGCTGCTTGAACACGTTGATGCGGAAGCGCCCGGCCTCCTTCACCGCCAGCGCCATGTTGAGTTCGAGATCGCGCTCGAACTGCGGCACCTGGCCTTCGTCCATCAGGGAGTAGGCGATCTTCTTCACCATGCCACCCGGCAGCCCGGTGTTGCCGAGCGGGTAGAGCTTGCCCTCGACCTTGATGTTCACCGGGGCGCCCGTGGACAGGAACATGTCCGAGGCGCCCTTGTCGACCATCAGCTTGAGGAAGTAACCGATATCCACGCCAAATCCCCTATCAGTGCTCGTTGCAATGAGCGATTGTGCACGCCCACAATACGCGTAGAAGCTTAATCAGGAATGCGTGATGGTGCACATCTCCCCTTCGTCGCCCCGGCGCCCAGCGGTTCCCCGCGGACGGGTGCGACAGCTTGCGCTGGCCGGTCTGCTGGTCCTGGCCGGTTGCGCCAGCGTGCCGCCGCCGAACGATGCGATGAACCTGGCGCAATCGCAGCTGCAGGCTGCGCGCGACGCCGGCGCGGCCGATTATGATCCAGTGGACCTGGGGTTTGCCCAGGACAAGTTCCAGCAGGCGCAGGGCGCGATGGCCGACCGCAAGTATGACCTGGCGGCCGATCTGGCGGCCGAATCGCGGGCCGACGCCGAATTGGCACGGGTCAAGGCCAACCTTGGCGCCGCGCGGGCCAAAATCCAGTCCAAGATGAACGCGAACGCCGAGTTGCGCGAGCAGGGGGCGCAGGCCGCCGCTGCGGCCGCCGCCGAGTTCGCCAAGCCGTTGCCGATGCCGGCCACGGCCGGGTCCGCCCCGGCTCCGGCCGGCTCCGGGGCGCTGCCGCCCGCCGCGCCGGTGGAGGACATGCCGGCGCCATCGGCCTCGGTGCTTTCGCCGCCATCGGGGCAGGGTTTCCAGGCCGTTCCCACGCAAAGTTCACCGTCGAACGGCCAGGACCCGAATGAAACGCAGGGCTTCCAGCCTGCGGGAGGCCAGCCATGAAGCGCGTTGCCACCATGGTCGCCGCCATCGCGATGGCGCTGGGTATCGCCGGCACCGCCCAGGCGAAGCATGACGACATCGACGTCAGTCGGCTGACCAGCAATCTCAACCAGCTCGCCAGCGATCCGGTGCTGGGCAACTACGCCCAGGCCGAGCAGGCGCTGGCCCGCGACGCGATCGGCCAGCTGGCGCAGGCCGATTCGAAGCAGCGGCCGCATGCGCTGTACATCGCCGAGCGGCAGGTGGATCTGGCCCGGGCCTCCGCCCAGTTGCAGGATGCCCAGGTGAAGCTGGCCCAGCTCGACCGCGAGCACGACCAGATCCAGCTGGAAAACAGCCAGCGCGAAGCCGATACCGCTCGCCGCGAACTGGAGCGCCAGCGCCTGCAGTACCAGATGGCCCAGGAAGAGGCGCAGCGCCTGCAGGCGCAGGGCGAGGCTTATTCGCAGGCCGCCGAGCAGGCCCAGGCCGAGGCAGCCAAGGCCAGGAAGCTGGCCGAGGCGCAGAGCCGGGTGGCCCGCTCCGCCAAGCGCGAGGCCGAGCTGGCAGCCAAGGCTGCCAAGGCGATGCGTGCCCAGATGCAGCAGCAGGACAGCGCCGGCAAGCCGTAGGTTTGTTTTTCTCACCCGCAGGCACGGCGTCGCGAGAGCGGCGCCGTACCGTTTCGCGATCGCCATCCCTGGTGCTTGTCCTTCGAGCGATGGCCGGCGCGATGCCGAAAATCGCTCCGGGCGGTTTTTGCACCTGCCATCCATGGCGGGTGCCCTTCGGGCCATCGCTGGCGCGATGTCAAAAATTGCTCCCGGTAATTTCTTCGGGGCGGATGCAACAAGCTGTTTTGACAGTTTTTATGCGGATTTCACAACGCCGCGGCAACTCGCCGCGGTCGTCGCCGGGAAGGCTTGCGGCACTTTTCGGGGCGGAGTAGGGTCAACCGCAATGGAGCTGTTCTGCTCCATGACCGTCGGTCCGGACCATGCACCACTTACTCGCCAGTCTTCCGCCCGCCAACCGGTCTGCCGGTGCGGGCGGGCGAGGGTGCGCGCGTGATCCGGGGCGGCGGACGGCGCGCTCGTGCGCCTGCATGCTCACTCACGAGGAGGTTGGATCATGTTCGAAAACCAGCAGCGTGATGACGTCGAAGCATTGATGAAGGCCGATGCGGAGTTCCGCCGCCTCTATCAGCACCATCGGGAACTCGACAGCAAGGTGCACGACGCCGAGATCGGCGTGCTCCCGCTCGATGACATCACCCTCGCCTGCATGAAGAAGGAAAAGCTGCACGCCAAGACGCGCCTGGAACGCATGTGGGAAGGTCGCCACCCGCTTTCCAGTTGAGCGTCCCCTGAAATCCACGACCACGACGGCCCCGGCAGCTTCCGCCCAGGAAGATGGCCGGGGCCGAGACGTTTCTGCACGGCCCGTTTGCGCTGCTCGGCTATCATGAGCCTCTTTTCCGGTGACGCTGGCGCGCCGCCGGCCTGCCACGCGACGGAGCCCCCATGACGGTCCAGCAAAGTGTCCTCGAACTGATCGGACATACCCCGATGCTGCGCGCGCAGCGCCTCGATACCGGGCCGTGCGAGCTGTTCCTGAAGCTGGAGAGCGCGAATCCGGGGGGCTCGATCAAGGATCGTATCGGCCTGTCGATGATCGAGGGTGCGGAGAAGGCCGGCAGGATCAAGCCCGGCGCGATCCTGGTCGAGGGCACCGCGGGCAACACCGGCCTCGGCCTCGCGCTGGTGGCGCAGGCCAAGGGCTACCGGCTGATTCTCGTGGTGCCGGACAAGATGAGCCGCGAGAAGATCTTCAACCTCAAGGCGATGGGTGCCGAGGTGGTGCTCACGCGCTCGGACGTGGCCAAGGGTCACCCCGAGTACTACCAGGACATGGCCGAGCGCATCGCCCGCGAAACGCCCGGCGCGTATTTCATCAACCAGTTCGGCAACCCGGACAACCCGCGCGCGCACATCGAGACCACCGGGCCGGAGATCCTCGAGCAGATGGACGGGCGCGTCGACGCCGTGGTGGTGGGCTGCGGCTCCTCCGGCACCATGACCGGCCTGTCGCAGTATTTCGCCAAGGCCTCGCCGCAGACCGAGATCGTGCTGGCCGACCCGGTCGGTTCCATCCTCGCCCAGTACATCAACGAGGGCACGCTCTCCACCAAGTCGTCGAGCTGGCTGGTGGAAGGCATCGGCGAGGACTTCCTGCCGTCGATCAGCGATTTCAGCCGGGTGAAGAAGGCCTACGCGATTTCCGACAAGGAGAGCTTCCTCGCCGCGCGCGAGCTGCTGGCGAAGGAAGGCGTGCTGGCTGGCTCCTCCACCGGCACCCTGCTGGCCGCGGCGCTGAAGTACTGCCGCGAACAGGCCGGTCCGAAGCGCGTGGTGACGCTGGTCTGCGACACCGGCAACAAGTACCTCTCCAAGCTCTACAACGACTACTGGATGCTGGACAACGGCTTCCTCGAGCGCGAACAGCATGGTGACCTGCGCGACCTGCTGCTGCGCCCGTTCGCCAAGCGCGACACCGTGGTGATCGGTCCGCACGAGTTGCTGATCACCGCCTACACCCGCATGAAGCTGTACGACGTCTCGCAGCTGCCGGTGATGGATGGCAACCGGCTGGTGGGCATCGTCGACGAGTCGGACGTGCTGCTGCACGTGCACGCCGACGAGACGCGCTTCCGCGATCCGGTGTCGGTGGCGATGATCGCGGACCTGCAGATGCTCGACGTGCGTTCGCCGATCGAGTCGCTGCTGCCGGTGTTCGAGCGCGGCCACGTGGCGATCGTGATGGACGGCGAGCAGTTCCTCGGCCTGATCACCCGCATCGACCTGCTGAACTGGCTGCGCCGCAAGGTGAACTGAGCACCTGGCCGGGGTGTCGAAAGCGGGTTGAAACACAGGCGCGGCACAGTCGCTGCCTGCGTCGGCCCGCCCGGCATGCATCAACCAACCAGGAGCTTCCGTCATGTGTGGAATCGTCGCCGCCGCCGCCCAGCGTGACGTCGCCCCGCTGCTGATCGCCGGCCTCAAGGCATTGGAATACCGTGGCTATGACTCGGCTGGCCTGGCCGTGCTGGAGGGCGGCGCCATCCGCCGCGTGCGCGCCAAGGGCAAGGTGCGCGAGATGGAGGCGCAATACCTGGCCGCGCCGTTCCCCGGCGGCACCGGCATCGCGCACACGCGCTGGGCCACCCACGGCGAGCCGAACGAGGCGAACGCGCACCCGCACGTCGCCGGTCGCGTCGCGATCGTGCACAACGGCATCATCGAGAACTACGCCAGCCTGCGCGAGGGGCTCAAGGCGCGTGGCCACGTGTTCACCTCCGAGACCGACACCGAGGTGATCGCCGCGCTGATCGAGGAACGCCTCGCCGGCGGCCTCGGCTTGCGCGAGGCGGTGCTGGCCGTGGTGCACGGGCTGGAAGGCGCCTATGCGATCGCCGTGATCAGCCGCGACGAACCCGGTCGGGTGGTGGGTGCACGGCGCGGCGCGCCGCTGCTGGTGGGCGTGGGCATCGGCGAGCACTTCCTGGGCTCGGATGCGCAGGCGCTGATCCAGGTCACCAACCGGATGATCTACCTCGACGAGGGCGATGTCGTGGAGATCACCCGCGAACGCGCGCAGGTGTTCGACGCCGATGGCCGGCCGGTCGAGCGCGCGGCGCGCGAGAGCGAGCTGTCCGCCGACGCGGTGGAGCGCGGCGAGTACCGCCACTACATGCAGAAGGAGATTTTCGAGCAGCCGCGTGCAGTGGCCGACACGCTGGAGTCGCGCCTCGGCGCGAACGGCGTGCTGCCGAATGTGTTCGGCGTGGGCGGCGACGAATTGCTGGCGAAGGTGCGTGGCGTGCACATCATCGCCTGCGGCACCAGCTACCACGCCGGCATGGTGGCGAAGTACTGGATCGAGGAGTATGCGCGCCTGCCGGTCGCGGTCGAGGTGGCCAGCGAGTATCGCTATCGCGAGGCGGTGGTGCCGGAGAGCACGCTGTTCGTGGCCATCTCGCAGTCCGGCGAAACCGCCGACACGCTGGCCGCGATGCGCGAATCGAAGCGGCGCGGCTACCTCGGCACGCTGGCGATCTGCAACGTGCCCGAGTCCTCGGTGGTGCGCGAGGCCGGCCTCAAGCTGATGACCCGCGCCGGCCCCGAGATCGGCGTGGCCTCCACCAAGGCCTTTACCACCCAGCTTGCCGCGCTGGCGCTGCTGTCGCTGCAGCTGGCGCGGCAGCGCGGGCTGGACGATGCGCGCTACGCGGATCTGTGTGCGCAGCTGCAGGCACTGCCGCGGGCGATCGAGCGCGCCCTGGCGCTGGAACCGCAGATCGTGGAGCTGGCCGAGCATTTCATCCCGCGCCACCACGCGCTGTTCCTGGGTCGCGGCGCGCAGTTCCCGGTGGCGCTGGAAGGCTCGCTCAAGCTCAAGGAAATCTCCTACATCCACGCCGAGGCCTATCCCGCCGGCGAACTGAAGCACGGCCCGCTGGCGCTGGTGGACGAGGACATGCCGGTGGTGGCGGTGGCGCCGAACGGCCCGCTGCTGGACAAGCTGAAATCCAACCTGCAGGAAGTGCGCGCCCGCGGCGGCGAGCTGATCGTGTTCGCCGACCATGCCGCGCCGATGGACGGCAACGCCGCCCGCGGCCACCTGCTGCGCATCGACGCCGGTGGCGAGTTCATCGCGCCGGCGGTGTTCACCGTGCCGTTGCAGCTGCTGGCCTATCACGTGGCGGTATTGCGCGGTACCGACGTGGACCAGCCGCGCAATCTCGCCAAATCCGTGACGGTGGAGTAACCCGCCTGGCGGGAGCGACCCGGCGCGCGATTGACGTTCTCGACGAAGAACCACATCGCGAACAGGATGCGCTCCCGTCGCGAGCAAAAGAAAAGCCGGCGGCGGCCGGCTTTCCCTGGTTCCGGTCTCGGGCCGCTGGCCCGCCGCTCACATGTCCCCGCTGCGTTGGTACTGCGGCGACATCGGCATCATGTTGGCGTTCTCGTTGTACATGACCCAGATGGATGCGCCGAGCACGATCACCACCAGCACGATGGTGAAGATGAAGGCCAGCATGTTCCAGCCGCCTTCCGAGTGCGTGTCGAGGTGCAGGAAGTAGATGATGTGCACGAGGATCTGCGCGACCGCCAGCAGCAGCACGATGGTGATGGTCAGCCAGTGGTTCGCGAACACGTGCCCCATCACCAGCCAGAACGGGATGATGGTGAGGATCGCCGCCAGCACGAAGCCGGTCAGGTAGCCGCGCAGGCTGCCCTGGTGCACGTGCGGGACGTCGCCGTGGCCGGATGCAGGGGGATGGCTCATCGCAGCACTCCTGCCAGATAGACGAAGCTGAAGACGCCGACCCAGACCAGGTCCAGGAAGTGCCAGAACATGCTCAGGCACTGCAGGCGCCGGACGTTGGCTTCGGTGAGACCGAACTTGCCCAGCTGCACCATCAGCACGACCAGCCAGAGGATGCCGACCGACACGTGCAGGCCGTGCGTGCCGACCAGGGTGAAGAACGAGGACAGGAAGGCGCTGCGGTCGGGTCCGGCGCCCGCGGCGATCATGTCACGGAACTCGTGCAGCTCCAGCCCCACGAAACCCACGGCCAGCAGGCCGGCCACGGCCAGCCAGCCGAGCATGGCGCGCTTGCGCTGGCGCGCCATTTCCAGCATCGCGAAACCGAAGGTGACCGACGACAGCAACAGCAGGGCCGTGTTCACGGCCAGGCCGGGCAGGTCGAGCACCTTGGCGGCCGAGGGGCCGCCGGCGGTGCTGGTGCCGAGCACGGCATAGCAGGCGAACAGCGAGGCGAAGATGAAGCAGTCGCTCATCAGGTAGATCCAGAACCCGAGCAGGGTTCCGTTGTGAGCGTGCGGTTCCTCGTGGCAGAGGAATGGCGACGGCACGGAGCCGGCGGTATCGACAGCCGTGCTGTTCATGCGCCTGCCCCCAGGGTCTCCACTTGCCAGTTGCCGCTGTGCTCGAACTTGTGCACTTCATCCACGGGAATGTGGAAATCGCGGTGATAGTTGAAGGTGTGGACAATCGCCGCGGCGATGATGCCCACGAACGCCGCCGCCGCCAGCCACCAGATGTACCAGACCAGGCCGAAGCAGCAGGCAAAGGACAAGGCGCCGATGATCGTGCCCGCGGCGGTGTTCTTCGGCATGTGGATCGGGTTGAAGCCTTCCAGCGGGCGCCGGTAGCCGTGTTTCTTCATGTCCGTCCAGGCGTCGCGCGCGCGGATGTTGGGAATGAAGGCGAAGTTGTAGTCCGGCGGCGGCGACGAGGTGGACCACTCCAGCGTGCGGCCGTTCCACGGGTCGTTGCCCACGGCATACGCCTTGCGCCGCAGGATGCTGACGTAGATCTGGATGATGAAGGCCAGGATGCCGAGCGCGATCAGCAGGGCACCGAACGCGGCGACGATGAAATACGGCTGCAGCGCCGCGTTGTCGAAGTGGCTGAGGCGGCGGGTCACGCCCATCAGGCCCATGATGTACAGCGGCGTGAACGCCACCCAGAAGCCGACCAGCCAGAACCAGAAGCTGGCCTTGCCCCAGAACTCGTCGAGCCGGAAGCCGAACGCCTTGGGGAACCAGTAGTTGACCGCCGCGAACACGCCGAACACCACGCCGCCGATGATCACGTTGTGGAAGTGCGCGATCAGGAACAGGCTGTTGTGCAGCAGGAAGTCGGCCGGTGCCACCGACAGCATCACGCCGGTCATGCCGCCGATGGTGAAGGTGAACAGGAAGCCCATCGTCCACAGCATCGGCACGGTGAAATGCACGCGCCCGCGGTACATGGTGAACAGCCAGTTGAAGATCTTCACCCCGGTGGGGATGGAGATCATCATGGTGGTCAACGAGAAGAACGAGTTGACGTCGGCGCCGGAGCCCATCGTGAAGAAGTGGTGCAGCCACACCAGGTACGACAGGATCATGATCGCGACGGTGGCGTAGACCATCGACGAGTAGCCGAACAGCGGCTTGCCAGAGAACGTGGGCACGATCTCCGAGTACACGCCGAAGATCGGCAGGATCAGGATGTACACCTCCGGGTGGCCCCACACCCAGATCAGGTTGATGTACATCATCACGTTGCCGCCGAAGCCGGTGGTGAAGAAGTGGGTGCCGAGGTAGCGGTCCAGCGAGAGCAGCAGCAGCGTGGCGGTGAGCACCGGGAACGTCGCGATGATCAGTCCGCTGGTGCACAGCGTGGTCCAGGTGAATACCGGCATCTTCATCATCGTCATGCCGGGGGCGCGCATCTTCAGGATGGTGGTGACGAAGTTGACGCCGGTCAGCAGCGTGCCCACGCCGGACAGCTGCAGGCCCCAGATGTAGTAGTCGACGCCGGGGCCCTGCTGCAGCTCCGAGACGGGCGGGTAGCCCAGCCAGCCGGCGGTGGAGAAGTCGCCGACGAACAGCGACACCATGAACAGGATCGCGCCCCAGAACGTGAACCAGAAGCTGAGGTTGTTGAGGAACGGGAACGCCACGTCGCGCGAGCCGATCTGCAACGGCATGACGTAGTTCATCAGCCCCACGATGTAGGCCATCGCCACGAAGAAGATCATGATCGCGCCGTGCGCGGTGAAGATCTGGTCGTAGTGTTCCGGCGGCAGGTAACCCATCTGCGGACCGAACGCGTAGGCCTGCTGCGCGCGCATCATGATCGCGTCGGAGAAGCCGCGCAGCAGCATCACCGTGCCGAGTATCATGTACATGATGCCGAGCTTCTTGTGGTCCACGCTGGTGAACCATTCGTGCCACAGGTAGCCCCACAGGCGCTTCTTGGTGATCAGGCCAAGTATGGCCACGCCGACGATCGCCACCACGACGAGGGTGGCGAGGACGATGCGGCCTTCGAGGTCGGGCTTCAGGAAGGGCAGGGAATCGAGCGTCAGCCGCCCGAACAGGAAATCCCGGATGGCGGCACGATGAGGCATGGCTTCGGGCATGGGGTGAATCTCCGCAAGCAGATCAGTGCGCCGCCGCAGCCTGTGCGGGGACTGGTTTTCCGGCATCCACCAGCGCGCCGGCGCCGGCGTGCGCAGGGTGGTCGCGCATGCCCTGCATGGCAGCAGCGGTGGAAGCGCCGGGCGACATCATCTGGCCCTTGCACTCCTGGCCGGGATCGGCGCAGAGGTTGAGGATGCGCGTATACAGGTCGGGCTCGAAGCTGGCGTAGGAGCGCACCGGCGCATTGCGCCCGGGCTGGCGCAGCAGGTCGTAGGCCTGGAGGTCGAGCGTGCCGCCGGCGGCGTGGGCCTTGGCGACCCAGTCGTCGAAATCCCGCTGGGTCATGCCCTCGAAAGTGAAGCGCATGTCGGTGAAACCCGCACCGCTGTAGTTGGCCGAGAAGCCCGGGTACTGCCCGGGCTTGTTGATGACCGCGTGCAGCATCGTCTGCATGCCGGGCATCGTGTAGACCATGCCGGCCAGATCCGGCACGGAGAACGCATCCATCATCGCATCGGACGTGAGCTTGAACCGGATGGGCACGTTCACCGGGGCCGCCAGCTGGTTCACCGTGGCGATGCCGTACTGCGGGTAGAGGAACAGCCATTTCCAGCGCAGCGACACGACATCCACTTCCAGTGGCTGGGTGCCCGCTGCAACGGGCTGTCCCTGGGCCACCCGGTCGAGCGGGCGATAGGGGTCGAGCTGGTGGGTGCCGATCCAGCTGATCGCGCCGACGGCGATGATGATCAGCAGCGGCGCGGCCCACACCACCAGTTCCAGCTGCGGCGAATGGTCCCACTCGGCGTCGTAATGAGCCTTCTTGCTGGAGGCCCGGTAGCGCCACGCGATGACGCCGATCGCAATGAGCACCGGTACGACGATCAACGCGATGATCACCGTGGTGACGATCATGACGTCGCTCTGCTGGCGGGCCACGTCACCGGATGGATCGAGCAACGCCAGGTGGCAACCAGCAAGCACGGCAAGCGGAGACAACAGCAGGCCGCGCAGACGTTTCACTGTCATGGGCATGTGCGCATCGGGCAACGAGGTGCTGCCTACACTACTCTCGAAAGGCGGGTCTATACTACCCTCGCAACACGCGTTTCCCGACGGGTCCGACATGCCCAGGATGAGCCGGCCTGCAAAGGGATGTCGTGGTGGCCATGTGAAATCGGCTGCCGCATTGCGCGATGCCGCAGCCGGTCTGTCCAGCAAATCTCGCACGATCGTCGCCAGGGAATTGCCATGCCAACCAGCAACACCCAGTCGATTTCCGGTCCGGTGGTTCATGCGCATGGCGGGAGTTCCCATTCGGACCAGATGACACCGGGGGATCTCGCCGTCGGGGTGATGGTGGGGCGCGTCAGCCAGTCCTTCGATTTCTTCGTGTTCGGCATCGGCTGCGTGCTGGCGTTTCCGGCCGTGTTCTTTCCCTTCGCCAGCCAGATCGACGGGGTCTTCTACTCCTTTGCGATCTTCGCGCTGGCGTTCATCGCGCGCCCGCTGGGCTCCATGTTCTTCCTGGTGCTGCAACGCCATCTCGGCCTTCCCACCAAGCTGACCATCGCGCTGTTCCTGCTTGGCATGGCAACCGCCGGCACGGCGTTCCTGCCCGGGTACGCGACGCTGGGATGGGCCGCCATCCTGGCGCTGGCGGTGCTGCGCTTCGGGCAGGGTTTCGCGATGGGCGGCAGCTGGAACGGCCTGGCTTCGCTGATGGCGCTCAAGGCGCCCAAGGACCGGCGCGGCTGGTACGCCATGCTGCCCCAGTTGAGCGACCCGATCGGCTTCATCATCGCGGCGGCGCTGTTTGCCTACATCTGGTCGAGCCTCTCGCACCAGGAGTTCATCGAATGGGGCTGGCGCTACCCGTTCTTCGCGGCATTCGCCATCAACGTGGTGGCCCTGTTTGCCAGGTTGCGCATGGTGGTTGCGCCGCGATACGCGGAGCAGCTCAAGGAGCGCGATCTCGAACCGTCGTCGATGCGCGAGCTGGCGCGTTCGCAAGGCAACAACATCGCCTTGGGCGCCTTCGCCCCGCTGGCGAGCTACGCGATGTTCCACCTGGTGACCATCTTCGCGTTGTCCTGGGCGTTGCTGTTCACGAAGCAATCGGTGGGCAGCTTCCTCGTGGTGCAGATCGTCGGCGCCTTCGTGGCCTTGCCCTGCATGCTGCTGTCCGGCGTGGTGGCGAACCACTTCGGCCGTCGCACCACCCTGGCGGCGGGCGGCGTGCTGATCGCGGTCTACAGCGGGTGGACCGCGCTGCTGCTCTCGGGTGGCGCCGTGAACAGTTTCCTGTTCATCATCTTCGGCTACGCCCTGCTCGGTTTCACGCATGCACAGGCGGCCGGTGCGGTGAGCTCGAACTTCCGGCCGGAGTTCCGCTTCTGCGGCGCCATGATCACCTCGGACCTGGGCTGGTTGATCGGCGCGGGCTTTGCGCCGCTGGTGGCGTTGGCGCTGGCCAGATATGCCGGAGTCCCGTACGTGGGCCTGTACCTGCTGTCGGGCGCCATCGGCACGCTGGCCGCCTTGTGGATCAGCCGACGCTCGGGCGGCCTGCCCAACGATTGATGCCCGCCTTGCCTCGCCGCGGCATGATGCCGCTGGTCGTGCCGCTGGCGAAGAAGCTGCCGTGACGCGCAGTGCGCATGGTGCGATCATGCCGCGCCATGCCTGATGCCCTGATTCCTTCCGACGAGAGCGAGCGCCACGTGCGCGGCCCGCTGGCACTGACCCTGCTGGCCTTGCTGGGGCTGGTGCTGTTTGCCAGCTTCGTGGCGCTGGGCACCTGGCAGGTGCATCGGCTGGCATGGAAGACGGCACTGATCGCCCACGTCAACGAACGCGTGCATGCGTCGCCGGTAGCTGCGCCGGGCCCGGCGGACTGGTCCGGGCTCACTCCAGCCGACGCCGAGTATCGCCGCGTGCGGCTCCGCGGAACCTGGCTTGGCGACAGCCAGACGCGGGTGTGGACAGCCACCGATGCCGGCAGTGGCTACTGGATCCTCACCCCGCTGCGCCGCGACGACGGCAGCATCGTGCTGGTGAACCGTGGCTTCGCGCCGGACGGCTGGTGCGACCTCAAGGGGCATTGCCCGGCGCCGCCGGCTGGCGAGGTCACGGTCACCGGCCTGCTGCGGATCAGCGAACCGTCCGGCCTGTTCCGCCACAACGATCCCGCCACCGGCACCTGGTACACCCGTGACGTGGCGGCGATCGCCAAGGCGCGCGGGCTCGCGGATGTGGCGCCGTACTTCGTGGACGCCGATGCGGCATCGGGCCCGGCCGCCTCCAGCTGGCCGCGCGGCGGCATGACGGTGATCCACTTCCCGAACCACCACCTCAACTACCTGATCACCTGGTACGTGCTGGCGCTGATGGTGCTGGGGGCGGCGGGTTATGTGGCGCGGGACGAATATCGCTTGCGCAGGCGGCTGGGAGCGCTTGAGCGGTAGATGTCAGTCCGATCTTGTCGCGATAGCCGATTGAGCGCACAAAGTTACTGGGTTGTTTACGCGCGGCAACCTCGCTCATCGAGCAAGCGATGTCAAACCGGTTACTATGAAATATGCCTTGGGGTTTCCGGCTTGCGCCAGAGCTCGTAATGCCCCAGGGTTGTATTGTGCCAACCATGCGCAGCTAGCAGATTCCGTATCTCCGCGACCCATGGCGCATCTCGTGCCACCATGATGGCGCTTAGGTTGTAGCGCGTCAGCGCGCTCTCCAGTACGGCAGGGGAATCGGGTGCCCGAGCCGAGCCACCCACGTAAGTCATCAGCATCCGACGCTGCGCCGCTTCCATGGGCGCGAAATCCGCTGATAGATACATGATGCGTGTCCCCAGAATTTGGGGGTGGGTGACGAAGATCGGAATCCACGTTGCCACAGGCTCGGGGGCGAGTACGATTCCTTGCTCGGGAGTGCCGGCAAGTACGCGGGCGGCGGCGTAGTCGCCAGTCGGGACCTTGTAGGCAGGCGCGCCGAGTGTCACGAAATTGGCAGAGCGCAGGGTTCCTGCGTGCATGAAAAATATGACGGCCCCCACGCTGGCGCAGGCTCCACTTGCAATGGTCAATGCTTTCGATCGAAGCCCTGCTATGCGCACGGAGACGCCAACGAGCAGGAGTGCGAGCAGAATAGGTAATGGGAAAGCCCAGGCCAACCGCCAGTAGGTGTGCGTGCCGGTAAGGTGGCGCCCCAGGAATTGGTACGAATAGGGGTTCAGCACCAGCAGCAGGAAACAGAAGCTTCCGGTCAGCAGAAACTTTGACTGTTCGGTGGTTTCAGCGAATGCCCATGCGCTGATCAATGCGGTCAGCAAGATGGCAACGCTCCAGGCCCCGAATACTTGGATCAGCAACTCATACATCGATGGCATCGTGATGTCGCTTACGAAGCCTTTTCCGCCATGTGTGACGAAGATGAGCATGCAGCCGACGGCGATGACGTAGAACGAAGCAAGAAGGCCAAGCAGTAGCCGCCGCGTCGATGGGAAATTCGCGGACCAAGAGCCAGAGAGCGCGAGGGCCGCGGCGAATGGCACGACAAAAAGGCCAGACGAAGTGATGCCTATGGCGGCGATCTGGGCTGCTGCAAGCAACATCCAATCACTGGGCCGGCAGCATCGAGAATATTGCAAGGCGTGGTAAATGACGCATGGTATGGCCACGCACGCGAAGATTGCCTTGCCCTGGAACATGCGTACAAACGCGAAATTGCCGTAGCTGCGATGAGCTTCTCCCAGTGCCAGCATGCACAGGAACAATGCAGCCAACACCAGAAGCCAACGCGATGGAGCCAAAGCGCGAAGCAGCCGACCCCAGCACAAGATGCTGAGTGCGGCAAAGAATGCCGGGAAAAGCAGGTATGCAACCGACAAATGCGGTACGTGCAGCACTCGGGCCACCGTGGCAATGGCAAGCTCGTAGGTGTGGATCTTGTAAATCGGGAGCTGTATCGGCTTGCCGACTACGCGGTAGAGAGTGTCGCCCTGCAGCATGGGCGCGGAGGGGAATCTGAGTATCGTCGCTGGAATGCTCTGGTAAAAGGAGTCGTCTGCATCAGGCCTGTTTGCCACGAGGGTGACCACACAGGCCACAGCGCACAGTCCGAGGAGGACCCAAATGGAGCGACGGTTCATCGCGTCGCACGCGTAAGAAGGGGCGCGCTTGTTTGCGAAGAGGATCCACCAGGTTGCGCCGAGAGAGATGGTCGCGACCCACCAAAACAAAACATAGTTGTGCGTGAGGGTCAGCGTGCCTACCCATGCCACCGAAACAAGCAGGATCCACGGGGGAGTGGCTGTCGGCAGCGCAGGCCGGAAGGGTAGTGGGTGCTCAAGCCGACCCTGTAGCGAATGCTGCTGCCTGGACCACAGGTAGAAGACAACACTGGCCGAGGCGAGCACGAACGGCAGCCCGTACATCAGCGCATTGAAACTGGCTTTGGCCAGGACCAGCAGGTGGACGTAGACTGTCCACAGGCTGTAGAAAACGATGAACGCGACGGGGATGGATCCCAGAAGATATTCGCCCCATGCCTCTGGGCCGCTCAACTTCGTCGCGGCTTTTACAGTGTGGGAAGCTTGGGATTCAGGCTCGCCCATACGCATCGTCGTAGCGCACGATGTCGTCCTCGCCGAGGTAGCTGCCGGACTGCACCTCGATCAGCTCCAGCGGTACCTTGCCGGGATTGCGCAGGCGGTGCTTGCTGCCCAGCGGGATGTAGGTGCTCTGGTTCTCGCCGAGCAGGAACACCTGGTCGTCGCAGGTGACCTCGGCGGTGCCGGAGACCACGATCCAGTGCTCCGCACGATGGTGGTGCTTCTGCAGGCTCAAGGCCGCGCCGGGCTTCACCACGATGCGCTTCACCTGGAAACGCTCGCCGGCCTCCAGCGAGTCGTAGCTGCCCCAGGGGCGGTGCACCACGCGATGGAAGGAGTGTTCGCTGCGGTCGGCGCTCTTGAGCTGCTCGACGATCTTCTTCACGTCCTGCGCCGCGTCGCGATGGGCGACCAGCGTGGCGTCGGGCGTGGTCACCACTACCAGGTCATCCACGCCCACGGTGGCGATGAGATGGCGATCGTGCGAGCGCAGCAGCGAATTGCGCGTGTTCACCGCGAGCGTGTCGCCCTCGCGCAGGTTGCCCTCGGCATCGCGCTCGCCGGCCAGCCACAGCGCCGACCACGAACCGATGTCGCTCCAGCCGCAGCTCACCGGGATCACCGCGGCGCGCGCGGTCTTTTCCATCACCGCGTAGTCGATGGAATCCTCCGGCACCCTGGCGAAGGCATCCCTGTCCACGCGCACGAAGTCGAGGTCGGCGTGTGCGGCGGCATGCGCAGTGCGCACGGCTTCCAGCATCGCTGGCGCGTGTTGTCCCAGTTCTTCCAGGTAACGGTCGGCGCGGAACAGGAACATGCCGGAGTTCCAGTCGTAGTTGCCGTCGGCGAGATAACCTTCGGCGGTGGCGAGGTCGGGCTTCTCCACGAAGCGTTCGACGCGGAACGTGCCTTCGCCCAGCGCCTCGCCGCGACGGATGTAGCCAAAGCCGGTCTCGGCACGGTCGGGGCGAATGCCGAAGGTGGCCAGCCAGCCCTGCTTCGCCAGCGGCATCGCCTGCGCCACCGCGGCGGCAAACGCCTTGGTGTCGCCGATCAGGTGGTCGGCAGGCAGCACCAGCAGCAGTGCGTCGGGATCGCGCTGCAACGCTTCCAGCGCGCCCAATGCGATCGCCGGTGCGGTGTTGCGTGCCAGCGGTTCCAGCACCACCGCGCCGCCTTCGATGCCGGCTTCCAGCAACTGCTCGGCGGCGAGGAAGCGGTGATCCTCGCTCGCCACCACGATCGGTGCCGCCACCTCGGGCAGGGTGCGCGTGCGCGCGACGGTCTGCTGGAACAGCGTGCCGTGGCCGGCCAGTGACAGGAACTGCTTGGGCAGGTTGCGGCGCGAGACGGGCCACAACCGGGTACCGCTGCCGCCGCTGAGGATCAGGGGAATGAGCATGATGGATCGACCTTGTGAGGCGGTGCTGGCTTGCCCGCAGGAACGGCTTCAGCCGCGATTGTGCATCGCCGATCGCGGCTGAAGCCGCTCCTGCGGTTATGTCAGGTGTGCTGGTGCAACAGCATATCCAGCACGTCGCGCAAACCGCTTTGCCAACCGGGCAAAGCATAGCCGAAGCATTGCTGGAAACCGGAGTTGTCCAGCACCGACCAGGCTGGGCGTTTGGCCGGCGTGGGATAGTCGGCAGTGGCGATCGCCGCCACCCTCGGAGCACGCGCGATCAGCCCACGCCCGACGGCGCCAGCGAAGATCGCCGAGGCGAAACCGTGCCAACTGGTGTGGCCGTCGGCGACGAGGTGGTGCGTGCCGGCGAGCAAGTGGCGCCGCGTGATGCCGGCAGCCTGCCAGGCATCCAGCGCGGCCAGCGTGCCGGCGACGATCAGTGCGGTGCTGGTGGGTGCGCCGACCTGGTCGGCCACCACGCGCAGCTCCTCGCGCTCGGCACCCACGCGCAGCATGGTGCGCAGGAAGTTCTGGCCGTGCGGCGCATACACCCACGCGGTGCGGAAGATGAAATGCGCCGCGCCGCTGTCGCGCAGGGCCTGTTCGCCGGCCAGCTTGCTGCGACCGTAGGCACCCAGCGGTGCGGTGGGCGCGTCGACCGGGTAGGGCGCGCTGGCGGCGCCGTCGAACACGTAGTCGGTGGAGTAGTGGATCACCCATGCGTCGTGCGCGGCAGCCCACTGGCCCAACATGCCCACAGCTTCGCCGTTGACGCGGGTGGCCAGCGCTTCTTCCTGCTCGGCGCGATCCACCGCGGTGTAGGCGGCGGCATTGACGATCACGTCGGGGCGCAGGCGATCGAGCAAGGCGGGCAGCGTGTCGGGCGCAGCCAGGTCGACGGTTTCGATGGCGGCTCCGTCGTAGCGTTGGCCGTCGCGGCTGGCAGCGAACAGCTCGCCGCGCGCGGCGAGGCCGCCGTTCTCGACGAAGCTGCGGCCGAGCTGACCGTTGGCGCCGAGCAAAAGTATTTTCATGTTTGCCTCAAACCATCATCGGCATTCCCGCGAAAGCGGGAATCCAGTGTCTTGGCGTTGGCACGCGTTGAAGGCCCTGGATCCCCGCTTTCGCGGGGATGACGACAAAAAGCGGCTTGGCAACGCCCGCTCATGCGGTGTACGCCGGCAAGCGTTCGGCAGGCACGTCGGCCAGCAGCGGCGCCTTGCCGTCCTTGTCGGACAGCAGTGGTTCGCCGATCGGCCAGTCGATGCCCAGTGCGGCATCGTTCCAGCGGATGCCGGCATCGGCCCTGGGGTCGTACAGCGCGGTGCACTGGTAGGCGAAGGTGGCGAACTCGGAAACCACGCAAAACCCGTGCGCGAAACCTTCCGGTATCCAGAAGTGGCGGTGGTTCTCCGCGGTGAGCATCACGCCCACCGATTGGCCGAACGTGGGCGAGCCGCGGCGGATGTCCACGGCCACGTCGTACACCTCGCCCTCCAGCACGCTGACCAGCTTGCCCTGCGGATTGGGCCACTGGTAGTGCAGGCCGCGCAGCACGCCGCGCGCGGAGCGCGACACGTTGGACTGCACGAAGCGGCGGTCGATGCCGGCCTCGCGGTATTTCGCCTCGTTGTAGCTCTCGTAGAAGAAACCGCGGGCGTCGCCGAACACTTGCGGTTCGATCACCACGGCGCCGGGCAGGCGTGTCGCTATCACCTTCATCGGGCCACGCCCTCCTTCGCGACCTGTTGCAGGTACTGGCCATAACCGGTCTTGGCCAGCGGTGCGGCCAGCGCCAGCAGCTGTTCGGCGCTGATCCAGCCATTGAGGTAGGCGATCTCCTCGGGGCAGCACACCTTGAGGCCCTGGCGGTTCTCGATCGTCTGGATGTAATTGCCGGCTTCCATCAGCGACTCGTGCGTGCCGGTGTCCAGCCAGGCGAAGCCGCGGCCGAGCTGCTCCAGGTGCAGCGAACCGTCGTCGAGGTAGCAGCGGTTGAGGTCGGTGATCTCCAGCTCGCCGCGCGGCGAAGGCTTCAACGCGGCGGCGTAGTCGCAGACACGGGCATCGTAGAAATACAGGCCGGTGACGGCGTAGTGCGACTTGGGCTTGGCGGGCTTTTCCTCCAGGCCGACCACCTTGCCGCCGGCATCGAACTCGGCCACGCCGTAACGCTCCGGATCCCTCACCCAGTAGCCGAACACGGTGGCACCGTGCTCGCGCGCGGCGGCGCGTGCTAGCCGCTTGGTGAAGCCGTGGCCGTAGAAGATGTTGTCGCCCAGCACCAGGCAGCTGGGCTGGCCATGGATGAAGTCGCGACCGATGGTGAAGGCCTGCGCCAGTCCGTCCGGCGAGGGCTGCACGGCATAGCGGATGTCGATGCCCCACTGCGAACCGTCGCCCAGCAGGCGCTGGAACATCGCCTGCTCGTGCGGGGTGTTGATCACCAGTACTTCGCGGATGCCGGCCAGCATCAGCGTGGCCAGCGGGTAATAGATCATCGGCTTGTCGTACACCGGCAGCAGCTGCTTGCTCACCGCGCGGGTGATCGGGTGCAGCCGCGTGCCGGAGCCGCCGGCGAGGATGATGCCCTTGGTGGTCATTGGCCGAGCCTCTCCATGCGATAGCTGCCGTCCAGCACGCGTTGCACCCATGGCTGGTTGGCGAGGTACCAGTCCACCGTGGCGGCGATGCCGCTCTCGAAGGTCTGCGAGGGCTTCCAGCCCAGCTCGCGCTGCAGCTTGGACGAGTCGATCGCGTAGCGGCGATCGTGGCCGGGGCGATCCTTCACGTAGGTGATCAGCGACTCGCGCTTGCGGCCGTCGGCCAGCGGGCGACGTTCGTCCAGCAGGGCGCAGATCGTCTTCACCACGGTGATGTTGGTGCGCTCGGCGTTGCCGCCCACGTTGTAGGTCTCGCCTACGCGACCGGCCTCCAGCACGCGGCGGATCGCGCTGCAATGGTCGCCCACGAACAGCCAGTCGCGGATGTTGAGGCCGTCGCCGTACACGGGCAATGGTTCGCCGGCCAGCGCCTTGGCGGTGACCAGCGGAATCAACTTCTCGGGGAACTGGAACGGTCCGTAGTTGTTCGAGCAGTTGGTGGTAAGCGTGGGCAGGCCGTAGGTGTGGTGGAAGGCGCGCACCAGGTGGTCGGAGGCAGCCTTCGAGGCGGAGTAGGGCGAGTTCGGCGCGTACGGCGTGGTTTCGGTGAAACTGCCGGTCTCGCCCAGCGATCCGTAGACCTCGTCGGTGGACACATGCAGGAAGCGGAAGCCCTCGCGTGCGGCGCCTTCCAGGCCGCGCCAGTAGTCGCGGGCGCACTCGAGCAGGCCCAGCGTGCCCACCACATTGGTCTGCACGAACTCGGCGGGGCCGTCGATGGAGCGGTCCACGTGTGATTCGGCGGCGAAGTTCACGATCGCGTCAGGCTTGTGCTCGGCCAGCAGCTTCGCCACCAGCGCGCGGTCGCCGATGTCGCCCTGCACGAACACGTGGCGGGCGTCGCCCTCAAGCGAGGCCAGCGTGTCCCGGTTGCCCGCGTAGGTCAGCTTGTCCAGGTTGACCACACGCAGGCCATCGGCCACGGCCTGCAGTACGAAATTCGCGCCGATGAAGCCGGCGCCGCCGGTGACGAGGAGGGTTTCCATAAGGGCAGCTGATCCGTTGGGCGACAAAAGCCAATTCTCGCATGGCCTACTCGCCTATCAAATACGCGAACGTGCAGCCCGGGAGCCCCGGTGCCAGTCATCGTTAAGGCAAATGTGTGTCACGAAGGTACAATGCCCGATCCATTCATGCGGTGGCCGGTTTCCGGCAGTTGCCGCCCAGCACGGTTGCCTGTCATGCCCAAGAAGACGCCAGCCGCCAGCCACGGACTCGGAACGCGCGCGATCCATGCTGGCCAGCACCCCGATCCCTCGACCGGCGCGATCATGACGCCGATCTACGCCACCTCCACCTACGTGCAGGAGAGCCCCGGCAAGCACAAGGGCTACGAGTATTCGCGCACGCAAAATCCTACGCGCATGGCCTACGAGCGCTGCGTGGCGGATCTGGAAGGTGGCGTGGCGGGATTCGCATTCGCCTCCGGCCTGGCGGCCGCCGCCACCGTGCTGGACCTGCTGGACTCCGGCAGCCATGTGATCGCGATGGACGATCTCTACGGCGGCAGCTACCGCCTGTTCGAGCGCGTCCGCCGGCGCTCGGCAGGGCTGGATTTCAGCTTCATCGACCTGAACGACATGGCGGCGCTGAAGGCGGCGCTGAAGCCGAACACGCGGATGATCTGGGCCGAGACGCCCACCAATCCCATGCTGAAGCTGGTCGATCTGGCCAAGGTCGCCGCGTTCGCCAAGAAGCACGGCTTGATCCTGGTTGTGGACAACACCTTCTGCTCGCCGATGGTGCAGCGCCCACTGGAGTTCGGCGCCGACCTGGTGCTGCACTCGGCCACCAAGTACCTCAACGGTCATTCCGACATGGTGGGCGGCATCGTCGTCGCCAACAGCAAGGAACTGGCGCAACAGATGGGCTTTCTGCAGAACTCGGTGGGAGCGGTGGCTGGTCCGTTCGATGCCTTCCTCGCCATGCGTGGCTTGAAGACCCTGCACCTGCGCATGCGGCAGCACTGCGCCAGCGCACTGGAGTTGGCGGGTTGGCTGCAGAAGCACCCGGCAGTTGAGCGAGTAATTTATCCGGGCCTTAAGAGTCACCCGCAACATGCATTGGCGAAGCGCCAGATGCACGGCTTCGGTGGCATCGTCACGATCGAGGTGAAGGGTGGCCTGAAGAAGGCGCGTCGCATGCTGGAACGCTGCGAACTGTTCGCACTAGCCGAGTCGCTCGGCGGCGTGGAAAGCCTGATCGAACATCCGGCGATCATGACTCATGCTTCGGTGCCGGCGGCCAACCGCAAGCGGCTGGGTATCAGTGATGCGTTGATCCGGCTGTCGGTTGGCGTGGAGGACATTGCCGATTTGCGTGCGGAACTGGAGGGCGCATTACGATGAATTCAGTGCGGCCATTGGGGCGTAGTGACGCCACGGCGTTGCAGGACCTTCGCCGTTGGGAGAGTCCATTTGCAGCACTGATGCGGAATAAGTCGTTGGTGTGGGAATTGACTAAGCGCGAAGTGTTGGGGCGCTACCGTGGAGCTAGCTTCGGCATGGCGTGGTCCGTTATCAGTCCGTTTCTGATGTTGAGTGTCTACGCTTTTGCATTTGGCACAGTATTGAAGAGCCGCTGGCCGCATCAGACTGGTGGCGAGCATTCATATGCGGTGATCCTGTTTGTCGGATTGATCGTGCATGGCTTTTTTGCTGAATGCGTGTCGCGCGCATCAACTCTGATAGTGGGAAATTCGAATTTCGTCAAGCGAGTGGTGTTTCCGCTCGATGTATTGCCGTGGCCGATGATATTTTCGGCATTGTTTCATGCGCTGCTCAATGCGGTCGTGTTGGTCGTGCTGATGCTGGTGCTGGAGCACAGGTTGCATCCGACTTTGCTGTTCTTGCCATTGATTCTGGCGCCACTGGTATTATTCACGCTGGGTGTGTCTTGGTTACTTGCGTCGCTTGGGGTCTATTTTCGCGATATCAGCCAAGTGATGCCGGTGATTGTAACGGCCATGCTGTTTTTGTCTTCGGCGATTGTGCCGGTCAGCATTCTGCCCCCTCCCATACAAACATTGTTCTATCTGAACCCCTTGACCTTTTTCATTGACCAGGCCCGGTTGGTGGTATTGGCAGGTGGGCTGCCTAACTGGACGGCACTTGCATTTGCCACCGTGGGGGGGGTGCTGGTGGCGTGGCTGGGACATGCATGGTTCATGGCAACACGGCGGGGATTTGCGGATGTCCTCTGAGCTGATTATCGAAGTGAAGGGGATGGGTAAGGCCTATCCCGTTTATGACAAGCCGCATCATCGATTGATGCAGATGTTGGTGCGTGGAAATCGACGCTGGTACCGCGAGTTTGAGGCGTTGCGCAATATCGATTTCCGTGTTCATCGTGGCGAAACCGTGGGCATCGTTGGTCGCAATGGCTCGGGCAAGTCGACCCTGCTGCAGATTCTCTGTGGAACTTTGGCGCCCTCGACGGGTGATGTCAGTGTGCGTGGGCGCATTGCGGCGTTGCTGGAGCTTGGCGCCGGCTTCAATCCCGAGTTCACCGGTCGCGAAAACGTCTATTTGAACGGATCGGTGCTGGGTCTGACAAGAAACGAAATCGACGACCGTTTTGACGAGATCGCGGCCTTTGCTGACATTGGTGAGTTCATCGAACAGCCGGTCAAGAACTATTCGAGCGGCATGTACATCCGCTTGGCGTTTGCGGTTGCTATCAATGTCATGCCGGATATTCTTGTAGTTGACGAGGCGTTATCGGTGGGCGATGAGGCTTTCCAACGCAAGTGCTATGCCCGGATCAATGCAATTCGTGATGCAGGAGCGACAGTTCTCTTCGTGTCGCATTCGGCCGGTACGGTTCTTGAATTGTGCGATCGTGCCATCTTGCTCGACCGTGGCGAATTGCTGATGCAAGGAACGCCGAAAGCGGTGGTTTCCAGCTATCACAAGTTGCTTTATACGTCCGCAGACAAGGCGGCTGAAGTTCGCGAAAATATTCGTCGGCAGACGGATTTTGTTGTCGGCGGACCGATTGATGCTAATGCTGTTGCACAGGGTAGAGAGAAGGTAGTGCTGCAAGCGGACGTTGATGATGGTTCACATCTTGACGAAGGCATGTTTTCCCAGAGCACCTTGCGGTACCAATCACGCGGTGCCCGTATTGAAGATGCTCGTATCGAGACGACACAAGGGCGACGCGTGAATGTACTCAGGCCAGGGGGCGAATATGTCTATGCGTATCGGGTGACATTTCAGAGTGCGGCTGCATCGGTGCGCTTCGGCATGATGATCAAGACGGTAACCGGCCTTGAGCTTGGCGGTGCGACGAGTGCGCCAGCTGGCATGAGTGAGCGTACGGTGACCCCTGGGCAAGTGTACGACGTGCATTTTCGCTTCCGCGCGATGCTATCAACCGGGACATATTTTCTGAATGCAGGAGTATCGGCGCTCGATGTCGATGGGGAGACGTATCTGGATCGCCTGATCGACGTTGCGATGTTTCGGGTCATGCCTGATATGCACCGCATTATGACCGGAGTGATTGATTTCGATGTTAAATCCGCTGTCGCGGCATGCACAGTCGATGAGATAACGTAATGACAGACAACCATACCCATCATGCAATATTGGTGCTGGGAATGCATCGAAGCGGTACTTCTGCAGTGACGCGAGTTATCAACTTGCTTGGTGCTGACCTTGGTAGTGATCTGTTACCTCCCTCTGGAGATAATGCCCTAGGATTCTGGGAAAACCGCGGCGTGGTCGAAATCCATGAGGAGCTGCTCGACGTCTTGGGTAGCAGTTGGCACGATGTCCAGCCGCTGCCGGCTGGCTGGCTGTCCACGCCGGCCGCGATAGTCGCGCGGGGCAAGTTGTTCGATACGTTGCGCCGCGAATTTTCAAATGCCTCACTGTGGGCAGTGAAGGATCCTCGACTTTGTCGCCTATTGCCACTATGGCAGCTCGTTCTGAATGACTTGAATGTCAAGGCGCATGCAGTCTTTGTCGTGCGTCATCCAGACGAGGTAGGGCGATCGCTGTTGGCACGCGATGGAATACCCATCGCGCACACACGATTGTTGTGGCTGCAGCATCTGGTCGAGGCCGAGGAGGCTACGCGTGACATGTCACGGGTGGTGATTTCTTATGACGACCTGCTGCGCGACTGGCGCGAATGCATGCAACGCATGCGGAACGAGTTGCCGCTGCAATGGCCAGTATCCATTTCAGAGGCGCATTTATCGGTCGAACAGTTTCTGAATCCGAGAGAACGGCACCATAAGCTGAGTGCTACAGGTGATGCCGCGCTCCCCGCGCTAGCTCAACAGGCCTATCAAGGTTTCATCGCAAAGGCGAACGGGGGGGGGGGCTGGGACAGGATCAGGATGGTCAGCGAACTCTATTCGACCAATGCGGGGATATTCGTTGATGAGATCGAAGTTCTGGAACACCGCATCCGTACAACGGAAGAGCAATGGAGCTTGGCGGCCACGCGGGTTGTTGAGTGCGAAGCGGCGCTGTCGAAGGCAAGAGACGAGTGGGGGCATTCGGTAGAACTGCTGCGCGAATCCGAGGCGAAGCAGCAGCATGCGGCGGAACAATGGCATGCCACCGTCCAGCAGGTCCAAACGACGGAAGTAAGCCTGGCCCATGCGCGCGAGCAGTGGGAGCAAACAGTCGAGCGGCTGCGTGAGTCCGAGGCAAGGCAGCACCATGCGACTAAGCAATGGGAAGCCGCGGCCGAAACAGTTCGGACAACCAATGATCAGTTGGAACAGGCGCGGGAACAGCTGAACCAGCTGGAACGCCGGCAGCGCTGGATTCTTCGCGGTGGAGTTGTTGTCGCACTGATGGCTGCAATCGCTGGGTTCTGCTTTCGCATGATTTGATGCCGCGAATCGGCTGCAAGGGGATAGTAAATGAGGAAGCCAGGGTTGTTCGTACGCATTCGTGCACTCCAGCACGCGGTTATTCGCAGCATTCGGCGCGCCAGAGCTTCAGGCCTTGGCCCGGTGCAGATCGTGCTCAAGACAGCACGTGCCATTCGACGCGGGCCGCGTGGCTTTGCCCGCCATGTGATTGCCTATGATCAAGTGGCGCAAGTTGGTGGGTATGATCGCCGAGTTCCCCCGCTAGCAGCTGATGAATCACACATTGAAGGAATCTCTGCCTACGAATTTTGGCTTCAGCATCACGAGCCAAAGGTCGACACACTGCTTCATGGGCCGTTGATCAGCGTTGTGATGCCTACATGCAATACACCCGAGTCATTTCTGCGTGAAGTGATCGCCAGCGTGCTCGCGCAGACCTACCAAAACTGGGAGCTGTGCATAGGTGATGACGCTTCCGACCTGCCTCATGTAAATAGGTATCTCGCTGATATAAGCCTGCGCGAGCCGCGCATTCGCATTACCAACTGCAAGCGTCGCAGCGGAATCGCAAGTGCCACCAATGCGGCATTGGCGTTGGCCACGGGCGAATATGTTGCTCTGCTTGACCATGACGATCTTCTTCATCCCGAGGCACTTGCAGCGGTGGCTGCCAAGTTGGCGCGGACGAATGCTGACATTGTCTACACCGATCATGACTGCTTGGGAGAGGATGGTCACCGCCGGCTGCCCTATTTCAAGCCTGATTGGAGTCTGGACCTGTTCCTTTCGCAGATGTACCTCGGGCACCTCGTGGTATTTCGCCGCGACATGGTCAGTCGGCTTGGCGGCTTGCGCCCGGAGATGGATGGCGCGCAAGACTACGATCTCGTTTTGCGCTGCCTGAGCGATGGCGCGAAGATCGCTCACGTGCCTTGCGTCCTCTACCACTGGCGTCAGCACAGTGGTTCTACTTCTGCCAATGCAGATTCAAAGCCTTATGCTCACGTTGCCGGGCGCAGGGCCATCCAGGATTATCTGGATCGGACTCGCCCGGGCGCGCAAGTCTTGGATGGCGCGTACACCTTTTGTTATGACGTGCATTACAACAATACGGCGTCCAAGCCCATGGTGAGCATTTTGATTCCCACCCGCGACCGGGTGGAGTTGCTCGATACCTGCGTGTGCAGCTTGCGTGAGAAAACTAGCTACGCCAACTACGAGATCTTGGTAATCGACAACGGTTCCATCGAACCGGAAACGATTAGGTGGTTTACGCAGATGTCGATACAGGCCGGAGTGCGAGTGTTGCCGGCAGACATGCCGTTCAATTGGTCAGCGTTGAACAATCTCGCAGCTCGTGAGGCGCAAGGTAAGGTACTTGTTTTCTTGAATAATGACACCGAGATCATCGACGGTGAATGGCTCGATCGTTTGGTGGATGTGGCATTGCGCCCGGATGTCGGCGCCTGTGGCCCGTTGCTGCTGTATGACGACATGACGATCCAGCACGCAGGCGTCGTGGTGGGCATGGGCGGCTGGGCTGATCATGTCTTCAAGGGCCTGCAACCCGCTCATGTGCAGGACTGCTTCAGCTCGCCGGTGATGCGGCGCAATGTGCTGGCGGTAACCGGGGCCTGCATGGCCATGGAGAAGGCCAAGTTCGACGTAATCGGCGGGTTCGATGAGTCGTTCATCATCTGTGGCAGCGATGTGGAGATTTGCCTACGTGCGTTCCATCGCGGCTTGCTGAATGTCTACGTGCCAGAAGCGAAGCTGATACATCACGAGTCGAAAACGCGTGATCCGGGCAATATTCCGCAGACGGATTTTGTCCGTTCCGCGCAGACTTACAGTCCCTACAGAACGGCCGGTGATCCATACTTCAATCCGAACCTCGATCCGATGAGCTCGGTGCCGCGACTGCGGGACATGCCATGAGGGAGGTGGTTCGGATCGCTGCGTACCGCTTGGCCAAGTGGCTAGGCCTGACTTCCGGCGCCTTGGTCAACGTAAATGGCATGCCGACTTCGATAGCCACCACCGTTGCCGAGACAAATCCTTCCAATGCGCGGCCCTCGGACTGGCGTGGTCGTCGCCTCAATTTGCTGCTGCCATCGATCAATGCACAGCATTACTTTGGAGGTATCCACACGGCGGTACAGCTGTATCGCGCATTGGCAGAGCATTTCCCCGCGACCCGCATCATCCTGATGGATAGCGCGCCGGATGATGCCGCGCTGCAACGGTTCAGCGATCACATCAAGGTGTGTTGTGAATCCGACTCTGACGCGACTCGCCAGATTGTTTCTTTCAATGATCGCTATGGCCGAACCATTCCCGTGGGGGCAGACGATTGCTGGCTGACCACGGCATGGTGGACCACCTACTCGGCGCAGCGCCTGGCGGCTTGGCAGCAACAGCAATTCGGTGCTGCCGGCCAACTGATCAATCTCATCCAGGATTTCGAACCCGGCTTCTATCCGTGGTCCAGTCAATCTGCACTGGCATTGGGAACCTACCGGCCGGATCAGGATATAGCTGTATTCAATACGCGTCTGCTGGCGGACTACTTTGCATTGCAGGGTCTTATTTATCAGCATCGGTTCGTATTCGAGCCAACACTCAATGACGAACTCCGGCATGCGCTTGAGCAGGTGCGCGCGCAACCGCAGCCTCGCCAGAGGCGCATGGTGGTTTACGCGCGCCCTTCGACACCAAGGAATGCATTCGAGTTGTTGTGCGAGGCGCTGCGCATCTGGGGCTGGTCCGATCCGACTTCCGCACGGTGGGAAGTGGTGGCTGCTGGAGAACTGACCACCGACCTCGATCTAGGGCCGCTCAAGATACGTGCTCTGGGCAAGTTGGATTTGCCAGCTTACGCCCAACTGTTAGCTACTTCGGCCATTGGCGTGTCGCTGATGGTATCGCCTCATCCGAGCTACCCGCCACTGGAAATGGCGGCGTTCGGCATGGGTGTGATCACCAACCAGTTCGCAAACAAGGATCTCGGTAAATTTTCGCCAAACATCCGCTCGGTTGAACAATTCACGCCGGAAGCTATTGCTGCGGCGATTACGCACGAGGCGGGTAGGTGGGAGAAGCGGGAAATGCTATTTGATAGTTTGCTGGACATGGATCACCCGTTTCTTGGGGAGGGAGGGTTTGGTGAGATAGTGCGGAAGATGGCAATGTCTAATCTGAAATGGTAATTGAGGGGGTGTTAGTCAATTTAGATGACGAATACTTTAAGAAATAAAAGCGTGATGAAGTCTATTGGCAGGTTTCATTCAATGGGCTGATTAACTACTGCATCGACATGGTTCGATTTTGCGAAATAAGTCAATTGTGTGGATCGGGAGTGGGTTAGTCAGAAGATTTCTGATTGACACGTGTGGGATAACCATCTGCAAGGATCGGGAAGCATTCGATGAATAATTTTGCGAAAATGTATTCGGTGCCATTGATTATCATAGGGGCACTGGCATTTTTCCCGCATTCCTCGGATCAGTGGCATTACAGTTTTTTACTGGCTGTATCATTTCTCGTCATGGCTTTCTTTGGTCATGTGGGAATGTTGACCCTGTCTCTCGACGGTAGATTGACGGAGCAGACATTTTTCTTGAAATGCTGCATTGGCCAGATAGTCCTGTTGCTGCTCTGGTTGGCGGTATCGCCACTTGTATTTATCTATAAAGTCAAGCTCGGCTTGCCGCTGAATCTACCTGTGCTGATATCGTTCATTGCAGCAGTATTTTTGTTCTACAAGAAATCTGGATCGTCTTTCGTCATTTCGTTAAGGCATCGAGATTGGATTACGACGATATTCCTGTTTTTTGCTATGGCTTGCATATTCAAGATAGCCTCGTATTACTCATATCAAATCGGGGCGATAGGACTAGATACTCATGAACATATCTACTGGACGAATGATTTATATGACGCGTCGTATCTAAGAATTACTGCGAGAGGAACGAATTGGCTCGATCAGTACCCGAAAGGACTCCATGCACTTGCAGCACTCTGGGGTGCACCAGGGTTGGGAAATTATCTTGGGCCAGCATTAAAGATCATGCCCGCTTTGCAGATGCTATTGATAACATTTGCATTCGGCGAAACACTTTATCTTTGGTTGCGTGAACGTAAGACGAACGAGTCGATGTACTGGATTTGGTTGTCGCTTGTGTTGCTCATTTCGTGTTACGAAACGTTTCACGGTAGTCGGCTCATATATCCTAATGATGATTTGAATAGCACTGGGCGCATAAGCTCGGCTGCGATCATGCTGCTTCCTGGAGTCGTTGGGTTGGTGGCGGCACAAGTACCATCGCGTCGAATGGTTGCCTTTAATTGGATGATGCTGCCGCTATGCGGTGCGTTGGCGGTGAAAATAAATCCATCACTTTCTATATCGTTTATAGGGTTTTCATTCTTTGTATGGTTGTCTTTGGCATTTTACGGCTTGAGCGGGAGCGGCTTTTCCGCGTTAAAGGGCTTGCTGCTTGGTGGTGCGATTGGCTTGACGCTGATAATCACTGATCCTTACTACCTGAACATGATGTCCTTGAAGGTTCGATCTTTGCATGAATTTTTATCGTATGCAGGAGTAGACACGCTCGAAAGTGCCGAGGGCCAAATTAAAATCAATGCCAATCTCCTTTCTAGACTGAAACACTTTTTTACGATCGATACTCGATTGCTTGTGGATCAGGGGGTTTTGAAAAGCATCTATCCAAATAGCGATCTTATTTCTAACCCCGGCGGGGCTGTTCTTATAAAGGACACATTTTTTGCAGTCTTTTTCACTTGGATCGTCATTTTCAATATTAAATCTAGATGGGATGTACGATCAATCTTGTGCCGCTCGCCTCTCATCACGTTTACGCTTGGCCTGTTTGCTGGCTGTTTAATTAACGTGCTGTTGGCTAAGGTGGCGGCTGATACGATAGGGGTAGCTACTCACGATACACTTTTGCTGGCAAGTTACGCTCAAAGCTATGTTCCATTACTGACGTTATTCCTTGCGCAAATTTTGTGTGTACTGGCGATTACCATGCTAACGGATGCCGCTAGCACATTAATTAATCGTGATTCATGGACAATTAGTCGCCCCCGGGTGGTTGCAGGATTTGCGTGTGTCATACTTATTGTCTTTGCTGCGGTGTTAGCCCGAGTGACACCTGGGTACTTGCCTACGGCATCAAAGATGGATGGGTGGAGATCTGTGAGCGGCAGGGAAATTCGAGAATTTAGGAGAGTTGAAAACATGGTGCCGATAAATGGCTTGATTCTCGCCGAAGCAGTGCCTGCGGAGCTTAATGACAACGAAAAGTGGATAATACCCGTCGGGCGTGGCGCGGCACTTTTGCCGTTCGCCCGAGGGCGTTATGTTTTTAATGTAAAACTTGGTACTGGTGAAGAATTTTCTTATAAAGATCTACATGATAAATTTTGCACTGGAAATGCACGGTCGGCCCGTCGTTTCTTGCGAGAAAATAATGTTAGATATCTTTTCTCTCCCGGAACTGGTGCGAGTACTCAAAGTAAGGAGGACTTTTTGAATAAATCGTATTGTAATGTGAGCTATCGTGATCTGGGGGTTGTTTACCCAGCTTTTTTAATTGGAAAATATGGCATTGCTTATTACAAAATCCAGCCTGACTGACCTCCTCCCAAGTCATACCAAACCTATTGGAGCTGAGTAAGATCCGTAAACTTGATGTAGGTGGGTATGCGCAGCAGTTGATTCACTATCGAGCAGATCATCGGCTTCCCCTGAAAGGTTGCAGCGGGCATGACAGTAACGGAGTTGTGCCGCTACACGACTTCGGTCTAGCTGCCTTCGCAGGAGCCGCTGGAACATTACATTGTCTTGCGTGGTGGTTGCTTCCGGCTCGTTCTACGTTTCTTTCCAGCCGTTTTTCATTGATTTCAAGCGCCCGTAGAGCGATTCTTGCTGATCACTGCGCTGTGGTTGATTCTCGTTGCCGTGGGGCGTAAGAGCCTTGGCGTCTGCTGGCGGGCAATTCGATCAAACGTTAAAATGGACCGCTGACTTGAAATGGGATGGTCTCATGCAATGCAATCGACATGAACTCAATGCTAAATTCCCGGCAGCAGGTCCCGGTGGGGTGATTGCGGTTGTAATACCCAGCTATAAAGTGACGCGGCATATTCTCGACGTTATCGAGCGGATTGGACCGGAAGTTGTGAAGATCTACGTTGTCGACGACAAATGCCCTGACCAGAGTGGCCGGCTCGTTACGCGGGAATGCAAGGATCAGCGCGTGGTGGTGGTCTACAACGAGAATAATCTCGGCGTGGGTGGTGCTGTGATGGCGGGATATCGCTGTGCACTGAAAGACGGCGCGGAGGTGATCGTCAAGATTGATGGTGACGGACAGATGGATCCGTCGATGCTTCTTCGTTTTACATCACCCATCCTCAAGGGGCTGGCGGACTACACCAAAGGCAATCGCTTCTATGACTTAACCCAGATCACACAGATGCCCAAGGTGCGCCTATTCGGAAATGCCGTGCTTTCCTTCATGGCCAAGTTCTCGACGGGCTATTGGGGACTGTTCGATCCTACTAATGGATACACCGCGATCTCGGCCCGCGTCGCCGCGCACCTGCCATTCGATAAAATCAGCACGCGCTATTTCTTCGAAACCGACATATTGTTCCGCTTGAATACGCTCAGAGCAGTAGTGGTGGACATCCCGATGCATGCTCACTATGCAGACGAAGAGAGCGGGCTAAAGATTTCGAAGATCCTCGCCGATTTCATCTTCAAGCATTTGAGAAATCTGTTCAAGCGCATTTTCTACAACTATTTCCTGCGCGATATGAGCATAGCATCGATAGAGCTTGTTGCCGGGCTGCTGCTGATTGCATTCGGTCTCATCTTCGGTGGCTATCATTGGGCGGACTCCGAGGTCAGATCGATCCCGACCCCTACAGGTATCATCATGCTGGCTACACTTCCGATCATCATTGGATTTCAGTTACTGCTGGCGTTCCTGGCTTTCGATATCGCCAACGCTCCGCGCAGGTCGATTGGCGCCGATCTTCCGGAACCCCTAGCCAAGTAGCGTAAGCATGCGACGAAGAGGTAACGCTATGAACATCAACTCACCCTCCAAGCGTCTGACACTTATCGAGCTCAACGAATTTTCTGTTGACTTGCTTTCCCGTGGCGCGAGGGAACTGGACTTGATTCATATTTCGCGCCTGCTATCGATGAGCTCCGCCGTCACGACAACGGACGACATGGTGGAGCATCGTGGACTCGATCCTTGGGTGCAGTGGGTTTCCATACATACCGGGGTGCCTTCCTCTGTGCACGGCATCATCCACTTGGGCGATACGCCCTCGGCGCTATCGGCGCGACAGCTTTGGGAGAAGCTGAGCGATGTCGGCATTAGTTCCGGTGTCTGGGGTGCAATGAATGCCACCCGCGAAGGTGCGGAGTACTGCCAGTTCTTCCTGCCAGATCCATGGACGTTCTCCGAGTCAGCATACCCCAGTGAACTCAATAACCTACTGGCGCTACCCCGCTACTACTCGAAGAACTACCTGGACGTCTCGAAGAGGGCTTTCCTCAAGCGTACGCTGCTGTTGGCCAAGTTCTTGCTCGGCTCCGGCGCGATGAGCGAACTGTTCAAGCAAATCTCGCTGGTCTTCAATGGCGTGCTGCGCAACGGCATCAATAACGCAATGCTGTTTTCGCTCTTCGATCTGTTCTCGACTGTGCTCTTCGTCAAGTACAAGAGGCGCTATCAACCCCAGTTCTCGATCATTTTCCTCAACAGTATTGCTCACCTGCAGCATCACCGCTGGGACAAGGACAAGCTGTCAAAGGATGCGGTCTTCGGCCTGCAGGTGATCAATCGGGTGCTTGGCATGCTGTTCGCATCGCTGTGCGACGACGAGGCGGTGGTGGTGATGAATGCACTGACCCAACGCAACATTGTGGGAGAGAAGCCACGCATTTGCTATCGGCAAATCAATCCGGAGCGATTCCTCAGCTCCATCCGGATCCGTTTCCGCAATGTTGAGCAGCTGATGACTAACGATGCTCAAGTGTTTTTCGAGTCGGAGAGCGATCGGGAGCATGCGGCGCAGGAGCTCGAAGCAGCCACCATTTGCGGCAAACCGCTGTTCCAGGTCGAACGCAACGAGCTGGATCCACTCAAGCTGTTCTACCAGGTCGACTTCTGGGATGAACTTGAGGGTGATGTACAGATCAATGTCAATGGCGCGGATGTCAATTATCTGGATCATTTCGAAGCAATTGTTGCCCGCACAGGTGCGCACGTCCGCGATGGCAATGTCTACTATGCAGGGATCGAGCTTCCTGAGCGTCTCTACAATCATGATCTCGCCGAGAAAGTGTCGAGCTACTTCGGTGTTGATAGTCAGTTTGTGCCGCTCAAGCGGCCAAGTCTGGCTGGCGCAACATAAAATGGCTTGCATGGGTTTTGACAATCAGTACTTGTTGTTTGCAAGAAAGGTATAGGTATGAATATTGTGCGATTAATCCAGGTGCTGCTGTCGGTGTTAGGAATATCTTCAGGCCAGTTGCTTCTCAAGATGGCGGCAATGAATCTGAAGAATCCCAATGCAGTCGGAATTTGGTTGGGGAGATATTGCATAAACCTGTATCTGATCGCCGGAATAGGCTTGCTCGGAATATCCACATTGTTATGGATATGGGTGCTCCGCACCTTGCCATTGAGCTTGGCGTATCCGTTCATGGCATTGGCTTTCATCATCGTTCCGATACTGGGCCATTTTCTGCTTAATGAACCACTCGGAGTGCGCAATTTTCTGGGCGGCGTGCTGATTGCACTAGGTGTCGTGGTGGTATCCATTTAAGGAAAAGGGATGGCCGCCTCTCTTCTCACCAGAGCGTGGTAGATCAAGGTCTCTATCAGGCAGTCGGAGGATCCATGATGAACGCTACCAAGCATGTGACAGGTGCGGACATCGCCAAGCGGGTATGCTCAGCAAGGCTTACAGGCTGTGCGTGGTGACCCCAGTCGTTCGGCCACGTCCGCCACCTTGAACCCCCGATCCGTCACTTGGCGGACTGCCTTCACCTTGAACTCTCCTCGAGACTGTCAACGCTCACCTGGGCAGGCAAGGCCTGCTTTTGCGCCAGAGCTCGATCGTGGACGGTAGGTAATTCTGATCGAGTTGCAGGCAGCGTTTGCTTTTCTTGGCTATGGATAAATCAGCCAATGGTCTGCTCTAGCTCCGGGATGATCTTGAACAGATCGCCCACCAGGCCGAAATCCGCCACCTCAAAAATCGGTGCCTCACCGTCCTTGTTGATCGCCACGATGGTGCCGGCGTCTTTGATGCCGGTGAGGTGCTGGATGGCGCCGGAGATGCCGATGGCCATGTACAGTTCCGGCGCGATGATCTTGCCGGTCTGGCCCACCTGCAGGTCGCTGGGCACGTAGCCGGCGTCCACCGCGGCGCGTGAGGCGCCCACCGCTGCGCCGAGCTTGTCGGCGAGCTTGAAGATGATGTCGAAGTTTTCCTTCGAGCCCACGCCGCGACCGCCGGAGACCACCTTGCTGGCGCTCTGCAGGTCCGGCCGATCGCTCTTGCCTGACTGCAGGTCGACATAGCGGGTGTGGCTGGGCAACGCTACATCGAGGGCAAGTGCTTCGACCGGTGCGTTGTTCGCGCCATTCGCGGCGGCCGGCCACGAGGCGGTGCGGATGGTGGCGACCACGGTATGCGCAGGATTGGCCTCGACGGTGACGATGGCGTTGCCGGCGTAGATGGGGCGCTTGAAGCTGTGCGGGCCTTCCACGCTCATCACGTCGCTGACCTGGGCCACGCCGAGCAGGGCGGCGACGCGCGGCGTCACGTCCTTGCCGAAGGTGGTGGACGGCACGAACACGTGGCTGTAGCCGGCCGCGGCCTGGGCGATCTGCGGCGCCAGCACGGCAGCCAGCGGGTGGGCGTTCTCGGCGCGCTCGACGGTCAGCACGCGGCTCACGCCGTCGATCTTCGCGGCCTCGGCAGCGAGTGCGGCGACGCTGTCGGCCAGCACCAGTACGTCGATGGCTTCGGGCTTCACGGCGACGGCGGCGCTGACGGCGCGCGCCGTGGAGGGGTTCAGCTTGCCGCCAAGGTGTTCGGCGATGACCAGGATCTTGCTCATGGGATGGAATCCTCGTGTCGCATCATCTGTAGGAGCGACTTCAGTCGCGATGCTGATGCTTTGATGCGGAGTCCAAAAGCATCGCGGCTGAAGCCGCTCCTACAGGCGTGGTATGGAATGGGGGGTTACAGCAGGCCTTTCTGCTTGAGGGCCGCGACCAGCTCGGCCGCGTCCTTCACCATCACGCCCTTGCTGCGCTTGGGCGGTGCGGCGTAATGGATGGTCTTGAGATGGTCGCCGCTGTCGATGTCCAGCGAGGCCAGCTCGATCACGTCGATGGGCTTGCTCTTGGCCTTCATGATGTCGGGCAGCTTGATGAAGCGCGGCTCGTTGAGGCGCAGGTCGCTGGTGACGACGGCCGGCAGGTCGACCTCGATGGTTTCGAGACCGGCGTCCACTTCGCGTGTCACCGTGGCCTTGCCGTCGGCGATCTCGACCTTGCTGGCGAAGGTGGCCTGCGGACGGTCCCACAACGCGGCCAGCATCTGGCCGGTCTGGTTGGCGTCGTCGTCGATGGCCTGCTTGCCCAGCAGCACCAGGCCGGGCTGCTCCTTCTCGATCAGCTTGAGGAAGGTGCGCGCGGCGGTGAGCGGCTGCACGGCACCCGCGGTGGTGACATGGATGGCGCGGTTGGCGCCCATCGCCAGGCCGTTGCGCAGGTGGGCGGTGAGATCGGCGGGACCGATGCCCACCACCACCACCTCCTCGGCGAGGCCCTTCTCGCGCAGGCGCAGGGCTTCTTCCAGCGCGATGTCGTCGAACGGGTTGGCGGAAAGCTTCACGCCGTCGGTCACCACGCCGGTGCCGTCGGGCTTGACCTGGATGCGCACGTTGTAGTCCACGACGCGCTTGTAGCCGACCAGAATCTTCATCAAGGTTCCTTCGTTTGCCGGCGCCGGATGGGCGCGGAAAGCCCGGATTTTAACCCGAAGTGATCTTCCGTGTGGCTGGGTACGGGGCGGCGGAAGGAGAATCAGACGCGCGGCAGGTCGCGTTTGGCATATGGGTAATCACGGCGAACCTGTGGTTCGCCGCAAAGTGTCGCCGCATCTGCGACGTGGAAGCCTGCATGGCGTGCCGTGGAGGCAAACAGGCGCTCGACGGCATGTGCCAGTGTGCCATCGATTTGACCATGCTCGGACTCGAACGCCTGTATTTCCAATTGGGCGTCCAGCAGCGGGCGCAAGGCGGCCAGCCGAACCCAGAGCATGCTGCCGGCAACGAATTCGTCGCTGTCGCAGGGGGCGTCCATGCCGATTCGTACGGCAAGGTAATCCAGCGTTTCGCGATTGGCGCCGAGGTAATGCCCTAGCGGCTGGATGTGGCCCTCCGCCGCGATCATGCCCAGTGATGGGTCCGTGTCGAAGGCGGCAGCCAGGCGCGGAGCACGTTCCGGTGCAAGCAGACGTGTCACCAGCTCCTGTCGCCAATCCTTGCCGTCTGCGCGATGGGTGGAGCGCTTGGTGTGCAGTTTGAGCACAGCGTCCACGCCTTCGTCGAGCAGATGATCGGCGACATGCAGGAAGGGCAGGATGTCCCGCCCGCGGTTTTCGATTACCACCAGTTCATGGGCCAGTCCGCTGCTGTCCAGTACCGAGCGAACGGCTGCTGCGCATTCCGGCGCGGTGGTTACTACCAGTCGCCAGTCCAGCGTGCTGGCACGCAAGGCGTCCAGCAGTTCGCCCAGGACTTCGGGGTACCAGGCATGGATCACTGCACAGGGGCGTGTGCTGGCCAGTGTTGGTGTGCTCAGTGCGGCACGCGTCGCATGCAGCCAGGCGTGGCCCAATCGCATATCAGGTTCGAGCACCGCGCCTTCGGCCCATTCGTTCCAGGCATTGATGAAGACCAGTGGTGAGGTGTTGCCGGGTTCGCGGCGGCGAGCCGCGGCGATGGCATGGCGCAACCAGCCGCAGTAGCCGCGCGGCGAAGCATGAACGAACACGCGACCTGCGCCGCTGCGACGGGGTTCATTGTCCCAGCCGGGATTGACACATGGGTGCAGTGGATAGTCCGGATCAGCCCGCGTCAGCGCTTCGCTGGCAAGTTCGCGCCAGTCCAGCACATCGCCGCGGAATTCAGGGTTGATCAACCGCTGCCGTGCCGTGATCGGTTGCAGGCTGGTGTTGTTGGGCGGAAAGGCCACGGCGCTGTCGAAGCCGATGCTGCGCGGATCGATGTTGTCGAAACTCTGCACGTAGGCGAGGTGGATTTCACCCAGGCCATTCGTTGCGCACCATCGCCGCCATGTTGCTGCGGTCGCGGCGGGGTCGGGTAGCAGGCCGGGACGGTACACCAGGAGCAGGGGCTTGCCGCCCGTGCGCAGGTAACGCGTATCGCGCAGATAGGGGGCGATGTGGCTGATGAAGGCGAGATCATCTTCAGGGGAGTGCTGCTGCGCGATCAGCACCTGGTCGCCGCGGCCATCCCAGCGGCGTGACCAGTTCTCGTTGGCCCAGCAGAGGCACAGTGGCAGATCCAGCGAGGTATCGACCAACCATTGCTGCAACGGCTGTTCGAGCAGGGTCTTGCCGCCAAACCAGTAGAAATAGCTGCAGAAGGCGCCGATGCCGTGTTCGCGTGCCAGCGCCATCTGCTGGCGCATCGCGTCGGGCAGGCGCAAATCGTAGAAGCCAAGCGCGCCTGGCAGACGTGGTTGTGCATGCCCCTCGAACTGCGGCAGCGCGCGCGTCACGTTGCGCCACTCGGTGAAGCCGTCGCCCCACCAATGATCATTCTCGGGAATGGGGTGGAATTGCGGAAGATAGAAGGCAACCAGGGTGGCTGGCAGCGGATCAGGCAGCGGCGCGGAATGCGGCTCGCGATAACCGATCGCGCGACCGCCTGCGTGCAGCAATGGTCGCCGCGCAGACCTGTTCGCGGATGCCTGCCCTCGCGGGCCGGACGGCATCAGTCCGGCGTGCCGCTCCAGAAAGCGCTGGCGCAGGCGGTCGCGCGTGGCGGTAGGCATGGGGATAAACCGAAAGCCCGCGCGCAGCACGACGAAGAGGCAGCGTTTGGCGAAATCGCGAGCGAACATGGTTGGCCTGAAGGACGGTGGTGCGGAAGCATCGGCGCTGGAGTATGTCCGGTCAATCCAGTGCGTGCCGCAGTGTGGCGGCGGCGGCGGCGGCGGAGAAGTGCCTCCGCACGTTGTCGAGGCCGTGAGTCGACAGCACCTGCCATCGCGCTGCATCACCCTTCAAGCGCGCCACGGCCGCGGCGAAACTGGCGGCATCATCTGCGACCAGTACATCCAAGCCATCGGACAACTGCATGCCTTCCACGGCAACGGTGGTGGCGATCACCGGTACGCCGAAGCTCATCGCCATGTTGATCTTTCCCTTCACGCCGGCACCGAAACGCAGCGGAGCGAGCGAGGCGAGGCAGCTGTCCAGCCATGGCGCCAGGTCGGGTACGCGGCCATGGAACTCGAGGCCGGGCGAGGCCAGTTCGCGACACACGGCGTCGGGTATGTCCCCCAGCACGTGCAGGCGCATGCCAGGCATGGATTGACGTATCCGCGGCAGAATTTCATGGGAGATCCAGCGCATCGCGTCACTGTTCGGCGGGTGGCCGTAGCCGCCGATGAAAACCAGGTCGCGGCGCTCGGCATGCGGACGTCGGCAGCCGCGCACATCGTGGATGTTGGAAAGCAGTTCCACGCGAGCGGCAGGCAGCAATTGCCTCAGCAGTGCCTGCTCGTGCGGGCTGACCACGAAGCTGATGTCGGCCTGTTCGATCAGGGCCAACTCGCTGCGGCGCGAGTTTTCGGCCTGTTGGCGCATGGCATCGCTGCCGGCCAGTTCCGCGGCGCGTTGTTCGCGCAGGAAGTGCAGGTCCACGGTGTCGAACAGCAATTTCGCCTGCGGCGCATAGCGGCGCACCAGTGCTTCGTACTGGCCGGCAACGGTGTGCCGGCACAACATCACGGCGTGCAGTTCGCCACCGTGGCGGCGCAGCCAGTCGGGCAGGTTGGTGATTTCCGGCTTGCACAACACTTCGCAGCCCAGTGCACCCAATGCGGCGATTTCGCCGGATGTGGCGCGGCCGTCGTCGGGGCAAAAGGCCACGCTCCAGCCTTGCCCGTCGAGGATGCGCAGGATGGCGGCGAGGCGCAGCGAGCCGGAATCACGGCCAGGGTCGGGCGTCATGGCATCCACCACCAGCACGCAGCCGCGGCGGCGCCAGCGAATTGCGCGTTCCAGCGGGGTGCCGGGCGGCGCCTGGTCGATGAGTTCGGCTTTCCATTTGTCGACGAACTTCGCCTGGTTGACGCGCTGGAAGCGCTTCATGCCGTTGTCGAGATCGGTGCCGGCGCTGATGCCTTCGCAGTGGATCACCGTGCTGCTCGGCTCGTAGTAGGCGCGCAGCCCGAGCTTGCGCACCGCAAAGGCGAGGTCGGTATCCTCGTAGTAGCCGGGTGCAAAGCGCGCGTCGAATCCACCGACGCGTTGGAACACGTCGCGAAGGATCATCAATGCGGCGCCGGAGACGTAGTCGGCTTCGCGGCGGAAGCGGAAAGCGGCTGCGCCGCGCGACTCGAAGCGCCCGACGTTCCAGCAGCTGCCGTCGGCGAAAACCAGGCCGCCCGCTTCCTGCAGGCGGCCGTCGGGATAGACCAGACGACTGCCGGCGATGCCGCACTCGGAACGCTCGGCGAAGCAGCGCAGCAACGCATCCAGCCAGCCAGGCGTCACCTGGGTATCGTTGTTGAGGAACAGCAGGAATTCGCCATGGGCCACCGCTGCGCCGGCATTGCAGCTGCCCACGAAGCCGAGGTTTTCCGTATTGCGCAGCAGGTGCAGGCCGCTGATCTGCGCCAAGATGGCGGCGCTGTCGTCGGGCGAGGCGTCGTCCACCACGATGACCTCGAACGGCGCCTGCGCGCCGTGCCTCGCCAGCGAGCGCAGGCAGGCCAGGGTGTAGGCAAGCTTGCCGTGCACCGGTATCACGATGGACACGCGTGGTGTGTCCGACACCGGCAGCGCGAACGGTGCGAACGGCTCGTCCAGCGGCAGCAGTTCCAGGGCATCGTCACGTTCAGGGAGTGACTGGAACTCCTGCCGCATGCGCGCCAGCGTGCCGCGCCAACCGCGCAGCGCCACGCTGGCGCGGGTGCGTTGCGCGAGGTAGCCCAGGCGCTTCAGTCGCCATGACAGCTTGCCGCTCAGCGGAAGGCCCTCACAGGTTCTGGTAATTCGGCCCCGAGCCGCCCTCAGGCGTCACCCAGGTGATGATTTCGTACGGGTCCTTGATGTCGCAGGTCTTGCAGTGCACGCAGTTGGCGGCGTTGATCTGCAGGCGCCTGCCCGCTTCATCCTGAACGATCTCGTACACGTTGGCGGGGCAGAAGCGGGTGCAGGGGTTGCCGTATTCCTTGCTGCACTGGTCGATGCAGATGCTGGTGTCGGCCACGTGCAGGTGGATGGGCTGGTCCTCGTCGTGCTCGGTGGCGGCGAAGTAGACGCCGGCGAGGCGGTCGCGCGGCGGCAGTTCGCGCGGCTGCACGTAGTCGCGCTTCGGCTCCTCGCATTCGCCCAGCTTGTGCAGGCTGGACCAGTCGGCCTTGTTCTTCAGCGTCCACGGCGAGCGGCCGCCGGTGACGGTCTCCCACGCCGCATTCAGCAGGCCGAACCACAGGCCCTTCTTGAAGGCGGCCTTGATGTTGCGCACCTTCTTGAGTTCCGCCATCGCTTCCGAGCCGCGCAGCCTGGCGTCGAAGCCGGCGGGATCCAGCCCGCTGGCGGCGAGGTGTTCGGCGGCGAGCATGCCGCTGCGGATGGCCTGGTGGGTGCCCTTGATCTTGGGCACGTTGAGCAGGCCGGCGGTGTCGCCGATCAGCAGCGCGCCCGGCATCTCGCACCTCGGCAGCGACTGCCAGCCGCCGGTGACGATGGCGCGCGCGCCGGCGGAGAGGATGGTGCCGCCCTCCAGCAGGCCCTTCACGTGCGGATGGTTCTTCCACTGCTGGAAGGCCTCCCACGGCTGGTAGTTCGGGTCGCTGTAGTCGAGGCCGCTGACGTAGCCCAGCGCGATGCGGTCCTGGTCCAGGTGGTAGAGGAAGCTGCCGCCGTAGGTGTGGCTGTCGGCGGGCCAGCCGAAGCTGTGCACGATCTTGCCGGGCTGTGCGCGGCCGGCGGGCACCTGCCAGAGTTCCTTGATGCCGATGGAGTAGCCCTGCGGGTCGCTGTCCGCATCCAGCTTGAAGCGCTTGACGAGCTGCTTGGTGAGGCTGCCGCGCGCGCCTTCGGCGAGCACGGTGACCCTGGCCTTGATGTCGATGCCTTGCGTGTAGCCGGCCTTGTGCGAGCCGTCCTTCGCCACGCCCATGTCGCCGATGCGTACGCCGGCGACGGAGCCGTCCTCGTTGAACACGGTGTCGGCGGCGGCGAAGCCGGGGAACACGTCCACGCCCAGCGCCTCGGCCTGCGGCGCCAGCCACGCGCACATCGCGCCCAGCGAGACGATGAAGTTGCCGTGGTTTTTCATCCCCGGCGGTACCGGCAGCTTGCGGCCGCCGGTCTTGCTGAGGAGCCAGAATTCGTCCTCGCCGGCCGGCACGCAAATGGGGGGCGGGTTGTCGCGCCAGCCGGGCAGCAGGGCGTCCAGCGGGCCGGGTTCGATCACCGCGCCGGAGAGGATCTGCGCGCCGATGGTCGAGGCCTTCTCGATCACGCACACCGTGGTGTCGGGCCTGAGCTGCTTCAGCCGTATCGCGAACGACAGCCCGGCCGGCCCGGCGCCGACCACGACGACGTCGTATTCCATGGTTTCGCGTTCGCTCATGGCGGACTCCGGCAAGCTGCAGTGGGCGGTCGCGGCGTTGGCCGGCGCGACACGTCGAATGCGCTATTGTCCGGTTTCGCGCCTTGCGCGGCAAACGAGGCTGGATGGGCTTGCGCAAGCTTCACGGGTGGTGGCGATAATCCGCCCACGCCTATTGAGGAGTGCGGCCAAGGATGGCCGCTTCTTGATCTTCGCGTTCATGGATGGGCGCACACCCAAGGAATGCCGATGAGTTCGCTGCCGCCGATCGCCGACCCGGACCTGCGCCGCGCCACCGTATGCCAGTTGCTGCACTGGATGGCCGCGGGGCGCACCAATCCGCAGGCGCTGGCCGAGGCCTGCGGGGAGGCGATCGATCGCATCAACCCGCAGCTCAACGCCTACGTGGGCCTGAGCCCGGGCCTGCTGCAGGAACAGGCGCGCACCGCCGAGCATCGCCGCCGCGACGGCGTGATCGGCCGGCTCGACGGCATCCCGGTGGCGATCAAGGACAACCTCGACATCGCCGGCTGGCCCACCCGCGCCGGCCTGCCCGGGCGCGAACAGCCGGCGATGGACGACGCGCACGTGGTGGCGCGGCTGCGCGCCTCGGGCGCGGTGCTGCTGGGCAAGACCAACATGGACGAGGGCGCGCTGGGCGCGGCCACCGACAATCCACACTACGGCCCCACCCACAACCCATGGAAGCACGGCTACAGCGCGGGCGGCTCCTCCGGCGGCTCGGCGGCCGCGGTGGCGGCAGGCCTGGCGGCGGCGGCGGTGGGTTCGGACAGCCTGGGTTCGATCCGCATTCCCGCCAGCTACTGCGGCGTGTACGCGCTCAAGCCCACCCACGGCGAGATTTCCACGCGAGGCCTGGTGCCGGCGGCGCGGCGGCTGGATGCGGTGGGCCTGCTCGCGCGCAGCGTGGCCGACCTCACCGTGCTGCTGCAGGTGCTGGCCGGCTACGACGCCGACGACGCGCGCTCGCGCCGCCGCCGCGTGGCGCTGGCACTGCCGGACTGGGAACCGGGCAAGCTGCGCACCGGCCTGCTGCCGGACCTTGCCGCAGTCGGGGTGCAGCCCGAGGTGGCGGCGCTGTTCGAGTCGGCGGTGGCGAAGCTTGCCCACGCGCTGGGCGAGCGCCGCACGGTGGACTTCGCCGACTGGGATTTCGCGCGCACCCGTCGCGCCGGCCTGCTGCTGATGGAGGCGGAGATGCTGGGCACCTTCGCCGCGGATCTGGCCGACACCCGGCATCCGGTGTCGCCACGCTTCCGCGAGTTGCTGGGCTATGCCGAGCACAAGAGCGCGGCCGACTACGCGAAGGCCGACCGCGTGCTCGACGCGGCCGCCCTGAAGATGCGCCGGCTGTTTTCGCAGATCGACGTGCTGGTGCTGCCCACCACGCCGCAGGGCGCGTTCCCGCTGGGCGATGCGGCGCCGGACAACCAGGCCGACCTCACCAGCTTCGCCAGCCTCGCCGGTTGCCCCGCGGTGAGCATCCCGATGGGCACGCTGTCGAACGGCCTTCCGGTGGGCCTGCAGCTGGTGGGCGGGCGCGGCTCGGACCTGCGCCTGCTGGAACTGGCCGCGGTGTGCTCGGCCACGCTGGATGCCGATCCGGTTTATCCGGCGATAATCTGATTCGGTCCGACGAATGCCAACCCGCAGGAGCGGTGTAGGAGCTTCAGCCGCGACGCTTTTGGGGATGGGGCGCGAATCGCGGCTGAAGCCGCTCCTGCGCGGGCTCTACCGTCGCGCGAGGATGCGCTTTGGCGCCATATGCCATCCGGCGCGCTTCCCCGCCGGCATGGTTGTTTGGGCAATCCGCGGCGCTCGCGTAGCATGCCCTTTTGGCCCGCCCTGCGGCAGGCCGTACATCGCCACTGAAACCGGCAGTCCATGAACGCTCGTCTTGCCCCCCGCACCGACCACCTCGACGAACTCGAGGCCGAGAGCATCCACATCTTCCGCGAGGTGGCGGCCTGTTTCCGCAAGCCGGTGATGCTTTATTCCATCGGCAAGGATTCCTCGGTGCTGCTGCACCTGCTGCGCAAGGCGTTCCATCCCGCGAAGTCGCCGATCCCGCTGCTGCACGTGGACACCACCTGGAAGTTCCGCGAGATGATCGCCTTCCGTGACCAGGTGGCCGCGCAGGGCGACGTCGAGCTGCTGGTGCACATCAACGAGGACGGCCTGCGCCAGGGCATCTCGCCGCTCACCCACGGCGCCACCGTGCACACCGACGTGATGAAGACGCAGGGGCTGAAGCAGGCGCTGGACAAGTACCAGTTCGACGCGGCCATCGGCGGCGCGCGGCGCGACGAGGAGAAGTCGCGCGCCAAGGAGCGCGTGTTCTCGTTCCGCAACGCGCAGCATCGCTGGGACCCCAAGCACCAGCGCCCCGAGTTCTGGCACACCTTCAACACGCAGATCCGCAAGGGCGAGAGCGTGCGCGTGTTCCCGATTTCCAACTGGACCGAGATGGACGTCTGGCAATACATCCGCCGCGAGAACATCCCGGTGGTGCCGCTGTACTTCGCCAAGCCGCGGCCGGTGGTGGCGCGCGACGGCGCGCTGATCATGGTGGACGACGAGCGCTTCACCCTGCGCGAAGGCGAAAAGGTGGAAACGCGCATGGTGCGTTTCCGCACCCTGGGCTGCTACCCGCTCACCGGCGCGGTGGAATCCAGCGCCGCCACGCTGGACGAGATCATCCGGGAGATGGCCGATTCGAGGAGTTCCGAGCGGCAGGGGCGGGTGATCGACCACGACCCCGGCGCCTCGATGGAGCGCAAGAAGCAGGAGGGCTATTTCTGATGGATGCCGTGACCGCACCCGCCACCGGCCAGGGCCTGCTGCGCTTCATCACCTGCGGCAGCGTGGACGACGGCAAGAGCACCCTGCTCGGCCGCCTGCTGTACGACGCCGGCATGGTGCCGGAGGACCAGCTCGCCGCGCTGGCGCGCGACAGCCGCAAGCTGCATGCCGACGCGGGCGACACGCTGGATTTCGCCCTGCTTACCGACGGCCTCGACGCCGAGCGCGAGCAGGGCATCACCATCGACGTGGCCTACCGCTACTTCCACACCGCACGGCGCAGCTTCATCGTGGCGGACTGCCCCGGCCACGAGCAGTACACCCGCAACATGGCCACCGGCGCCTCCAACGCCGAGCTGGCGGTGGTGCTGGTGGACGCGCGCAAGGGCCTGCTGCCGCAGACGCGCCGGCACTCCTACATATGCAGCCTGCTAGGCATCCGCCAGGCGGTGCTGGCGGTGAACAAGATGGACCTGGTGGGCTGCGACGAGCGCGTCTACCGGGAAATCGCCGAGGCCTACCAGGCGCTGGCACAGGCGCTGGGCATCGCCAAGGTCGACTGCCTGCCGGTGATCGCGCCGGGCGGCGACAACGTGGGTGCGCGCTCCACGCGCCTGTCGTGGTACCAGGGGCCGACCCTGCTGGAGCTGCTGGAGGCGGCCGATACCACGCCCGCCCGCGCCGCCGACTTCCGCATGCCGGTGCAATGGGTGAACCGGCCCGACCAGAGTTTCCGCGGCTACGCCGGCACGATCTGCGGCGGCCGCGTGGCCCGGGGCGAGGAAGTGGTGGTGCAACCCGGCGTGCAGCGCGCGCGCATCGAGCGCATTGTCACCGCCGACGGCGACCTCGACAGTGCGGGCGAAGGGCAGGCGGTGACGCTGTGCCTGGACCGCGAGCTGGACGCCAGCCGCGGCGACGTGATCGCCGACGCGCTGCGCCCCGCGCCGGTGGCCGACCAGTTCGCCTGCCACGTGGTGTGGCTGGGCGACAACGCGTTGCTGCCCAACCGCACCTATTGGCTGAAGATCGGCACGCGCACGGTCAACGCGCGGGTGATGGCGATCAAGCACAAGGTGGACGTCAACACGCAGGCCAAGCTGGCGGCCCGCCACCTCTCGCTCAACGAGGTGGGCTACTGCACGGTGGGCCTGGACGAGGCGATCGCGTTCGAGTCCTACGCCACCAACCGCACCCTGGGCGGCTTCATCCTGATCGACCGCCAGACGAACGCCACCGTGGCCTGCGGCATGCTGGACTTCGCACTGGGCCGCTCCGCCAACGTGCACTGGCAGCACGTGGACGTGGACAAGGCCGTGCGCGGCACCAGCATGGGCCAGCGCCCGCTGTGCCTGTGGTTCACCGGCCTGTCCGGTGCGGGCAAGTCCACCATCGCGAACCTGGTGGAGAAGCGCCTGCACGCGCTGGGCCACCACACCTACCTGCTGGACGGCGACAACGTGCGCCACGGCATCAACAAGGACCTCGGCTTCACCCCCGAGGATCGCGTGGAGAACATCCGCCGCATCGGCGAGGTGGCGCACCTGATGGTGGATGCGGGCCTGATCGTGCTGGTCAGCGCGATCTCGCCCTACCGCAGCGAGCGCCGTTCGGTGCGCGAGCTGTTCGACGCGGACGAGTTCGTCGAGGTGTTCGTGGACACGCCGCTGGCCGAATGCGAGCAGCGCGACCCCAAGGGCCTGTACCGCAAGGCGCGCGCCGGCGAGATCCGCAATTTCACCGGCATCGATGCGCCTTACGAGGCGCCCGAGGCGCCCGAGGTGCATCTGCATACGGCGGGCCAGCGCGCCGAGCGGCTGGCGGAGCAGCTGACCGAGCAACTGCTGGAACGCATCGTCGCACCGACGGGCGATGGCGATCACGTCTCCTGAGCGATGAGCGGGGCGACGGCATCCGGCGGCTGGCAGCGCATCGCGTTGCCGGAGGCGGACGTGGCCCTGTGGCCGCACTGGCTGGATGCCGGCGAGGCGGACGCGCTGTTCGCCGAGTTGCAGCAGGTGGTCGCGTGGGAAAGCCACCGCATCCGCCTGTTCGGCCGCGAAGTCGCCTCGCCGCGGCTGAGCTGCTGGATCGGCGATCCCGGCGCCGCCTACACCTATTCGCGCACCCGCTTCGAGCCGCGCCCCTGGCCGCCGGCCCTGGCCGCCTTGCGCGAGCGCGTCGGGCAGGCCTGCGCCACGCACTTCAACAGCGTGCTGGCGAACCTCTATCGCGACGGCCGCGATGCGATGGGCTGGCACAGCGACGACGAGCCGGAGCTGGGCGTGCAACCGGTGATCGCCTCGCTGAGCCTGGGCGTGGAGCGGCGTTTCCGTTTCCGCCGCCGCCGCGCGCGTGGCGAGCCGGCGCGGCCGGGCGATACGTTCGCCCTGGCGCTGCCGCACGGCAGCCTGTTGCGCATGGCCGGTACCACCCAGCAGCTGTACCGGCACGACTTGCCGCGCATGCGGGGGCTCGATGTGCCGCGGATCAACCTCACCTTCCGTTGCATCGATACGTCCGCGCACTGAAGCCTGCGGCTTGGAAAGGTGCGTGCGGGCAGGGGATAATGGCTGTCTCCCTTCCCCGCAAGGCGCCTCCGCGATGACCGAGAAGACCGTACTCAACGCCACCCATCGCGCACTGGGCGCGCGCATGGTCGATTTCGGCGGCTGGGACATGCCGATCAACTACGGCTCGCAGATCGAGGAGCACCACGCGGTGCGCCGCGACGCCGGCATGTTCGACGTCTCGCACATGACCGTGGTCGACCTGCACGGCGCGCGCACGAAGGACTTCCTGCGCCACCTGCTGGCCAACAGCGTGGACAAGCTCAAGGTGCACGGCAAGGCGCTGTACTCGTGCATGCTGAACGAGCAGGGCGGGGTGATCGACGACCTGATCGTGTACTTCCTCGGCGACGAGTTCTACCGCCTGGTGGTGAACGCCGCCACCCGCGCCAAGGACCTCGCCTGGATCGAAAAGCAGGCCGTGGCCTTCGACGTGCAGGTGAAGGAGCGCCCCGAGTTCGCGATGATCGCGGTGCAGGGCCCGAACGCCCGCGCCAGGGTGCTGGGCCTGCTGCACGAGGTGGATCGCCCGCGCATCGAGAAGCTGGGCAAGTTCGCCGCCGCGGCGGCGCAGGGCCCGCACGGCATGCCGCTGTTCGTGGCGCGCACCGGCTACACCGGCGAGGACGGCTTCGAGATCATCGTGCCGGCCGAGCATGCCGTGGCGCTGTGGGAAGCGCTGGCCGCCGCCGGCGTGGCGCCCGCGGGGCTCGGCGCGCGCGACACGCTGCGGCTGGAAGCGGGCATGAACCTCTATGGCCAGGACATGGACGAGACCGTCTCGCCGTGGGAGGCCAACCTCGGCTGGACCATCGCGCTGGACGCAGGCCGCGACTTCATCGGCCGCGCCGCGCTGGAGCGGCAGAAGGCCGATGGCGTGAAGCGCGTGATGGTGGGCCTGGTGCTGGACGAGAAGGGCGTGCTGCGCCACGGCCAGAAGGTGCTCACCGCGAACGGCGAAGGCGAGATCCTTTCCGGCAGTTTCGCGCCCACGCTGGAGAAGGCGGTGGCGTTCGCGCGCATTCCTGCCGGCGAGCCCGGCGCGGTGCGCGTCGACATCCGCGGCCGCGAGTTGCCGGTGCGCCTGGTGAAGTATCCGTTCGTGCGCGACGGCAAGCCCTGCGAGGGCATCTGAGCAGGCCTTCCCCGAGACCGTCTTGCGGCTAGAATGGCCGCCTGTCCCCTGACCCGAAACTGGACCCGACCATGAGCGAGATCCCCGGCGACCTGAAGTTCAACAAATCCCACGAGTGGGCCCGCGTCGAGGACGGCGGCCTGGTGCGCGTGGGCATCTCCGACCATGCCCAGTCCGCGCTCGGCGACCTGGTCTACGTCGAGCTGCCGGAAATCGGCGCCAGCGTCACGGCCGGCAATGCGGCCGCGGTGGTGGAGTCGGTGAAGGCCGCCTCGGACATCTACTCGCCGGTGTCCGGCGAGGTGGTGGAGGTCAACGAGGCGCTCAACGACAAGCCCGAGACGATCAACGAGGATGCCTACGGCGAGGGCTGGATCTTCGCCGTGCGCATCAGCGATCGCGCCGAGCTGGACCAGTTGCTCGATGCCGGCGCCTACGAGGAGCTGATCGAGAACGAAGACCACTGATGTCTCGTTTCCGCGTGGATTGACGACGGCCGCCTTGCGCGGCCGTCGTCGTTTCCGGCGTTCGTCGCGCCGCGTCGATGTTGCAAATGGACGGCTGTTTGCGGCATCGGCGCAAGGGGCGTCGCCGTCGTGACGGATGTGGCCGATGCCCGCGTCACCGTCGCGGCGAGGTCCCGGGAAGCGCGCATTCGATGCCTTCATCGGCGGCGATCGCCCTGTCGGAGGGTGCCCGGCGAAAAATCCGGTCGCGCCCCGTTCATCTCGCCGGGACGGCGTCGCGAGGCATTCGGATCGCGGCCTTGATGCATGGCGGTGATGACGTAGCGCATTCCATGCAGTGCACCGCCACCAGGCAGAAATGCCTTGTTTCATGCACTTTTCGATGGGCATGACGAAAATGGATGGAATGAGCGTTTGGATGTATAGACATCCAAACATGGAACGCTGCTTCGACGGGGTGCGGGCGCCGCCCGCGCGGTCGTCGCCCGCCCCATGGCGAAACGGATTGATTTACCGACGAAAATCCATTGACAGCTGAAATCTTACGGAATAGCTTTCGCCCAAGTTCATGGGGAACGGCAACATGGCAACACCGAAATACATCAAGCCTTACGTGGAGCACGGTGAGAAGGCGAACGCAGTACGCAAGATCACCGTTTCGATTCCGCTCCACGTATTGCGAACGCTGTCCGACCTGCGCACCGAACGTCAGGTGAAAAATTTGAGGCACGCCACCAACAGCGATTTGCTGGTCGAGGCGTTCCTCCACGCTTTTACTGGGCAACCACTGCCAACCGATGAGGAGCTGAGACGAACCATGGCCACTGCCAAGAAATCCGCTGCAAAGAAGCCGGCTGCCAAGAAGGCCGCCAAGAAGACCACTGCCAAGAAGACCGCCGCCAAGAAGCCGGCCGTCAAGAAGGCTGCCGCGAAGAAGGCCGTCCGCAAGCCGGCGGCGAAGAAGGCCGCCGCCAAGAAGCCGGCGGCTGCGAAGAAGACCACGGCGAAGAAGGTCGCCAAGAAGCCGGCGGCGAAGAAGGCCGCCGCCAAGAAGCCTGCCGCCGCCAAGGTGGTGAAGGCCGTCAAGACCAGCAAGACCAGCAAGACCGCCAAGAAGTAAGCATCACACAACAGGCATCATCGACTTGCCTCCCCGCGGTGCCCAGCGCGGGGAGGTCGATTCGGAAACTTCGTCCCGGCCCTGCCGGGACGTTTCGTTTCAGGAGTGCGGCCCTGGATGGCCGCCCGTTTGATCCTCGCGATCAGGGATGATCGCAAGGGCTGAGGAGTGCGGCCCTGGCTGGCCGCCCGTTTGATCCTCGCGGCCAGGGGCGATCGCATGAATCTTGTGCGCCGGCCATGCCCCTGGCGCGTCGCCCCTGGCAGCATGCCGCCCGCCCCGCTGCCGCGGAGCGCATCACGGCTTGTGACGAAAATCCCTGCGATTTGCCCGCCCGGCGCAATGCGGTTACCTTTCCCATATCCGCGCCGCGGCGTAGTCAGGGGACTTGCCGCTCCTGGATGCACAGGGGGAAAAAGCGCGGGTATCTGTCGACACTCGGTGAGAGACCATGGATACCCGATATATCTACATCGCGCACCGTCGCGTGCGCGGGGCCGCCCGGCCCGTTGCCGTCGCCATCGTTGCCATCGTTGCGGCACTTGCCGCCGCGGCATGGCTGTTGATCGTCCGCCCCTACCAGCAGCAGATGCAGCTGGACGCCGGCGGCGTACCCGCCGTGTCGGCGGGAAAGACGCCGGCAGCGGCTGCGCCGGCCAACGTGCAGGCGATGGACGTCAACCAGCTGCTGGCCGAGGCCAGCAAGGCCCTGAAGGACCAGCGCCTGCTGGCGCCGGTGGGCAACAACGCGTTCGAGTTCTACCTGCGCGTGCTGGCCAAGCAGCCGGACAATCCGGTGGCGACCAGCGCCTTGCGCGAGACCTTCCCGTATGCCGCCTCCGATGCCGAGCAGGCCGTCAACTCGCGCGACTTCAACGAGGCGCAGCGCGAGATTGATCTGCTGGCCAAGGCCGACCCGGCGAACTACACGCTGACCATCCTGCGTTCCAAGCTCGATGCCCAGCGCAAGCTGGCCAGCCAGCAGCAACAGCAGGCGCAGGACCAGCAGAAGGCCGCGCAGCTCGCCGCGGAGAAGGCTGCCGCCGAGAAGCAGGAGGCCGCGAAGCAGGCCGAACAGCAGCAGGCGCAGCTGGCTGCCGAGCAGGCCAAGACCAAGCAGCAGCGAATCGAACAGCAGCAGCAAAAGGCGGCTGCGCCGGAGCAGGCGCCGGCCGCCCAGGTCGCGGCCGCCAGCGCCCAGACCGTCGACGCCGTGCTGTTGAAGGCGGTGAATCCGAACTACCCGACGGCGGCCCTGCGATCGGGCCAGAGCGGCTGGGTGGTGGTCGGCTTCACGATCACGCCGGAAGGACGCACCTCGGACGTGCATGTGGTTGATGCGCAGCCGCGCCACGTGTTCGACCGTGCCGCCATGGAGGCGGTGGGCCGCTACCGCTTCAAGCCGGCGATGCGCGATGGTGTCGCGGTGGCGAGTACCAAGCAGCAGAAGATCGAGTTCAGTACCGGGCGCTGATCGATCCGGTGACCCGGGAGAGTGGAGACGGCGCATGCATGGCATGCGCCGTCTTCGTCTGGATCTTCCGGCAACGCAGGCTCAGTGGCGGCGACGCGAGCGCGCCTTGTGCGAAGGCCGCGTCCTGGCGGGTGCCGCCTTGGCCGGTTCGGGGCTTTCCACGCCGGCCCAGTCCACGTGCGGCAGGCCGAGCAGGCTGTCGAACACCATCGGCATCAGGCCGCTGGGCATCGGGCCGGTGGAGTTCCACAGGGTGACCACGCCGGCATGGTATTTCGGGAAGAAGCCGATCATGGTGCGGTAACCGGCGACGGCGCCGGCGTGGAAGATCAGTGTCTCGCCGCCGTAGGTGTAGACGCGCCAGCCCAGCGCGTAATGGGCGGCGCTGAGCCGCGCGCGGCGCCAGGGCGTGGCGCGCAGCTCGGTCGGCGTGTCCACCGCGGGTGCGTGCAGCACGTCGAGCAGCGAAGTGGGCAGCACGTCCTGGCGGCCGCCCATCTGCGCGACAAGCCACTGCTCCATGTCACGGATGCTGGCGTTGACGCCGGCGGCGGGCGCCACGCGGTAGTAGGTCTCGCTGGGCTCGAACGGAATCCAGCTGTGGCCGCTGCCGGGACGGTGCGGGTGCGCCCAGCTCTTGCTGGACTCCAGCCCCGAGCGCCCGTAGCTGGCGGTCTGCATGCCCAGCGGCTGGAAGATGCGCTGGTCGACGAGGCGATCGAAGAAGTTGCCGGTGCGCGCGAACAGCACGTCGCCGATCATGCTGAAGGCCACGTTCTGGTAGCCGTAGCACTGGCCCGGAGGGCAGGTGTTGTCCACCTCGTCCAGCTTGCGCACCAGTTCCTGGTAGGACACGTCGCCTTCGAGCAGGTTGTCGTAGGTGTTGTGCGGCAGGCCCAGCCGCTGGCCGAGGATGTCGGCCACGGTGGCCTGGTCGGCGGCCTGCATGTCCTTGAGCTTGAAGTAGGGCAGCACGTCGACCAGCTTCATGTCCCAGCGCAGCTTGCCGCTGTCCACCAGCAGGCCGGTGACCGCGGTGGCGAAGGCCTTGGAGAGCGAGGCCAGCCGGAACACGGTATCCGGCGCGACCGGCGTCCGTTTGCTCGCATCGGCATAGCCCAGGGTGTGCTCGAACACGACCTTGTCATCGATGACCACCGCCGTGGCCATGCCGGCGACGCCATGGCGCGCGTCGAGTTCGTCCAGCCAGCGCCGGTAGTCGGCGAGCGTGGCCTGGACGCGTTCGGCCGGCAATTCGGCCGAGGCGATGTGCGCGCTGGCCGGCGGCAGGGCGTCGGTCTTGCCGACCGGTGCGGCGCTGAGGCTGGTGCAGCCCAGGCCAATGGCACAGGCAACGGCGAGGGAAAGGTGTCGAAGCCGCATGTTCGTCGCAAGGCTGGTCGGCGCGGAAACGCCGGGAAGGGGGCGCCGCAGACAGGCGTCTGGCAGCTGCGTGGAAGCATCGATTCTCCGGCACTTTGCGCGAAGGAACAACGCGGCTTCGGCACGGTGACAGCAGATGTGACCCGCGACGCTCGCGCGGGTTCATTCGATGCCGTCCCGGATCGCGGGCCGCCTGCGAAGGCGCGGCACGGAGCACGTGCTAGCCTTGCAGCCCCCCGGGCCCTGCCCGCGCTGGATGTCCCTGGTGAGTCCGATCCGTGCCGCCGCGACCCGTGAGGGTGCCGAACCCGCGCTGTCCGCGCTGGCGTTCTTCTTCGTGATGACCGCGTACTACATCATCCGGCCGGTGCGCGACCAGCTGAGCGGTGCGGTGGGTTCGCAGTCGCTGCCGCTGTTCTATGCCGCGGTGTTCGTGGCGATGCTGCTGCTGACACCGGTGTTCGGCGCCCTGGTGGCGCGCTTCCCGCGGCGACGGCTGCTGGGCTGGAGCTACAGCTTCTTCATTCTCTGCCTGCTGGCCTTCGTGCCGGCCTTCGTGGCCCAGGACCGCATCGGCGCGCGCGAGCTTGGCGTGGTGTTCTTCGTGTGGGTCAGCGTGTTCAACCTGTTCGTGGTGTCGCTGTTCTGGAGCTTCATGGCCGACATCTTCAGCAGCGGCCGGGCACGCCGGGTGTTCTCGCTGATCGCGCTGGGCGGCATGGCCGGGGCGATCTTCGGACCGCTGCTGACGCGCTGGCTGGTGCGCTGGCTGGGCGTGGCGCCGTTGCTGCTGGTGTCGGCGCTGGCCTTGGCGATCGCAATGGCGCTGCTGCTGTGGCTGTCCGCGCAGCACGAGCAGGCGAAACCCGGTCAGCGTGGCGGCGAGGCGATCGGCGGCTCGCTGTGGGCTGGCGTGCGCGAACTGTGGTCGCGGCCATTCCTGCGCTACATGGCCTTGCTGATGCTGTTCGGCGACGGCATCGGCACCCTGGCCTACGCGCTGGTGGCCGACTACGCCAAGGCGCATTTCGTCGACAGCGTGGCGCGCACGGCGTTCTACAACGACCTGGACCTGGCCACCAACACGCTGGGTGCACTGCTGCAGCTCACCCTGACCCGCTGGCTGCTGATACGCCGTGGCGCGGGCTGGGCGCTGGTGCTGCCGGCGGTGGTGAACGTGCTGCTGCTGCTGATGGTGGCGGTCGGCGGCCACGGCGTCGTGGTGGTATCCGGCTACGGCGTATCGCTGCTGGCGGTGATGATGGCGACCACGCGCGGTTTCGCCTACGGCATGACCAAGCCGGCGGTGGATGCGCTGTACACGCGGGTGCCGCGCGAGACGCGCTACAAGGGCAAGAATTTCGTGGAAACCGCGGTGTGGCGCTTCGGCGACCTGGTGGTGACCAGCGGGGTGAGCGGCCTGCGCCTGCTCGGCGTGGGTGTCACCGGGCTGGCGCTGGCGGGTGCCGGTGTGGCGGTGCTGGCCACCTGGGTGTCGCGTCGCGCGGGCTGGTCGCCCGACCTGGCACCGGAATCCCCGGCGCCTCGCGCAGCGCGGCTCACCCCGTGATGTAACGCTCCAGGTGTTCGATCTGCTCGGCCTGCGCGTCGATCACCGCCTTCACCAGGTCGCCGATCGAGATGATGCCCACCACCTTGCCGCCCTCGAGCACGGGCAGGTGGCGCACGCGGCTGTCGGTGCACAGGCGCATGCAGTCGAGCACGTCGGTCTGCGGGCCCACCGTGAGCGGATCGTTGCGCATGATGTCGGCCACTGCGGTCTGTGCCGAGGAACGACCCTGCAGGATCACCTTGCGCGCGTAGTCGCGCTCGGACACCACGCCCAGCAGCTGCCCTCCGCGCATCACCAGCAGGGCGCCGATGCGGTGCTCGGCCATCAGCTTGATCGCCTCCAGCACGGGCGCGTCCGGCGCGATGGTGTAGATGCTGCCACCCTTGCCTTCCAGCAGATGCCTGACCTGACGCATGCCTGGATCTCCGGTTGAACCCGCGGATAGGGCCAAACCAGTCTAGCGCCGGCGCCCGCAGCCAGTGTAGCCGTATCGTGAAACGCCCTTTGAAAAGTGCGGCCAGGGATGGCCGCCCGTTTGATTCCCGCGATCACGGATGATCGCAAAAGCCAGGCCAAAGTGCGGCCAGGGACGGCCGCCCGCTTGCCTCCCGCGATCACGGATGATCGCAAAAGCCAAGTCTCAGCGGCGATCCCCGATGTAGGACGGCCCACCGAGCTGGCGCATCTGCCGTTCGATCCAGTCCGCGCGACGCAGCACGTAGGCGCTGGGGCGGTCGGCATGCAGGCGCCGCGGGTTGGGCAGCACCGCGGCCAGCCGCGCCGCCTGCGCCGGCGTGAGGCGCGCCGGTGGCACGTGGAAATAGATCTCGCTGGCCGCACCCACGCCGTAGACGCCGTCGCCCAGCTCGGCGATGTTCATGTACACCTCGAGGATGCGCCGCTTCGGCCAGGTCAGTTCCAGCAGCACGGTGAAATACGCCTCCAGTCCCTTGCGCACGAAGCTGCGGCCGTTCCACAGGAACAGGTTCTTCGCGGTCTGCTGGCTGATCGTGCTGGCGCCGCGCAGGCGCGCGCCGTCGTCGGCGGCGTCGATCGCCTGGTGGATGGAGTCGAAGTCGAAGCCGTGGTGGAACGGGAATTTCTGGTCCTCGCCGGCCACCATCGCCAGCGGCACCCAGGGCGACGCCTGCGACCACGGCACCCAGTGCTGGCGCAGATGGAAATCGCGTTCGCCGTGCACCCAGGCGCCGATGCGCCGCTCCAGCATCATCGCCGAGGTGACAGGTGGCACGAAGCGCAGCACCAGCACCGCGAACCAGGTGACGGCGATCCACGCCAGCACGGCGAGCGCGATCCAGCGCAGCAGGCGACGAAGGAGCGGGCGACGGAACATGGCATGCCAGGGCGGAGATTCGCGGCAGTATAAGAGCCTGTTCACGATCTCCGCATGGCTCGCGCCGCCTTGCCGGCCATTGCACGCCGGCCATCCGCCCCTATCTTGCGGGGACAGTCTTGCGAGGTGATCGCGTGGAAACCGTACTTGTCGAAGATGTGTTGCACCGCTTCCTGCTCGAACGCGCCGGCGTGCGCGGCGCACTGGTGCGGCTGGGGCCGGCGTGGCGCGAGGTGGCCGGCCGTGCCGATTACCCGGCCGCCTTGCGCGGCCTGCTGGGCGAGGCACTGGCGGCCAGCGCGCTGCTGACCGCGAACATCAAGCTCGATGGCGAACTGTCCGTGCAGCTGAAGAGCGCCGGCGCACTGCGCCTGCTGTTTGCCGAATGCACCGACCAGGGCCGCCTGCGCGGACTGGCGCGCTGGGAGTCGCCGCTGCCGCAGCCGCTGTCGCTCGAGGCGCTGCCGCAGGCGGTGATGGCGATCACCATCGGCAACGTGGAGCGTGGTCGGCGCTATCAGGGCCTGGTGGAGCTGCGCGCGCCGGATCTCGCCGGCGTGCTGGAAAACTACTTCGCCCAGTCCGAGCAGTTGCCGGCGCGCCTGGTGCTGGCCGCCGATGGCGAGCATGCGGTGGGCCTGATGCTGCAGAAGCTGCCCGACGAAGGCGGCCACGGCGCGGTGCAGGACGAGGATGCGTGGACGCGGGTGATGCACCTTACCGCCACGCTGGGTGCGGCGGAAATGCTGGCTGTCACCCCGGAGCAGCTGCTGTACCGCCTGTACCACGAGGAATCCGTGCGCCTGTTCGAGCCGCGCCCGCTGGCGTTCGGTTGCAGCTGCAGCCGCGAGCGGGTGGCGGCGATGCTGCGTTCGCTGGGTCGCGACGAGGTCGAGGCAACGCTGGATGCACAGGACGGCCACATCGAGGTGGACTGCGAGTTCTGCGCGCAGCGCTACCGGTTCGACCGCGTCGATGCGGAACACCTGCTGCGCGATGCCGGCGCAACCGGCGCTTCCGGCACGGCGTGAACGCTCCTACGGCAGGCGGTGCTCCGGGCGCAACCAGTGTTCGGCGGGCTGCGGTTGCGCGAACAGGAAGCCCTGGCCATAGCGGCAACCCACGTCGAGCAGGGCCTGCCGCTGCGCGGCCTCCTCGATGCCTTCGGCGATCACCTGCATGCCCAGTGAATCGGCCAGCACCTGGATCGCGCGGATCACCGCCGTGCCCTGACCCTTGCGATCGTCGCCGAGTTCGGTGACGAAGGAGCGGTCGATCTTCAGCGTGTCGAAAGGGTACTGGTGCAGGTAGCTCAGCGAGGAATAGCCGGTGCCGAAGTCGTCGAGCGCAATGCCCACACCCTGGTGGCGCAGGTTCTGCAGCATCTGCTTCACCTGGGTGGGGTTGTCCAGCAGGGTGCGCTCGATCACCTCGATGCGGATGCTGGACGGTGGCACGCCATGCTTCTCCAGCAGCGTCAGCAGGCGGGCGTCGAAATCGGCGTAGCGGAAATGCAGCCCGGAGACGTTGATGCTGACGGTGCCCTTGTCGCCGACCAGCTGCGGAACCCGCGCGCAGACCTGCTCGAAGATCAGCCAGTCGATTGCCTCGGCGCAGCCGGTGTCCTCGGCGATCAGCAGGAAGTCCTGCGGCAGCAGCAGGCCGCGCTCGGGGTGGTTCCAGCGCAGCAGCGCCTCGTAGCCGGCGATGTGGCCATCGACCAGCGAGACGATCGGCTGGTAGAACGGCACGAACTCGCGGCGGGTCAGCGCGTGGCGCAGGTCGCTTTCCATGCGCAGCAGCGACAGCGCTTCGCGGCGCAGGCGGTCGTCGAACAGCGAGGCGCGATGGCGGCCACCGTCCTTGGCGTGGTACATCGCGGAATCGGCGTCGCGCAGCAGTTCCTCGGGCTGACGGTAGTGCGCGCCGGCCATCGCGATGCCGATCGAGGCAGAGGTGAAGATCTCGCGCGCGCCCAGCCGGAACGGCGTCTGCAGCTCGCTCAGCACATGCTCGGCGATCCGCCGCGCCGCGGCCGCGTCGGGCACGTGCTCCAGCAGCACGGCAAACTCGTCGCCGCCCAGTCGCGCCACCACGTCGCGGGTTTTCAGGCAGGCGCGGATGCGGCCGCCGACCTGGAACAGCAGGTCGTCGCCGACCAGGTGGCCGACCGAGTCATTGATCACCTTGAAGCGGTCGAGGTCGATGAACAGCACCGCGAACTGCTCTTGCGGGTTCGCCTGGTAGCGCTGCATGGCCTGTTCCAGCCGCTGCAGCAGCAGGGTGCGGTTGGGCAGCCCGGTGAGCGAGTCGTGCAGGGTCTCGTACTTCAGCCGGCGCTCGATGCGTTCGCGCTCGGCGATCTGCTCGCGCAGGTCGCGGTTGGCCAGGCCCAGCGCGCGGGTGCGTTCGACCACGCGGCGCTCGAGGCTGGCATAGGCCTGCTTGAGCGTCGCGTCGGCGTGCTTGCGCTGCAGCGCATTGGCCACGTGGTAGCTGACGAAGGTGAGCAGTTCCTGGTCGCGCTCGGTGTAGGTGTGCTCGGGCGAGTAGCTCTGCACCGCGAGCACGCCGCGCACCTTGTCGCCCCAGATCAGCGGCACGCCCAGCCAGCACACCGAGCGCGAGCCGAAGCGGGAGATCTCGCCGCTGGCGTAGAGGCGGTCGATCGTCGCCGCATCGGCGAGCAGCGGCCGCCCCGTGCGCTGCACGTACTCGGTGGCGCCGCTGCCGTGGCTGCGCGGCGGCCGCTCGCTGTCCACCTCGTCCACCGAGTAGGGGAAGGTGATCAGCTGGTTTTCCTCGTCGCTAAGCGCGATGTAGAAGTTGCGCGCATACAGCAGGCCGCCGATCACGCGGTGCACGGCGGGGTAGAAGTCCTCCAGGCTGTCGGTGGTGCTGGCCAGCTCGGCGATGCGGAACAGCGCCGCCTGTAACCGTTCGCCACGCTGACGCTGCAGCACCTGCTGGCGCAGCACGCGGTTCGCCTCGCGCAGCGCGGTGGTGCGGTCGGCGACCCGGCGTTCCAGTTCCACGTGGGCGCCGCGCCGCTCGATCGTCGTCTGCACGTGCTGCGCCACGTAGCTCAGCAGGTCGAGGTCATGCCGGGTGTAGCGCACGTTGGCGCGATAGCTCTGCACCACGATGCAACCGACGACCTGCCCGGCGCGGAACAGCGGCACGCCGATGCAGTGCTCGCAGCGCGGCCCGTGCAGCTGGAACTGCCCGCCGAGTTCCTGCGCCAGTTCCTCGGCGGCGCCAAACAGCGGTCGCCCCTGGCGCAGGATGATCCAGGTGATGCCGTGCAGCAGTTCGTGCAGCGGGACGTTGCGCTCGGGCGCTGGCGGTTCGGCATCGAGGGTGTCGACGTAGTACGGAAAGCGCACGCTGTCGCTGGCCGGGTCGTACAGCGCGATGTAGAAGTTCTCCGCGTACATCAGGCTGCTGACGATGGTGTGCAGCGAGCGCATCAGCGCGGGCATGTCGTGTTCGGCGCTGGCCTGCTCGGCGATCGCGTAGAGCGCACGCTGCAGGCGCTCGGCCAGCGCCAGCCGCGAGATCGCCTCGTACAGGCGGCTGGATTCGGCCAGCTGGCGCAAGCGGGTATCGGCGAGCCGGCCCAGCCAGGCCAGCTGGTCGCGGACGGCCTCGGCGACCGCTTCGTCGCAACTCAGCGTGAGCATGTGCTGGCGCTGGGTGTCTTCCGCCAGATCGAGCCGCCAGCCGGAAGGCTCGGCGTCGTCGGCACCCAGGGGCCGCCAGTGCAGCCTGCCGGCAACCCCGAAGTCCTCCAGGATGCGCTCGCAGATTTCCAGCACGCTCGAATGGTCGTGGGCCTTCAGCAACTGCTCGATTGCCACCGGTACGCCTCCCAGTCCGTCGGCCGTGAGCGGCGCTGGCGTATGGCGCGAAGTGGGGGCGGCATTCATGAATGGAATCGGGCCCAATGAGTCGAAAAGTTGCTGCGGCGCTTCTTATATCCTGCGAGCCGGTGCCACCGCCAGCAGGAACCTGCCGGAGCGCAGGCTGGTCTATCGAGAAGCCGGTCACAGGATGCCATCGATTACTGTACCGAGGGCTTGTGCCGGTGTTAGTTAAATGTAAAATGCGATATACTCTGAAAGCCGACTCCGGCCGATATCCACTGCATCGGACACCTTAAGCCATGCGCCGCCTGCTTGCTCCATTGCTGCTGTGCCTGCTGCCGTTCGCGGCGGCCGGGCAGGGCGTGGACGATTCCAGCGGCAAGCTGGCCACGCAACTGCTGAAGCAGCCGCCGTCATCGCAGGTCGCCGGGGTGCAGACAGGTACGATGGTGCCGTTGTGGCGCGGCACGGACGGGCACCTGTTCGTGCTCAAGGCGGACAACCGCAGTGGCGTGCTGGATCAGCGCGACACGCCGCTGTCGTTCCATGCCGTCGATGCCACCAGCGTGAAGAGCACGGGCCTGCAGTACGGCCTGACGTCGAACTGGCAGGCGCACGCCGATCTCAGCCAGCACTCCTGGGTCAACAGCCCGTTGCGCGTGGTCGGCAGCGAGGTGGGTGCCACCTACAACGACGGGCGCTACAGCCTCGGCCTGAGCGTGGGCGCCAGCAGCACACCGAACAATCCCAGCCTGCCGCGCGTGTTGCCCGGCGTGGCTCCGAGCGTCGACGGCCTCTCCGGTTTCGACAGCAGTTCCCAGCTCAATGCGCAGGGCCGCCTGGCACTGGGCAGCAGGAGCGGGATCGATCTGGGTGCCAGCGTCGGTCGCATCCACCTGCTGCCGGGCAATCTGCTGGGCATCAGCACGCTGGACCAGAAGGCGATCAGCTTCGGTGTCGATCACGGTCCGATCAGCGGCACCCTGGTCGGCCGCACCATGCAGCCGCTGGCCGGCGTGCCGGGCAACGGCTACGCTCCCGATCGCCGGTGGAACAGCATCGACCTCGGCGTGACCTGGCACCTGCCATGGCAGGGTTCGCTGAGCGTCGGCGCGCAGAACCTGTGGTCCTCGGGCACACCGGCGAACACGCCGATGGGCCCCGAGCCGGACCAGTCGCGCACACCTTACGTGCAGTACCACCAGGATCTCTGATCCGGAGATGAGCCAACGAAAACGCCGTCGTCCAGCGACGGCGTTTTCGTTGGTGGATGTGCGCCTCAGTTCGACGTGCGGATGCGCAGGTCGCCGCTGAAGGTCTCGACGTTGATCGAACCAGTGCCGCCGCCCAGGCGGGCATCGAGCTTGCTGCCGGGGCCGTGCTCGGATTTCTGCGCGTTGCCGAAGTCGCTGCGCAGGTCGCCGCTGAAGCTGCTGGCGTGCACGGTGGCGGAGGTACCGGCGGGCAGTTGCAATTGCACGTTGCCGCTCATGCTGTCGATGCCGAGCTTGCCATCCGGCGCGGGGCTGCCCGAGAGCTGCACGTCGCCCGATACGGTGCTCAGCGTGAATTGGCGCCACGGGCCGCCGCTGGCCTGGATGCGGCCGGAGATGGTCTGCAGCTTGGCGCGGTCGCCCAGCACGGGGGCCAGGATGTCGCCGCTCACCGTCTGCAGGCTGGCCTGCGCGGCATGGCCGGCCAGTTCGATGTTGCCGCTGACGCTGTCGACGTTGAGCGAGGGCGTACGCGCGTTGATGCGTGCACGGCCGCTGACCGTGTTGATGGTGATGCCGCCGCCGTCCATGCCGTCGATCACCACCGGCGCGCTGACCACGTGCACGTCCAGCGTGGCGCCGCTCGGCACGTGCAGGTCCAGCATGGTCGGTCCCATGCGGTTGTCGCTGCCCCAGTTGAACCAGCCACCACCGCCCTGGGGCTGCACCTCGATCGCAAGCCTGCCGTCGCTGCCGGTGATCGCCAGCGGCTTGGCGCCCTCGCCGAGCTGGCCGCCCACCTGCACCACGGGACGATCCCAGGCGGTGATGCGCACTTCGCCGGCGACGTTGCTGATGCTGATGCGTGCCGTGGGCGTGGCGGCATGCTGCAGGTTGATCGGGGTGTCGGCCACGGCCTGGCCGATGCACAGGCAGAGCAGCAGTGGAGCGTAGCGTGGGATCTTCATGGTCGTTCCTGGCGTCGGTCAGCCGGCCTCGTGGACGAGCTGGCGCAGTTGTGTCTGTTGCCGCTCGGTGCGGGCCAGCAGGCGCTGCAGCGCGGGTGAGTGGGGGGATTGCTGGATGGCTTGCTGCAGTTCGAGGCGGGCCGCATCCAGCTCGATCGCGGCGCCGCTGAGGCGCGGGTCGGACGGGTTCCAGGGAGCGGGAGCGTTCGTCAGTGCGGGGGCGTTGCCTGTCACGGTGCCGGCGTCGCGGTGCAGGCGCAAGCCGATGCTTCCGGCCAGCAGGAATGCGCCGGCCAGCGCGGCGGCCAGCAGCCAGGGCTGCCGTGACGCATGCCGCGCGGCCGGCGCAGCCGCCGCATCGTCGTCGCGCGCTTCCAGCGCCGCATCGATCGCGCCCCACAGGTCGCGGCGCGGCGCGACCGGCTGGCGCAGGCTCCGCATCTGCTGGCGCCATTCGAATTCGTTCATGGTGTTTCTCCCAGGACCTTGCGCAGAAACTGCCGTGCCCGGTGCAGCTGCGCCTTGGATGTGCCGACGGCCATGTCCAGTTCGTTGCCGATTTCCTCGTGCCGCCAGCCTTCCACGTCGTGCAGTACCAGCACGGCGCGTGCGCGCGGCGGCAGCTTGCCGATGGCGCGCTCGAGCTCCTCGCGCTCGGCGGCGCAGAACGGCGTTTCGCCGTGCTCGGGCAACTGCTCCTCGTCCACGAAGCCGACCGGGTCGGCACGGCGGGCGCGCAATTCCATCAGCGCCACGTTGATCGCCAGCCGGTACAGCCAGGTGCCGAACGCGCTTTCGTGGCGGAAGCCCGGCAGCTTCTGCCAGGCGCGCACGAAAGCCTCCTGGGTGAGATCCTCCGCGCGGGCGTGGTCGTAGCCGGCCAGCCGGTACAGCGCGCCGTGGATGCGGTCGACGTGGCGGCGATACAGCCGCTGGAACGCCCGGCGGTCGCCGTCCGCCGCCGCCCGCGCGTCGTCGATGTCGTCATCTGCGGCAACGGGGGCTGGCGGCATCGATCGTTCGGGGGAGGGACAGGTGGCGATCATCTTGCCAACTTGGATGCCGGTGACGCCGAAAGGGTTTGCATCGCCGCGGTCCCGCCGCGGCGATGCAAATGGCGTCAGGCCGCGGCGGTTTCGGGGGCGGCGTCTTCCAGCGCATCGGCCACGCGCCGCTGTTCCGCGCGCAGCGCCGCAGGCAGGCGTGGCGCGAAGCCGTCGAGGTACTCGCCGATCGCCGCGAGTTCGGCCTGCCAGCCGGCCCGGTCCACCGCGAGCAGTTCAGCCAGCGTGGCCGCGTCCAGTTTCAAGCCATCGAGCTTGAGCTCGTTGGCGGCGGGAAGGGTGCCGATCGGCGTCTCCACGCCGCGGGCCTTGCCTTCCACGCGGGCGATCATCCATTCCAGCACGCGCAGGTTGTCGCCGAAGCCGGGCCACAGGAACTTGCCGTCCTTGCCCTTGCGGAACCAGTTGACGTGGAAGATCTTCGGCAGCTTCGCGCCGGGCCGGTCGAACGACAGCCAGTGCGCGAAGTAGTCGCCGTAGTGATAGCCGGCGAACGGCTTCATCGCCATCGAGTCGCGGCGCAGCACGCCCACCGCGCCGGTGGCCGCCGCGGTGGTTTCCGAGCCCATCGCCGCGCCCATCAGCACGCCGTGGGTCCAGTCGCGCGCTTCCATCACCAGCGGCAGCAGCGAGGGGCGGCGGCCGCCGAACACGATCGCGCTGATCGGCACGCCTTGCGCGTCCTCGGCCTTGGGCGACCAGGTGGGGCACTGCCGCGCGCTCACGGTGAAGCGCGAGTTCGGATGCGCCGCCGGGCCGTTCGCCGGATCGTAGGGGCGCCCCTGCCAGTCGGTGACCGGCGTGCCGGGCAGGCCTTCCCACCACGGCTGGTTGTCGGCGGTGACGGCGACGTTGGTGAAGATGGTGTCGTGCGCGATGCTCTTCAGCGCGTTCGGGTTGCTGCTGTCGCTGGTGCCCGGCGCCACGCCGAAGAAGCCGGCCTCGGGATTGATCGCGTACAGCCGGCCATCCGCGCCCGGGCGCATCCAGCAGATGTCGTCGCCCACCGTCCACACCTTCCAGCCGTCCTGGCGGTAGCCCTCCGGCGGGATCAGCATCGCGAGGTTGGTCTTGCCGCATGCCGAGGGGAAGGCGGCGGCGATGTAGTGCGTCTCGCCACGGGGATTCTCGATGCCCACGATCAGCATGTGCTCGGCCAGCCAGCCCTCGTCGCGGGCCTGGTTGGAGGCGATGCGCAGCGCGTGGCACTTCTTGCCCAGCAGCGCGTTGCCGCCGTAGCCGGAGCCGTAGGACTTGATCGTGCGCTCGGCCGGGAAGTGCATGATCCAGCGGCGCTCGGGGTCGAGTTCGCCGGTGGAATGCAGGCCCTTCACGAACGTGCCCTCGCGCTCGATGCGCGCCTGCGCGGCGGCGCCCATGCGGGTCATGATCTTCATGTTGGCGACCACGTAGGGGCTGTCGGTGATTTCCACGCCGCAGCGCGACAGCGGCGAGTCGATGGGGCCCATGCAGTACGGGATCACGTACATCGTGCGGCCTTCCATGCAGCCGTCGAACAGCGCGTCCATCTTCGCGTGCGCCTCGGCAGGATCCATCCAGTGGTTGTTCGGGCCGGTGTCGTCCTGGTCCGGGTGGCAGACCAGGGTGAGGTGCTCGACGCGCGCCACGTCGGACGGGTGGGAGCGGTGCAGGTAGCAGCCCGGGTGGGTTGCCTGGTTCAGCTCGACCAGGGTGCCGTCGGCCAGCATCTGTTCCACCAGGGCGCGATATTCGTCTTCGGAGCCATTGCACCAGTGGACCTTCGCAGGGCGGGTCAGTGCTGCCACCTCGTCGACCCAGCGTTCGAGCGCTTCCAACGTGCTTGCCATCGTGTCCTCACTGGTCTTTAGAAAAAAAAGTGGAGGAACCGTAGTTTGCGAGCACTGGCATTGCAAGGATGCATGCAGCAAAAACCGCCGGGAGCGATTCCCGACTTCGCGCCAGCGATGGCCCCAAGGGCGGTCGGGCGCAAAAACGGCGCCGAAGCGCCGTTTCCCAAGCTCTTGCGGGATGGATCAGGCCGGGATCAGGGTGGCGATCATGTGCTCCACGTAGGCGTCGAACTCCTCGTGGTTGATGCGTGGCAGGCCCAGGGTGAAGTTCAGCTGCAGGAAACCGACGTAGGCGGCGTAGGTGAGCCGCGCGCGGTTCAGCGCCTCGCGTGGCGGCAAGCCGGCTTCGCGGTAGGCGGTGTTGAGGAATTCGGTGCGCCGCTGCGATACGCGCGCCATCACCGGCACCACCAGCGGATGGTCCAGCGCCTTCAGCAGGGCGGCGTAGACGCGGTGCGGCTGCACCTCGTGCGCCGCGCGGCGGAACAGTTCGGGCAGGCGCTGGTGTGGGTCGGCGATCCGTTCGATCTGCCCCAGCACTTCGTTTTCACCGTATTGCTCCCAGCGTTCCAGCGCGGCCTGCAGCAAGGCTTCGCGGGTGCGGAAGTGCCAGTAGAAGCTGCCCTTGGTGACACCGAGCTGGCGGGCCAGCGCCTCGACGGCCAGCGCGCCCACGCCTTGGTCGGCGATCATCTGCAGGGCGGCAACTTCCCAATCTTCCGCGGTAAGGCGGGTGCGTTCCGGTTTGGGGCTGGAATCCATGACCGTATGGTAGCCCTTGCGCCAGGCTTTGTAATCCATGATGGCGCGGGTGCGGGCGGGTTGACGGCCCCGGATTGAGCAATCCATACTCATCCGTATGGATAGGTCGACACCATCGATGCCTGCCGCCCGGACCGAGTTCTTCGCGGCCAGCGACGGCCTGCGCCTGGCGGTGGAGGTGCGTGGCGCCGGCAACACGCCGACCCTGCTGTTCGCGAATGGTTTCGGCCAGACCCGCGGTGCCTGGAACGGCGCGGCCGCGGCGCTGGCGGCGCGGGGCTGCCGCTGTGTCAGTTTCGACGCGCGGGGCCACGGCGAGAGCGATCACTTGCCCGATGGCAGCTACCACATGCAACGGTTCGCCGACGACTTGCTGGGACTGGCACGCGCGCAGCCGGCACGGCCGGTGCTGGTGGGCGCCTCGATGGGTGGCCTGCTTGGCCTGGTGGCGGCGGGCGAGACACGGCCGGCGCCATTCCGCGCGCTGGTGCTGGTGGACATCACGCCGCGCTGGGAGATGAAGGGTGTGGAGCGCATCCTCGCCTTCATGCAGGCACACCCGGACGGTTTCACCGGTTACGCCGAGGCTGCGGAGCAGATCGCCGCCTACCTGCCGCACCGCGCCGGCCGCAGGAGCGAGGAACAGCTGCGCCCGCTGCTGCGCGAAGGTGCCGACGGCCGCCTGCGCTGGCACTGGGATCCGGCCTTGCTGGCCGGTGACCTGGTGCAGGAAAGCGAACGCTACCAGCCGCGCCTGTTCGCCGCCGCCGCGCAGGTGGACGTGCCGGTGCTGCTTCTCTCGGGCGAGCGCAGCGACGTGGTCTCGCATGCCACCGTGGCCGAGTTCCTGCAACTGGTGCCGCACGCGCGCCACGTCGAGGTCGCCGGCGCCACCCACATGCTGGCGGGCGACGCCAACGACGCGTTCACCCGCGAGATCGCAAGTTTCATTGAAACGCTGGACGACGGCGATGCCCGACGCGGCGCCGCTGCCATGTAACGCAACGAGGATGTCGAGATGGCCGTGATACTCACCCTGCTGGCAGCGCTCATCGCGAGCGGCGCCTGTGCCTACCACCGCAGCAGCCTGCGCACGTTCGCGGTCGTGGCGCCCGTGGCCACCCTGGTCGTGGGCCTGGTCGCCGGCACGCCGTGGACGATGCTCGTCCTGCTGATCGTCGAGCTGGGCATCGCCGTGCCGCTGCTGATGGACACGTTCCGCCGCCGGCGGATCACCGCGCCGCTGCTGAAGATGTTCGCCAGGGTCACGCCGAAGCTGTCGGAGACCGAGCAGACCGCGCTGGAAGCCGGCACCGTCGGTTTCGAGGGCGAGCTGTTCTCCGGCAAGCCGGACTGGCACGAGTTGTTGAAGCAGCCGAAGCCCGAGCTGAGCGTGGAGGAACAGGCCTTCCTCGACGGCCCGGTGGAAGAACTCTGCGGGATGATCGACGACTGGGAGATCACCCACGAACTGGCCGACCTGCCGCCGGAGATCTGGGACTTCATCAAGAAGCACCGCTTCTTCGGCATGATCATCCCGAAGCAGTACGGCGGCCTGCAGTTCTCCGCGCTGGCGCATTCGGCGGTGTTGCAGAAGCTCTCCACCATGTCCGCCACGGTGGCGTCCACCGTGGCGGTGCCGAACTCGCTGGGCCCGGCCGAACTGCTGCTGCACTACGGTTCGGACGAGCAGAAGAACCACTACCTGCCGCGCCTCGCGGTGGGCGAGGAGATTCCCTGCTTCGCGCTCACCGGCCCCTACGCCGGCTCCGACGCCACCTCGATCCCCGACGTGGGCATCGTCTGCAAGCAGGTCGTCGACGGCGTCGAGACGCTGGGCATCCGCCTCACCTTCGACAAGCGCTACATCACGCTGGCGCCGATCGCCACCGTGGTGGGCCTGGCCTTCCGCATGTACGACCCGGAGCACCTGCTCGGCGACAAGGAAGACCTCGGCATCACCCTGGCGCTGCTGCCGCGCTCCACGCCGGGGCTGCAGATCGGCCGCCGCCACTTCCCGCTCAACATCCCGTTCCAGAACGGCCCGATCCACGGCAAGGACGTGTTCGCGCCGCTCAGCACGCTGATCGGCGGGCCGCACATGGCCGGGCACGGCTGGCGCATGCTGGTGGAATGCCTGTCGGTGGGCCGCGCGATCTCGCTGCCGTCGAACGCCACCGGCGCGATGCGCGGTTCGGCCGCGGCCACCGGCGCGTATGCGCGCATGCGCAAGCAGTTCGGCCTCGCGATCGCCCGCTTCGAGGGCGTGGAGGAAGCGCTGGGCCGCATCGGCGGCCTTACCTACGCCACCACCGCGCTGTCGCGCGCCACGGCCGCCGCGGTGGACCGCGGCGAGAAGCCGGCGGTGCCCTCGGCCATCGCCAAGTACCACGCCACCGAGTGGGCGCGCGTGGTGGCCGGCGCCACCATGGACGTGCACGGCGGCAAGGCCGTGCAGCTGGGCCCGAAGAACTATGCCGGGCGCGGCTGGTCCAGCGTGCCGATCGCGATCACCGTGGAAGGCGCGAACATCATGACGCGCAGCCTGATGATCTTCGGCCAGGGTGCGATCCGCTGCCATCCCTACGTGCTGAAGGAAATGCAGGCGCTGTCCATTGGCGACTACGGCGCCCGCCTGCGCAGCTTCGACAAGGCGCTGTTCGGCCATATCGGCTTCGGCATCTCCAACGCGGTGCGCAGCTTCGCGATGGGCCTCTCCGGCGGCCGCATGGGCGACGCCGCGGGTGACGCCTACACGCGCCGCTACTACCGCAAGCTCAACCGCTATTCCGCCGCGTTGGCGCTGTGCGCCGACACCTTCATGGGCGTGCTGGGCGGCAAGCTGAAGTTCAAGGAGAAGCTCTCCGCGCGCCTCGGCGACGTGCTGAGCTACCTCTACATCGCCAGCGCCATGCTGAAGCGCTACGAGGACACCGGCCGGCCGGAGGCGGACCGCCCGTTCCTCGCCTGGGGTTTCCACGAGTGCATGTGGCTGATCCAGAACGCGCTGGACGGTGCGATCCGCAACTTCCCGGTGCGCCCGGTGGCGTGGCTGCTGCGTGCGCTGGTGTTCCCATTCGGCCGCCGCGAAGTGCCGCCGTCGGATCGCCTGGGCCGTCGCGTCGCCGCGTTGCTCACGGCACCGAACGAAGCGCGTGCGCGCCTCACCGAGTGGGTGTACCTCACCCCCACGGCGAACAACACGGTGGGCCGCATGAACGCGCTGCTGCCCGACGTGATCGCCGCCGAGCCGGTGGAGCGCAAGTTCCTGAAGGGCCTGAAGGCCGGCCAGTTCAAGGCCCACGACTACGACGGCCAGCTGGACGAGGCCTTGGCCGCCAACGTCATCAGCCAGGCCGAACGCGACCTGCTGAAACGCGTGCACGACGCGGCGTTCGAGTTCATCTCGGTGGACGACTTCGATCCGTCCGAGCTGCGCGCGGCGGTGACCCGCGCGGACGAGCGCAGGCGGCTGGCCGACGCGGCCTGAGGGGTGCCGCGGCGATGGCCACGGACGAACGGGCTGCATCACCCGTGTGCCTTCCGGAAGCATGAGCATGAGTGCGGCACTGAAACTCTGGCACCGGCTTTCCGGGTTGCCCGCCGGCCGCTGGCTCTACGGTCGGCTGATCTGCCTCAAGGCGCCGTACTTCGCCACCATCGCACCGCGTTTCGTGGTGCTGGAGGCGGGGCGTTGCGAGATCGTGATACGCGACCGCCGCCGCGTGCACAATCACGTCGGCACCGTGCACGCGATCGCGCTGTGCAACCTCGCCGAGCTCGGTGCGGGCATGATGGTCGAGGCCACGATCCCTGCCGGCATGCGCTGGATCCCGAAGGGCATGACGGTCGAATACCTCGCGAAGGCGCGCGGCAGCATGCATGCGACGGCCCTGCCGGAGCATCCCGTCGTCGAGTCTGCCAACGGTTACGCATGGCCGGTGACGGTGACGGTGCGGGACGACGCGGGCACCGAGGTGTTCCGTGCGCGCATCGAGATGTGGCTGTCGCCGCGACGCAGGAAATGAGGTTTCAGGCGGCGTCCGCCACGTCGAGCAGGCAGCGGTTCCTGCCTGCCCGCTTGGCTTCATAGAGCGCCCGATCGGCGGCCTGGATCAAGGCCTCGTCCGACAGCATGCCAGGGCGCCACACCGCGATGCCGATGCTGGCGCTGACCCGGGCCAGCACCTCGCCGGACGGGCCGGGCAGGGGATAGGGCAGGGCGAGCGTGTCGCACAGCTGCTGGCAGCGTTCGAGCAGCAGCTGCAGCTGCGCGGCGTCCTCGAGGATCAGCGCGAACTCGTCGCCGCCCAGTCGCGCCACCGTGTCGCCGGCGCGCACGTGTCCGCGCAGGCGGGCGGCAATCGCCTGGAGCAGGGCGTCGCCGACGGGATGGCCATGGGTGTCGTTGACCGCCTTGAAGCCGTCGATGTCGAGCATGGCCAGCGCGAAGCCGCGACCGTGCGCCGGGTACTGCCGGATGGCCTCGTGCAGCCGCTCGTGGAACAGTGCGCGGTTCGGCAGGCCGGTGAGCATGTCGTGGGTGGCCTGGTGGCGCACCACGGCTTCGGCGCGCAGGCGCTCGGCGATCTCCTCGTGCAGCTGGCGATTGCGCTCGGACAGCTCGCCCAGCGCCTGCTGCAGCTGCATGCGCGCGTTGTAGAGCTCGAGGAACACGCGCACCTTCGAGCGCAGGATGCTGTCGTTGACCGGCTTGGCGATGTAGTCCACCGCGCCGGAGCGGTAGCCCTTCAGGCGGTTGAGGTCGTCGGCGTAGGCGGCGGTGACGAAGATGATCGGCGTGTCGCGCAGCTGCTCGGCCTCGCCGAGCAGGGTGGCGACCTCGAAGCCGTCCATGTCGGGCATGTTCACGTCGAGCAGGATCAGCGCGAACGCATGTTCCAGGCACAGCGCCAGCGCCTCGTTGCCGCTGCTCGCCTCGACCAGTTCGGCGCCGCAGTCGCCGAGCAGGTGGCGCATCGCCACCAGGTTGGCGCGGGTGTCGTCGACGATCAGGAGTTTCGGACGCGGGTCGTTCATGGCAGGCACAACCGGTTGAGCAGGGGGGCGATCGCATCCAGCGAGACGCAGTGGTCGGCACCGGCGCGGTCGATCGCCGCCTGCGGCATCGCGCTTGCCAGCGCGCCGTCCGGCGATTGCACGATGGCGCAGCCACCCAGCCGGCGCAACTCGCGCAGGCCGCCGGCGCCGTCGGCATTCGCGCCGCTGAGCACCACGCCGACCAGGGCGTCGCGCCATGCTGCGGCAGCGGAAGCGAACAGGACGTCAATCGAGGGCCGCACCAGATTGACGCGCGGATCCGTCGACAGCGTGAAATGCAGGTCGCGCTCCACCAGCAGGTGGTAGCCGGCGGGAGCGACCTGCACCACGCCACCCCGCGCCGGTTCGCGCTCCGCGGCCTCGATCACCGGCAGGCTCGACGCACGGGCCAGCAGTTCGCACAGCAGCTCCACCGTCTCCGAGCCGGTGTGGCAGCAGACCAGCACCACCTGCGGCAGGCGCGGGTCCAGCCCGCCCAGCACGGTCTTCAGCGCCTCGGGGCCGCCGGCCGAACAGCCCAGCACGATCGCGGCCGGGCGCGTCATGGCCGCCGTTCCCCCGCCGCCGGATCAATGCGCCGGTAGATGCGCAGGCTGGCATCGACGGGCGCGAAGTCGGCCGCGGCTTCGGCGGCATCCGGGCGCTCGCGCAACCCCAGGCAGAGGAAGCCGCCGCGCACCAGCGAATCGCGGAACAGCGCGAGGCAGCGCTGCTGCAGCGGGTTGCAGAAATAGATCAGCACGTTGCGGCACAACACCAGCTGCGCCTCGCAGAACACCGCGTCGGCCACCAGGCTGTGCTGGGCGAAGGTGACGTGGCGGCGCAGCCGCCGGTCGAGCTTGAGCAGGCCGTAGCGTGCGCTGTAGTAGTCGGCCAGCGAGTGGTTGCCACCGGCCGCCAGGTAGTTGCGCGACCATTGCTGGGCCGTGTGCAGCGGGTAGATGCCTTCGCGCGCGCGCTCCAGCGCCTTCGCGCTGAGGTCGGTGGCGAAGATCTGGCTGCGCTCGTACAGCCCGGCCTCCTCCAGCAGGATGGCGAGCGAATAGACTTCCTCGCCGTGCGCACAGCCGGCCTGCCAGATGGTGATCTGCGGGTACGAGGCAAGCAGCGGCAGCACCTGTTCGCGCAGGGCGCGGAACACGGAGGGATCGCGGAACATGTCCGAGGCGGGCACCGACAGCCCTTCCAGCAATTCCGGCAGCAGCCCCGGTTCGTGCAGCAGGCGATGGGTGAGCGCGCTGATCGCGCCGTCGCCGAAGTCCTTCGCCAGCTGGCGCACGCGGCGCAGCAACGAGGCCGGCGCGTACTGGCCGAAGTCGTAGCCGTGGCGCCGCCGCATCGCCTCGACGAACAGGTCCAGTTCGATGCCTTCCAGTTCGGGATCGTCCGGCGTGCCGCTCATCGGGTCTTCAGCGGCGCAGCCAGACGCGGATCATCGAGGCGAGCTTGTCGAGGTCGACCGGTTTGGAGAGGTAGTCGTTCGCGCCGGCCGCTAGGCATTGCTCGCGGTCGCCGCGCATGGCCTTGGCGGTGAGCGCGATGATCGGCAGTTGCGCGAAGCGCGGCTGGGCGCGGATCTGCCGGATCGCCTCGTAGCCGTCCATGCCCGGCATCATGATGTCCATCAGCACCAGCTCCAGCGCGGCCTCCTCGTCCAGCATGCGCAACGCCCGCGGGCCGTCCTGCGCCATGCTGACCTTGAGGCCCCAGCCGCGCAGCACCTTTGACAGCGCGAACAGGTTGCGCATGTCGTCGTCGACCAGCAGCAACTGGTGGCCCTGCAGCCCGTCGGCGATGTTCGCCGCACCCGCGGCGGGCTGGCGGATGCGGTGCAGGAACAGGCTGACTTCGTCCAGCAGCCGGTCCGGCGAACGCGACCCCTTGATCACGATGCTGTCGGTGTACTGGCGGATGCGCAGGCTTTCCTCGCGGCTGAGGTCGCGGCCGGAATAGATCACCACGGGCGGCACGCTGCCGGCGGCGGCAAGGCGTTCCAGCAGTTCCATGCCGGAGAGGCCAGGCAGGCCGAGGTCGAGCACGACGCAGTCGTAGGCACCGCGCGCGATCCGTTCCAGCGCTTCTTCGGCGGAGCCCGCCTCGTCGATCTCGACCCGGTCCTGCCGCAGCAGGTTGCGCAGCGCGCTGCGTTCGGCGGCATCGTCGTCCACCACCAGCAGGCGGCGGGTGCGGTCGCGGGCCACGTGCAGCAGGCGCTCGACCGCCGCGTTGATCTGCTCGCGGCTGACCGGCTTGGTGAGGAAGCCCACCGCGCCGAGTTCGCGGCCGTGCTCGGCGCCGTCGGCCGCGGAGAGGAAATGCACCGGAATGGCGCGCGTGGCCGGATCGGCCTGCAGCCGCTCGATCACCGTCCAGCCGTCGATGCCCGGCAGCATCACGTCGAGCAGGATGCCCAGCGGACGGAAGCGGCGCGCCAGCTCCAGCCCGCTCTCGCCGTCGGCGGCGAGCAGCATGGGATGGCCCTTCTGGCGCACCATGTCGGCGAGGATGCGGGCGAACGCGGGATCGTCTTCGACGATCAGGATCGGCGCGTCGCCGGGAACGAGGCGCTCGCGGTCGTCGGGCAGGCTGCCCGGCAGCAGCGCCGGGTTCGGCAGCGGCCGCACGGGCACCGCGGCCGAAGGTTCCGTGGCCGGCGCGCTGGCCACGCCGCGCTCGGGCAGCAGCAGGGTGAATTCGCTGCCGCGGCCACTCTCGCTGCGCAGCATGATGTCGCCGCCAAGCAGCCCGGCCATGCGCCGCGAGATGCTCAGGCCCAGGCCGGTGCCGCCGTAGTGCCGGCTGGTGCTGGAGTCGACCTGCTCGAACGCGGCGAACACTTTTTCCAGCTTGTCGGCGGGGATGCCGATGCCGGTGTCGGTCACGCCGATCGCCAGCAGCGGCTGGCCGGCCAGTGCCGCGGACAGCGGCAGGTCGGCGGCGGGGCGCCCGATGCGCACCTGCACCGATCCGCTGGCGGTGAACTTGAACGCGTTCGCCAGCAGGTTGTTGACGATCTGTTCGAGCTTGCCGGGATCGGTGTGGATATGCGCAGGCAGTCCGTCGGCCAGTTGCACGCCGAAGTCCAGACCCTTGTCGCGGGCCACGTGGTCGAAGTTGCGGCGCAGGCTGCGGGCGAGGTCATCCAGCGCGTAGTCATCCAGCGCCAGCTCCATCTTGCCGGCCTCGATCTTGGACAGGTCGAGGATGTCGTTGATCAACCGCAGCAGGCTGCTGCCGGCGTCGTGGACGATCTGCGCCGACTCGACTTCCTCGGCGTCCAGCCGGCCACCCGCGTTCTCGGCCAGGCTGCGCGAGAGGATCAGCAGGCTGTTCAGCGGCGTGCGCAGCTCGTGCGACATGTTGGCGAGGAACTCGCTCTTGTACTGGCTGGCGCGTGCCAGCTCCTGCGCCTTCCCGGCGGTCTCCGCCTGCAGCGCTTCCAGCGTGCGCTTCTGCTCGTGCAAGGTGTCGCTCTGCAGGCGCAGCTCCTCGTTCGAGGCCTGCAGCTCCTCCGCCTGCACGCGCAATTCCTCCTCGGATACCCGCAGGCGCTGCGACTGTTCCTCCAGCTCCAGCGTCTTTGCTTCCAGGGTGTCGTGCGACTCGCGCAGGGCTTCCTGCTGCTGGCGCATGGTGATGCTGCTGACGCGCAGCTGGTCGGCCTGTTCCCGGGTCTGTTCGAGCAGGTCCTGGGTGCGGATGGCGCGGCTGAGGTTGTCCAGCGACAGCGCGACCATTGGCAGCAGCTGTTCCAGCAATTGCCGATGCAGGGACGTCGGAGTTTCGAAGCCGGCGAATTCCAGCACGCCGACCAGGCGGCCGCGCAGCAGCACGGGCAGGATCAGCAGGTGGCGCGGCAATGCGCTGCCGCTGCCGGAATCGATGCGCAGGTAGTCGTCCGGCAGCCGGTCCAGTTCGATGGGTTGGTGGGTCTGCGCGCACTGGCCGACCAGGCCCTCGCCCGGCAGGTAGCGCACGGCGGGGTCGGCGCCCAGCCGCAGGCCGTAGCTGCCGATCAGGTCGAGCCGCCCGCTGGGTTCGTCGTACAGGTAGAGCAGGCCCACGCCGGCCTTGAGCAGCGGCATCAGCTCGCCGGTCAGCCGTTCGGCGAACGCGCGATGGGTGGTGGCTTCCTGCAGCTGCCGCGAGATCGCCGTGACCTGGCTCTTCAGCCGGGCGTTGTCGTGTGTCTCGACCGCCATCTCCTTGAACACCTGCAGCGCGCGGGCGATCTCGCCGATCTCGTCTTGCCGCTCCACCTGGCGCACCTCGACGCTGTGGTCGTGCGCGGCGAGCCGGCTCATCTGGTCCGTGATGCGGCGCAGCGGCCGGGTGATCAGGCGGAAGCACAGCGAGATCACCCACCAGCCGAGCAGCAGCATGAGCAGGGTGACCACCGCGTCGATCACGCGGGTACGCGTCATCAGGCTGTCCAGGCGCGCGGTGCGGCTGGTCAGCAGCTCCTTCTCGCTGGCGCTCATCTGGTCGAGCAGGGCGAGGATGTTGGTGGCCCGCGCGGAACCGTGGTCCATGTAGGCGGCCGCGATGCGCTGTTGTTCCGTCGCCTGCTCTGCCGGTGCCAGCGCGGCCAGGTGCGTCATCGGCAGGGTCACGCCGTCGTCCACTTCCCGGCTCCACTGCGTGATCGCGGTCTCGAGCCGGTCGATGCGCCCCTGCTGCAACGGGTTGTCCGTGGTCAGTGCGCGCAGGCGACCAAGCTGCCCGCCGAACGATTGCACGCCGCTCTGGTATGCGTCCCGTTTCCCGGTGCGCCGGTCCAGCAGGTAGCCGCGCACATCGACCTGGATGGCCTTGGTCGCATCGTGGATCTCGTCGATCTGCTGCAGCACGGCGTAGGTGTGCACGTACCAGTGCCGTGCCACGTCCTGCTGGCGCAGCGAGTCCAGCGTGAGCAGGTTGGCGGCCAGCGACACGCCGAGCAGCAGCACGATGGCCAGCCGGATCTTGTGCTGGATCGGCTGGTTCGCCAGCCAGGAGTACTTGCGTGGCGTCGTGCGGGGCGTTGCGGGCATGGTCGTTGCGCCAAACGGTTCGAGGGACCGGCCGCCGCAGATCCCTGCCGTGCGCGGGGGCGGGTAGGCACACAGCGTAACCGCTGCGGTTATCCAGCCATAGCCGGCGCCGCCGGGATCAGCGCCGGCGCCAGCTGGGCGGCACCAGCGAGTGCCGCCGCAGGGCGAGTGCCAGCAGGGCCGCCGAGCACAGCAGGCACAGCGCCAGCGCCACCACCGAGGCTTCGGCGCCGAACACGCCGCCGCTGAGCCAGTCCGGACCGGTGCGTGTGGACACCAGCCAGCCGTCGGCCTTCATGCCGGAAACCGGGATGCCGTAGACCGTGCCCTGGCAGAAGTTCCAGGCCGCGTGCAGGCCCATGCAGAGCGGCAGCGAACGGGCGACGTGGTAGAGCAGGCCGAACAGCAGGCCGGCCTCGATCGCGATGGCCGCGGAACTCCATGCGGTGGCGCCCGGGTTGCCGGCATGGGCGAAGCCGAAGAACAGGGCCGAGATCAGCAGCGCTGCCCAGGTGCCCAGGCCCTCCTCGACGATGCGGAACAGCACGCCGCGGAACAGGATCTCCTCGCCGATGCCGGCGCCGATGCCGGCGACCAGCAGGGCCGGCAGCCAGTTGGCGCGGGGATTGAAGCCGGTGACGTGGTAGCTGCCCAGCAGCCACAGCACGCCGACCACGGCGCTGAGCAGCAGGCCACCCGCGAGCAGGCCGCGCAGCGCATCGGGCCAGCGCCGCGGCGCGAGTTCCGCCGGCCTGCGGCGCTCCACGACGCGGACCAGGAACGCGTAGGTGAGGATAGCCGGCAGCAGGGCGACCGCCAGGTAGACCAGGGCCGGGCTCATCGCTGTCTTGGCCATGCCTTGCGTGAGCGCATGCACGAGTGCCGAAGCCGACCGGTTCAGCACGATGAACAGCACCACGCAGATCACGATGCGCGCCATCGGCGAACACACCAGCCAGCGCTTCCATGGCGGGGTCGCGGCTGGCGTGACGTAGGCGAGCGACGGCGTGGCGTTCATGCGTGCAATCCCCTGGGCGAAGTGCCACGAAGGGTGGCAACCATGCGGCATCCCGTCTGCGTGACTTCCGCCATCGGAAGCCGCATCACATTTCCACGGCAGTCGCGTGCTCGCGCGTGGCCGAGAAGCGCACCGCGGGCGAACGTTCCTGCGCCAGCTGCAGGTTCACCCGCGACGGCGCCAGGTAGACCAGCTCGCCGGCGGCGTCGATGGCGAGGTTCATCGCGTTCTTCTCGCGGAACTCCTCCAGCTTCTTCGCGTCGTCGCAATGCACCCAGCGTGCGGTGGCCACGGTCACCGGCTCGAACGCGGCGTCCACGCCGTACTCGTCCTTGAGGCGGTAGGCCACCACGTCGAACTGCAGCACGCCCACCGCGCCGAGGATCAGGTCGTTCGACATCAGCGGGCGGAAGAACTGCGTGGCGCCTTCCTCGGACAGCTGCGCCAGGCCCTTCTGCAAGGCCTTCATCTTCAGCGGGTCGCGCAGGCGCGCGCGGCGGAACAGCTCGGGCGCGAAGTTCGGGATGCCGGTGAACGAGACCGGCTCGCCCTCGGTGAAAGTGTCGCCGATGGCGATGGTGCCATGGTTGTGCAGGCCGATCACGTCGCCGGGGTAGGCGGTTTCCACGATCTCGCGGTCGGATGCCATGAAGGTGAGTGCATTGGCGATGCGCACGTCCTTGCCGGTACGCGTCTGGATCATCTTCATGCCGGCGCTGTAGGTGCCCGAGCACACGCGCATGAAGGCCACGCGGTCGCGGTGCGCGGGGTCCATGTTGGCCTGGATCTTGAACACGAAGCCGGTGAGCTTTTCCTCCTCCGGCTGCACCTCGCGCGAGGTGGTGGCGCGCGGGCGCGGCGCGGGCGCGTGCTCGACGAAGAAGTCCAGCAGCAGCTGCACGCCGAAGTTGTTCACCGCGGAACCGAAGAACACCGGCGTGAGCTTGCCGGCGAGGTAGTCGTCGAGGTCGAACGAAGGCGCGGCGCCCTGCACCAGCTCCAGTTCCTCGCGCAGCTCGGCCAGCGCCTCGCTGCCGATGGCCGCTTCGAGGCCGGGCGCGTCCAGGCCCCGGAAGATGGTGGAATCCTGGCGGGTGAAGTTCTTGCCTTGCTCGAAGATGTGCACCTCGTCCAGCAGCAGGTGGTACACGCCCTTCAGCCGCTTGCCCATGCCGATCGGCCAGGTCAGCGGCGCGCAGGCGATGCCGAGCACGGATTCCACTTCGTCCAGCAGCTCGATCGGCGACTTGCCCTCGCGGTCGAGCTTGTTGATGAAGGTCATGATCGGCGTGTCGCGCAGGCGGCACACCTCCATCAGCTTGATCGTGCGCTCCTCCACGCCCTTGGCGCAGTCGATCACCATCAGCGCCGAGTCCACCGCGGTGAGCACGCGGTAGGTGTCCTCGGAGAAGTCCGCGTGGCCGGGCGTGTCCAGCAGGTTGACGATCTTGCCCTCGTACGGGAACTGCATCACCGACGAGGTCACCGAGATGCCGCGCTCCTTTTCCAGCGCCATCCAGTCGGACGTCGCGTGGCGCGCGGCCTTGCGGCCCTTCACGCTGCCGGCCATCTGGATCGCGCCGCCGAACAGCAGCAGCTTTTCCGTCAGCGTGGTCTTGCCCGCGTCAGGATGGCTGACGATGGCGAAGGTGCGGCGGCGGCGGGTTTCGGCGAGATGGGTGGACATGGCGACGTGTCGATGCGCGGGAACCGGCCATTATAGCGGCTGGCCCGCGCTCCTTATTCCGCCAGCCGCGTCAGCAGCCGGTGCCAGAACGCCAGGCCCGCCGCCAGTTCCGTGGCGGGCAGCTTCTCGTTGAGGCCGTGGGCGAAGGTGTCGTCAGGCTTGGTGAAGGAGGCATCCACGCCGTAGCAGGGCACGCCGGCGTTGCGGAAATACATGCTGTCGGAGGCGCCGGCGGACATGCCCGGCACCACCTCCACGCCGGGGAAGCGCGCGTGCACGGCATCGGTGACCGCGGCGATCACGTCCGGGCGCAGCGGCGAGGCGGGGCTTTCCACCGGTGGCGGGTCCAGCGTGGTGATCGTGGCCTGGGGGTCGTCCATCACCCTGGCGAGCGTGTCGCGCACGCTGGCCACCGGGGTGCCGGGGAAGATGCGGCAGTTCACGTTGACGCTGGCGCTTTGCGGCAGCGCGTTGAGGGCATGGCCGCCCTGCAGCATGGTCGCCACGCAGGTGGTGCGGACCTGGCCCACGTAGGCGGGGTCGGCCGAGATCGTGGCGGCTGCCCGCGCGTCGCCGGGATGTGCCGCGAAGCGCGTCATCGCTGCGCCCAGCGCTCCCGGCGTGTGGGCGCCGGTGGCGCGCAGCGAGGCAAGGGTGATCGCGTTGCCCATGACCGGGAATTGATAGGCGGCGACCTTGTCGATGGCGCGGGCCAGCCGGTAGATCGCGTTGTCCGGCGAGGGCTCGCTGGAGTGGCCGCCGGGCGAGCTGTAGCCGATGCGGAAGTCGGCATAGGTTTTCTCCGCCGCCTGGATTTCGTACACCACGGGCTTGCCCGTGGCGGGGTCGAGCGTGCCGCCGCCGGCGTCGGCATTGAGCAGGAATTCCGCGTCGTGGTAGCGCCTGGCCAGCTCGCGGGTGGTGGCCATGTCGGTTTCCTCGTCGCCCGACAGCAGCAGGACGATGTCGCGGCCGGGCTTGAAGCCTTCGCGCTTGAGCCGGATCAGGGTTTCCACCATCACCACCACCGCGGTCTTCATGTCGGCGCTGCCGCGGCCGTAGAGGTAGCCGTTTTCCTCGACCAGGGTGAACGGGTCGCGTGTCCAGTCGGCGCGCTTCGCCGCCACCACGTCCATGTGCCCGGACAGGTAGATCGGCTTGCCGTGCCCGGTGCCGCGGTAGCGTGCCACCAGCGCGGCGGTCTCGCCCACCGGGATGATCTCCACGTCGCTGGCGGCGAAGCCGCCGGCCTTGAGCTGGTCGGCGAGATAGGCCGCGAGTGCGGGTACCTGATGCCGGCCTTGCACGGTGGGCACGCCGATCGCGTGGCGCAGCATCGCCATGGTGTCGGCCAGCTCGCGTGCGGGTGGCGCGGTATCGGCCAGCGCCGTGCCGGCGACGAGGCCCAGGGCGAGCAGGGCGGCCAGTGGCCGCAGCGAATGTGTTGCCTTCATCCGGCGATCTCCCCGTGGTGCGCCCGGTGGCGCTGCACGGGGAGTATGCGCGACGCATTCGCCGCATGCATCGGGAGGGGGCTCTCAGGGCTGGATATCTGCGACGCAGCGGAAGCCGATGTTCGAGGCCGTGCTGTCGGGCGTGTTGCAGTACCGGGCGGCGACGCGGTAGCGGTTGCAGTACGAGGCATGGCAGAGGAAGGAGCCGCCGCGCATCACGCGTGCCGTCCCCGATGCGGGGCCGCCCGGGTTGCGGCGCTCCGGCGTGCGCTCGCGGGCGAACCAGTCCCGGCACCACTCCCACACGTTGCCGACCATGTTGTAGAGGCCGTAGCCGTTGGGCTCGAAGCTGCGGGCGGGGGCCGTGCCCAGATAGCCGTCGGCCAGGGAGTTGTATTCGGGAAAGCGGCCTTGCCAGATGTTGCAGCGGTGTTCGCCGCCCGGGGTCAGCTCGTCGCCCCACGGGTAACGTTGCTGCACCAGGCCGCCGCGCGCGGCGTATTCCCACTCCGCCTCGCTGGGTAGGCGCTTGCCTGCCCATGCCGCGTAAGCGGCGGCGTCGTTCCACGACACGTGCACGACGGGATGGTCCATGCGTGCGTCGAGGCGGCTGCCCGGCCCTTCCGGCGCACGCCAATGCGCACCCGCGACGGCGCACCACCATGGCGCTGCGGCGGCCACTTGCGGGTGCGTGTCCAGCACCGACTGCGCAAGCAGGCCGTAAAACACGAACGACCAGCCGAAGTGTTCCGCTTCGGTGACGTAACCGGTGGCATCGACAAAGGCGGCGAAATCGGCGTTGCTGACGGCCGTCACTCCGATGAGGAACGGATCCAGCTCGATCTCGCGCACGGGTCCCTCGCCATCGGCGATGAGGCCCTGTTCGTCGTCGGCTCCCATCAGGAACGCGCCGCCCGGCAGTCGGGTCATGGACGTGGCGTCCATGGTGTCGGCGATCTTCGGTTCACCCGGTTGCGCTGGCGCCGCGGGGGATGTTCCGCGGCCGGCCGTGCAACAGGGTTTGCCCGGCTTGTCCAAGGTCGGATCGGCCATCAATCGTAATCGGGCAACGGGTAGATCTGCGGCGCGATCCCGCTGTTGTCGGCGTACCGGGTGCGCAACTGCCGGAGCCTTTCCGCCAGGTCTTCGAACACGTCCTGATAACCGTCCAGAACCTTGTAGTCCGGGTGCTGGAACAGGCTTTCCATTTCGTCCGGATCCTTTTCCAGGTCGAAAAGCTCCCACTCGTTGACGCGGTAGTAGTAGATCAACTTGTGCCGCTGCGTGCGTATGCCGTAATGCGGGAACACGAAATGCGGCGGCCCGAACTCGTAGTAATGGTAGTAGAGGTCGCGGTGCCAATCGGCCGGCGTCTTGCCGTCGAGCAGGGGCAGGATGCTCTTGCCCTGCATGTCCGCGGGAATGTCCAGGCCGGCCATCGCGAGCGTGGTCGGCGCGTTGTCGATGTTGAAAGTCCAGTCGCCGTTGACCGAGCCGGGTTTGACGCGGCCGGGCCAGCGCACCATCAGGGGGACGCGGATGGCCTGTTCGTACATAATGCGCTTGTCGAACCAGCCATGGTCGCCCATGAAGAAGCCGTGGTCGGAGCTGAGCACGACGATCGTCCTGCCGGCCAGGCCGGTCTGGTCGAGGTGGTCGAGCAGCCGCCCCACGCTGTCGTCCAGCGCCTTCAGGTTGGCCATGAAGCGGCGCATGAACTGCTGGTGGTTCCACTGTTGCCGCTGCCGCCGGGTGAGATCCCCGGGCGGGTTGAAATCGGGCATGTCGGCCAGGCGCATGTGCGCCTCGCGCGCGGCGGCGGCGCGGTGGCTGTAGTCGTCCCAGAACGTCCCCGCTTCGGGGAAGCGGTGGTCGTCGAAAATATGATCGTACCTGTGCGGCGGATCGAACGGGCGATGGTCGCTGAACGGCTGGTACGACATCAGGAACGGCTTGCCGGACTGCGCCATGCGGTCGATGGCGGCGATGGCGTAGTCGGTGAGGATGTCGGTCTGGTAGCCCGCATGGCTCGTATGGCGGACGCTGCCGTCGCCGGGCCGGGCCGTGTTCTCCATGTAGCCGCCGGCGGCGTAATAAGGGCCGCCGGCGCCGTCCTTGTAGATGAAGGCGTCGAAACCCGCCTGCCCGGGCGTGCCGGTCACATGCCACTTGCCGGCATGCGTGGTCTGGTAGCCGGCGCGCTGCATGATCCTGGGAAAGGTCTCCTGCGCCACGTCGAAGCGCGACACCGGCTCGCCGGTCGAGCCGCCGCCGGGGTCGTTGGCGATCATGCCGTTGAGGTGGTCGTACTTGCCGGTCAGCAAGGTGGCGCGGCTCGGCGCGCACAGCGCGTTGGTGCAGAAGGCGTTCTCGAAGCGCATGCCTTCGCGGGCGAGGCGGTCGATGTTGGGTGTGTCCATCAGCTTGCTGCCGTAGCAGCTCAGCACGCTGATGGGCACGCCTTCGAGGTTGATCCACAGGATATGCGGATGTTCGCCGGGGCCGTTTGCGGACGTCGCGGCGGCATTCCCGGTGCCCGGTGCAGCCAGCAGGCGGGGCGCAGCCAGTGCCAGTCCCGCCGCAGTGCCGAGTTTCCGCAGGGCGTTGCGACGCGATGGTGAGTCGATGCCGTCGTGTTCGTGTTCGGTCATATGCCACCTTTTCCGGAAACCGCGGGCGACGTCGGGGAGGCACCAATATACGGACGATGCGTGAAGAAAGGCTCCGGACGGCGTGTGGGCTTGCGCTCTTGCGCACCATCCCTGGCGTGGAGTGGGCGCTCAGCTTGCCTTGAACGTCACCACCAGCACGTCGCGGTGCGCGGGTTGTCCGGGATCCTTGGGCACCACCGGGGTGACGCCGTGGAACACGCGGTGGTCGTCGAGCAGGGCGGCATCGAAGGCACGCGCGAGGGTGAACTGGCCCAGCTCGCGGCCGTCGGGGGCATGGATGGTGGTGGTGCCGCGCTCGATGTTCTCGCGGTCGATCAGCAATACCAGCACGTAGTCCACGCCGTCGCGGTGCACGCCTTCGGGGGTGGGCTCGCCGGCCTCGTCGGCGCGCGCCTCGATGCGGAACTGGTGCACCTCGATGCGCCATTGCCGTACCTCCGGCGCCAGCGCGCCGAAGCCGTCGCGGCAGAACGCGAGGATGCGCTGCAGGCTGGCGCCGTCCGCGATCGCCGGCGCGACCGGCTCGAACCAGCGCTCGATGTCGCCCTGCAGCGGGTTGTAGGCCAAGCTCTGGTAATGCGGCTGGTGCGGCTCGCGGCGGATCGCGCCGCCGGCATCGGCGGCGAACACCGCGTGCCGGCGGCGGCGCTGGCGGCCGCGCGCGGCGAGGTAGCCGTCTTCGCCGAGCTGGTTCCAGCTCGCGGCGAACGCGGGCCAGTCGTCGAGCGCGGTCGCGGCCAGCAGGTCGCGCATGGTGTCGGCGGTGACGAAGGCGAAGCCGTCGCGCCGCAGGGCGACGCGCAAATCGGGAGGCGTGGGGGCGTTCATGCGCGCACGCTAGCAGGAAGCCCGTGCAGCGGCACGGCCTTGCGCGTGGCCGTGGGCGGGCAGTGGATCAGAGCGCCTTGGCGAACACCCGGTGCACGATTTCCGCCTGTGGCGGCTGGACCGGTGCCGCGGCCGGGAACGCCTGCTTCAGCCACGCCGGCACCGGGATGCCCTTCCCGCGCAGGAAGGCGGGGTTGAACAGCTTGGCCTGGTAGCGCGTGCCGGCGTCGGCGAGCACGGTGACGATGGTGTGGCCGGGGCCGAGCGCGCGGGCGAGCCGGATCGCGCCGGCGATGTTCACCCCGCTGGAGCCGCCCACGCACCAGCCTTCCTCGTGCAGCAGGCGGTGCGCCAGCGGCACGGACTCGTCGTCGGGGATGGACCAGGCGAGGTCGATCGGCGCGCCGTCGAAGTTCGCGGTGACGCGGCTGGAGCCGATGCCCTCGCTGATCGAGTTGCCGCTGGCGGCGAGCTCGCCGGTGCGCACGTAGCTGGCCAGCGCGGAGCCGGCCGGGTCGGCCAGCGCGATGCGCACCGCGGGCTTGCGCGCCTTCAGCGCATGGCCCACGCCGGCCAGGGTGCCGCCGGTGCCGGCGGCGCAGACGAAGCCGTCCACGCGGCCGCCGGTCTGCTCCCAGATCTCCACGCCGGTGGTGGCGGCGTGCCAGTCGCGGTTCGCGGTGTTGTCGAACTGGTCGGCGAACCACGCGCTGCCAGGCCGCGCCGCGTTCAGCGCCTCGGCGTGGCGGCGTGCGTGGTGGGCGTAGTGGTTGGGGTCCTTGTAGGGCACGGCGGGCACCAGCCGCACCTCGGCGCCGGTGACGCGCAGCGCGGCGATCTTCTCCGCGCTTTGCGTGTCGGGCATGAAGATCACCGTGCGATAGCCGCGGCTGGCGCCGACCAGCGCCAGGCCGATGCCGGTGTTGCCCGCGGTGCCCTCCACGATGAGGCCGCCCGGCTGCAGTTCGCCGCGCCGCTCCGCATCCAGCACCAGGCCCAGCGCGGTGCGGTCCTTGATCGATCCGCCGGGATTCAGGAGCTCGGCCTTGGCCAGCACCTCGCAGCCGGTGAGCTCGCTGGCGTGGCGCAGGCGGATCAGCGGGGTGTGGCCCACGCTGGCGGAGAGGTCGGCTTGGATGCTCATGGTCTGCACGCGGCTCGGGTGGGGTGATGGTGCGCAGCCTGATTGGCAACGAGTCTCGATAGCCTGTCACCGTTCGTCCTGAGCGAAGGCCCGAAGGGCCGAAGTCGAAGGGACGTCGTGGCGGCGCTTCGACTGCGCTTACTATCGCAAGCCACGCTCAGCGCGAACAGGACTTTCCACCGAGACTTTTGCATTTGGCAGGCTGCGTGCGGGGGCCGGAAACCATTCACGCCGCCGGAGCGGGCACCAGGCGCAGATAGGGCTTCAGCGTGCGCCAGCCCTCGGGATACAGCTTGCGCGCGTCCTCGTCGGACACCGAGGGGGCGATGATCACGTCGTCGCCCGGCTGCCAGTCCACCGGCGTGGTGAGCTTGCGGCCGTCGGTGAGCTGCAGCGAGTCGAGCACGCGCAGCACCTCGTCCACGTTGCGGCCCGCGCTCGGCGGGTAGGTGAGGATCAGCCGCACCTTCTTCTGCGGGTCGATCACGAACACCGAGCGCACGGTGACCTTGGGGTCGGCCTTGGGGTGGAACATGCCGTAGAGCCTCGCCACTTCCAGCTCGGGGTCGGCCAGCAGCGGGTAGTTGATTTCCGCGCCGCCCACCTCGGCGACATCCTTCGCCCAGCCGTGGTGGTCGGCCACCGAGTCCACCGACAGGCCGATCAGCTTCGTGTTGCGCGCGTCGAACTCCGCCTTGCGGCTGGCGAACGCGCCCAGCTCGGTGGTGCACACCGGGGTGAAATCCTTCGGGTGCGAGAAGAACACCACCCAGTGGTCGCCCGCGTAGTCGTGGAAGCGCACCGTGCCGGCGGTGGAATCGAGGGTGAAGTCGGGAGCGGTGTCGCCCAGTTGCAGGCTCATGCGGTACTCCTTTGCGAACGGTGCACCCAGCCTGCGCCGGTCATCATGCGGGCGGCAAATACATATCACTAATATGCATATGCACGTCCAGACGTTTAGACGTCTATTGACAGGTTTGCGCGGCACCGGCATATTTGCCCCACTCATCGAGACCGGCTGAGGGACAGGCCCTTTGAAGCCGGGGCAACCTGCGGAATGTTCCGCGACGGTGCCAACTCCTGCGGTGGCGCCATGGCGCCCCGGCAGATGGGCGGCTTGCGCAGGCGGCACTCGTGCCGTACGCGCGGGGCTCCTCTCCGGCATCCGCAGGGCGATGCCGACCGGAGAGACGCATGAGCCAGCTGCCCGAAACCCGCCCCCCCTGTACCGCCGAAGTGGTCGCGCTCCCCGTCGTGCCGCGTGCGCGCGGCGGGCTCGGCGTGCAGCGCAGCACGCGGCGGCTGGCGCTCAATCCGAAGTACGGCAGCGGCCCGCGCGGGGTCGACGTGCGCTACCTGTGGTGCGGTGCGCCGGATGCGCCCACCGTGATCGTGCAGGGCGGCATCTCCGCCGACCGCGACGTCACCGCGCCGGCCGATGCGGCGCCGGGCTGGTGGCAGCCGCTGGTGGCCGCGGGCGCGGCGGTCGATCTCGAGCGCTACCGCGTGCTGGCGATCGACTGGCTGGTCCCCGCCGAACTGGGCACCAGCACCGTCTCCAGCGAGGACCAGGCCGATGCGCTGGCCGCGCTGCTGGACGCGCTGGGCATCGCCCGCGCGCAGGCCTTCATCGGTTCGTCCTATGGCGCGATGGTGGCGCTGGCCTTCGCCGCGCGTCATCCACAGCGGGCCGAGCGGCTGGTGCTGCTGTGCGGCGCGCACCGGGCGCATCCGCTTTCCACCGCGCAGCGCAGCGTGCAGCGCGGCATCGTGCGGCTGGGCCAGCAGAGCGGCCGGCTGGACGAGGCGCTGGCGCTGGCGCGCCAGCTGGCTATGACCACCTACCGCGGCAGCGCCGAGTTCGGTCGCCGCTTCGCCGGCGCGCCGGAGTGGCGCGGCGACCGCTTCCATTTCCCGGTCGAGGATTACCTGGAACACCAGGGCCGCCGCTTCGTCGAACGCTTCGACGCCGAGCGCTTCCTCGCGCTGTCCGAGTCCATCGACCTGCACGACGTGAAGCCCGAGCAGGTGCCGCTGCCGGCCACCCTGATCGGCTTCCCCTCCGATCGCCTGGTGCCGCTGGCCGACCTCTGCGAACTGCAGCGCCGCCTGCGTGGCCCCGCCACGCTGGAGGTGGTGGAGTCGCCCTATGGCCACGACGCCTTCCTCAAGGAGCCGGAGCAACTCGCGCCGCTGCTGCGCGAAGCCCTGCGCTGAAACACGCATACAACACATAGCAACGTCTTGGATTTCGGGAGAACCCCATGAGCGACGACACCGCCTCCAGCACCCGCGCCGTGCGCGCCGGCATCGAGAGCGACACCCAGCACGGCGCGGTGGTGCCGCCGCTGCACCTCTCGACCAACTACAGCTTCGAGGGCTTCGGCAAGAAGCGTCCCTACGACTATTCGCGCAGCGGCAACCCCACGCGCGACCTGCTGGCGAACGCGCTGGCCGAGCTGGAGCAGGGCGCGGGCGCGGTGGTCACCGCCAGCGGCATGGCCGCGGTGGCGCTGGCGCTGGAACTGGTGCCGGCCGGTGCCACGGTGCTGGCCGCGCACGACTGCTACGGCGGCACCTGGCGCCTGCTCGACGCCTGGGCGAAGAAGGGCCGCTTCGCGGTGCAGTTCGCCGACCTCACCGATCCCGCCGCGCTGGCCGCCGGCCTTGCCGCCAGGCCCGCGCTGGTGTGGGTGGAGACGCCGTCCAATCCGCTGCTGCGCATCACCGACATCCGCCACGTGGCGCAGGCCGCGCACGCCGTCGGCGCGCTGGTGGTGGTGGACAACACCTTCCTGTCGCCCGCCCTGCAGCAGCCGCTGGCGCTGGGCGCCGACGTGGTGGTGCACTCCACCACCAAGTACATCAACGGCCACAGCGACGTGGTGGGTGGCGCCGTGGTGGCGCGCACGCCGGAGCTGGCCGAGCAATTGAAGTGGTGGGGCAACTGCAACGGCCTCACCGGCGCGCCGTTCGACAGCTACCTCACCCTGCGCGGCCTGCGCACGCTGGGCGTGCGCCTGCGCCAGCACCAGGAAAACGCCGAGCGCATCGCCGCGCACCTGGACGGCCATGCCGTGGTGCGCAAGGTGTACTACCCCGGCCTCGCGTCCAGCCCGTACCACGCGCTGGCCGCGCGCCAGCAGCAGGGCTTCGGCGCCATGCTCAGCTTCGAGCTGGAAGGTGGCGAGGCGCAGATCGCCGCCTTCGTCGACGGCCTGGAATACTTCTCGCTGGCCGAGTCGCTGGGCGGCGTGGAAAGCCTGGTCGCGCACCCGGCCACCATGACCCATGCCGCGATGGCGCCGGAAGCGCGCCGCAAGGCCGGCATCGCCGACACCCTGCTGCGCGTGTCGGTGGGCATCGAGGATGGCGACGACCTGCTGCGCGACCTCGACGCCGGGCTGGCGCGCGCGGCGGCCGCGGGCAAATCCAAACGCGTGGTGGGTGCATGAGCGCGGTGCTGGCCGAAGCCGCGCCCGCGGCGAAACGCGCGGCGGCGCCCGCCGTCGCCGTGGTGCTGCTGGGCACCGGCGTGGTCGGCGGCGCCTTCCTGAAGTTGCTCAACACGCCGGCCGCCGCCGCGCTGCAACTGGTGGGCGCGGCCAATTCGCGCCACCAGCAGACCGAGCCCGCGAAGCTGGCCGAGCGCAACCTGCGCGAGCAGCTCAAGGGGGCCGGCGCGCCGCGCGACGACGCGGCCCTGCTCGCCGCACTCGACGCCGGCGATGCCGCGATCAAGGTGATCGTGGATGCCACCGCCAGCGCCACGCTCGCCGCACGCCATGCGGAATGGCTGGATCGCGGCTATCACGTGGTCACCGCCAACAAGTCGCTGGGCGGCGGTGAACTGCAGGGGTGGCGCGCGCTGCAGGCGGCGCTGGCCAACGGCGCGCGCTACGGCGATTCCGCCACCGTGGGCGCGGGCCTGCCGGTGCTTTCCACGCTGCGCCGCCTGCGCCAGTGCGGCGACGCGCTGCTCACGCTGGAGGGCGTGTTCTCCGGCTCGCTCAGCTACCTGTTCAACAGCTACGACGGCAGTCGCCCGTTTTCCGCATTGCTGCGCGAGGCGCGCGAACTGGGCTACACCGAGCCTGACCCGCGCGCCGACCTGTCCGGCGAGGACGTGGCGCGCAAGCTGCTGATCATCGCCCGCAACGCCGGCTTCGCGCTGGGCTGGGACGAGGTGCAGGTGGAAAGCCTGGTGCCGGAAGCCCTGCGTGCGCTCGACACCGGGCAGTTCCTCGCCCGCCTCGAGGAACTCGACGAACCGCTCGCCACGCTCCACGCCGAGGCGAAGGCACGCGGCAACGTGCTGCGCTTCCTCGCCCGGCTCAACCAGCGTGGCCGCGCCCGCGTGGGCCTGGTCGAAGTGCCCGCCGGGCATCCCGCCGCGCGCCTCCACGGCACCGACAACCAGTTCGCGCTCACCACCACCCGCTACCACACCCAGCCGCTGGTGATCCAGGGGCCGGGCGCGGGGCCGGAAGTCACCGCGCAGGCGCTGCTGGGCGACGTGCTGGCGCTGGCCTGATTCTCAGGGTGCCGCCTTCGGCACGAACTGCAGGTACGGCTCGGCCTCGCGCAGCGCGCGGGCGAAGGACGGCCGCTCCATCAGCCGCTGCCGGTAGGCGGCGACGTGCGGGAAGTCGTCCAGCGGCTCCGCCCACGCGGAATAGAACAGCGGCGGCGCCGCCGCGCAGTCGGCCATGCTGAATGTGTCGCCCATGGCCCAGGTGCGTTCGCGCATTTCCTGCTCGACCAGCGCGTAGGCGGTGCGCAACTGCCCGCGCGCCTGCGCCACGCCGACCGCGTCGTGGCCGCCTTCGGGGCGCAGCCGGTCGGTGATGATCTTCTGCGTGGGCACGTGCAGGTACAGGTCGAAGAAGCGGTCGCGCTCGCGCACCTCGAACGCGGCCTGCGGATCGGCGGGCAGCAGCGCCGTGCGGCCGGGATAGTGCCGCGCCAGGTACTCGATGACGATGCTGGATTCCGGCACGGTGCGGCCGCGCGCCTCGTCGCGCAGCACCGGGAAGCGCAGGATCGGCCAGACCTTGCGGAACGCCTCGCGCGAGGCTTCCTCGTCCAGCCGCACCTCGCGCGGCTCGAACGGCGTGTCGTTCTCGTACAGCGCGATCAGCACCTTGTGGCAGAACGAGGACAGCGGGTGCATGTAGAGCAGCAGACTCATGGCGGGGTCCTTGGGTGGTCGGAGGCGGGGCCGTGCCGGCGGCCTTCCGCTGCAGCGACGAACGGGGCGGCGGATTATCGACACGGACAGGCGATTGCCGCCGGATTCACCCGGGTGCTAGCGTCCGTCGCGTCCCCACCCACCGCAAAGGAACACGCATGAATTCGGCAAGCCCCGAAGTCCTGGAGGTGCGCCTGGCCCGGCTGGAGCGCTCGCTGCAGCGCGCCCGCTGGGGCATGCTCGGCCTGCTGTTGCTGGTGGTGGCGCTGTTCCTCGCCTGGTACGGCGTGGGCGGCATCGTGCAGCGCGAGATACGGGTGCATCGCATCTATGCGGTGGATGACACCGGCACGGTGCGCGTGCGGATCGGTCAGGATCCCGCGGGCGGTCATCGGCTGAGCCGTGTTGCGGGCGTCACCTTCTACGATGGCACCGGTCTCGAGCGCGGCGGCATGGGCACCATGGCCAATGGCAGCGCGGCGGTGGCACTGGATGCGTCGAGCACACCGAAGGGCACGGATCGCGATCGCGTCGGCCTGATGGTCGACGGCAAGGGCAACACCATGTTCATGCTGCTCGATGCCAAGGCCGTGCCGGTAGTGGTGGCGAAAGGCGGCGACAAGGGTGGCAGCCTGCAGGTGTCCGCGCTGACACCGGACGGCAAGCAACTTCAGGTGCGCACGCTGGGCGTGGACGGAGACAGGCAGTCGACCGAGGATGCGGATTGAGCGGCGCCGGTTTACGCCAGCAGGGCCTTGAGCCGCGTCCGCGTCAACGGCCCGAAGCGCAAGCGCTCGCACAGCGCATCGAGCGCGGCGCTGTCGCCGGCCAGGCGCAGCAGTGAATCGGCATCTTCGGGCACCGGCGCGTCCAGCGCGATGCGGGTGAGCCGCCGGTAGAGCCGTGCCTGTTCGCCGTGTTCGCGCAGTTTCGCGGCGCAGCTGGCGGCGCCGCGCAGGCGCAGGAAGGGGACCTCGTCCACGCGTTCGAGCAGGGCGTCGAGGCTGCCGAAGTGGCTGAGCAGGGCGGCGGCGGTCTTGGCGCCGATGCCGGGCACGCCGGGGATGTTGTCCACGGCGTCGCCGCACAGCGCGAGGTAGTCGGCGACCTGGTGCGGGTGCACGCCGAGTTTCTCGTGCACGCCGGCGGGGCCCCAGCGCAGGTTGCGGGCGTAGTCCCACTGCTCGTCGTGCTCGCCCAGCAGCTGGCCGAAGTCCTTGTCGGCGGAGACGATCACGCCGGGCACGCCGTGTGCGCGCAGGCTCCACAGCGCGCTGCCGATCAGGTCGTCGGCTTCGTAGCTGTGGTCGATCATCACGGTGATGCCGAGCGCCGCGGTCACTTCGCGGCACAGCACGAACTGGCGTTCGAGGTCGGGCGGCGGCAGCTCGCGGTTGGCCTTGTAGGGTGGGTAGATCGCGTTGCGGAACGAGCTGGTGAGCGAGGCGTCGAAGGCCACCGCCAGCCGTTCCGGCCGCGCCTTTTCCAGCAGTTCGCACAGGAAGCGGGTGTAACCGTGCACGGCGTTGGCCGGATGGCCGTCGGCGTCGTGGAACTCGTCCGGCATCGAGTGCCAGGCGCGGAACACGTACAGGCTGCCGTCGACCAGGTGGGCGGCATCGCGGTGTCGCGCGCTCATGGCGTCCAGGTGCCCAGGAGCTCATCGAGCAGCGGGCGCTCGCGGTCGGGCACCTCGATCTGCGGCGTGCCCAGGTGCACGAAGGCGACCACGTGCTCGTTCGCGGCCAGGCCGAGGATGGCCGCCACGTCGGGATCGTAGGCGGCCCAGCCGGTGAGCCACTGCGCACCGTAACCCAGCGCGCTGGCGCCGAGCAGGATGTTGTACGCCACGTTGCCGGCGCACAGGCGTTGCTCGATCTCGGGCACCTTGCTGGTGTCGTCGAGGCGCGCGACCACCGCGATCACCAGCGGCGCGAAGGTGTAGCGCAGGCGTTCCTTCTCGCGCTTGGCCTCGGACAGTTCCGGCTGCTTGCGGATCGCCAGTTCGGCCAGTCGCTCGCCGAAGCGCAGCTTGGCTTCGCCGGCCAGGCGGACCAGCCGGAACGGCACCAGCTTGCCGTGATCCGGCACGCGGATCGCGGCGCCGAGCAGCTCGCGCAGCGTGGCTTCGTCGGGTGCGGGTTCGCCCAGTTGGCGCGAGGGAACGGAATGGCGCTGCAGCAGCAGTTCAAGCGGGGCGGCCATGGTGGAACCGTGTTGCGGAAAGCCGCATGGTAACCCGCGCGGGGCGGTGCATCAGCGTGGCGGCAGGGTGAACGCGCCGGGCAGCAGCGCCGCCACGCTGGTCTGCGTGGTGTCGCCGTGCAGGTTGGCGAGCAGCACCGGCATGTCGCCGTCGCACAGTTCACTCAGCACCTGGCGGCAGGCGCCGCAGGGGCTGACCGGCGCGTCGGTGTCGGCGATCACCGCGATCGCGGCGAAGTCGCCCGGCTTGCAGCCGGCCGCGATGGCGGCAAACAGCGCGGTGCGCTCGGCGCAGTTGCACAGGCCATAGGCAGCGTTCTCGACGTTGCAGCCGGCGAAGCGGCGGCCGTCGCGGGCGAGCAGGGCCGCGCCCACGGCGAAGCCGGAATACGGGGCGTGGGCCTGCGCGCGGGCCGCGCGCGCCAGCGCCAGCAGTTCGTCGTGCGGGGTGGACACGGGCATCATGTTCTCCGGCGGTGGGTCAGATTAGCGCGCGCAGCCGGCATGTCCAAGCGCACCCGCCGGCGTGGATGAGTGGCGTTTGCGGGCCGAACCGATAAGATGCGGCGATCGTCCACGAGGGGATGCGCCATGCCGATCACCGTAGCCGCCTTGCGCGAAACCGTCGCCGGCGAACGCCGCGTGGCGATCACGCCCGAGATGGCGAAGAAGCTCGGCGGCAAGGGCCTGCGCGTGCTGCTGGAACGCGGCGCGGGCGCGTCGGCCGGCTTCCCGGACGAGCTGTATGCGAACACGGATTTCGCGGCTGCCGGCGAAGTGTTGGCGCAGGCCGACCTGCTGGCCTGCGTGCTGCCGCCCGCGGATGCGGTGTTCGCGCAGCTGCGCGAAGGTGTGGTCGTGGTGGGGCAGTTGCGGCCTTACGGCGCGCCCGCGCGCATCGCGGCGCTGGCCGCTCGCCGGCTCACCGCGTTCGCGCTGGAACTGCTGCCGCGCACCACCCGCGCGCAGGCGATGGACGTGCTCAGCTCGCAGGCGGCGGTGGCCGGCTACCGCGCCATGCTGATCGCCGCCGAGGCCTGCCCGAAGTTCTTCCCCATGCTCACCACCGCGGCGGGCACGATCCGTCCCTCGAAGGTGCTGGTGATCGGCGCCGGCGTGGCCGGCCTGCAGGCGATCGCCACCGCGCGCCGGCTGGGCGCGCAGACCGAGGGCTACGACGTGCGCCCGGAGACGCGCGAGCAGGTGGAATCGCTGGGCGCGAAGTTCCTCGACCTTGGCGTCAGCGCCGCCGGCAGCGGCGGCTATGCGCGCGAGCTGTCGGCGGAAGAGCGCGCGGCGCAGCAGCAGGCGCTGGCCGAGCACCTGAAGGCCTTCGACGTGGTGGTGAGCACGGCCGCGGTGCCGGGGCGGCCGGCGCCGAAGATCCTCTCCGCCGCGATGGTGGCGGGCATGAAGCCCGGTGCCTTGATCGTGGACCTCGCCGCCGAAAGCGGCGGCAACTGCGAACTGACCCGGCCAGGCGAGCGCGTGGAACAGGGCGGCGTCAGCATCCTGGGCCCGCTGAACCTGCCGGCCGGTGCGCCGCTGCATGCCTCGGAGATGTACGCGCGCAACGTGGTGAACTTCGCCGAGCTGTTGCTGAAGGATGGCGCGCTGCAGCCGGACTTCGACGACGAGCTGGTGGCGAAGAGCTGCCTGGTGCGCGCCGGCGAGGTGCTGTTCAGGGGCTGATCGTTCGGGTGCCGTGCGTCGTGGCTGGCGCGGCACCGGCGCTGCGGCCGGTCAGTGTCCCTGACCGTGGTGCAGCCACTGCAGCCGCTGTTCCGGCGGCATGGCGTGCCATTGCTGCATCAGCCGGGCACGTTGCTCCGGCGGCAATTGCTGGAACCGCTGGTAGGCCGCGTGCAGCTGCTCGCGCTGCGCGGGCGGCAGCTGGCGGAACAGGCGCTGGTTTTCGCGCGCCTGCTGGCGCTCGGCCGGCGTCATCTGCTGCCAGCGCGCAATGCGTTCGCGGATTTCCTCGCGCTTGGCGGGCGGCAGGGTCACCCATTGCTCGCTCTTCTCCAGCAGGCGCTGCTGCCGGCGTGGCGGCATGCCGTTCCACTCCTGCCGCAGCGGCGCCAGCACGTCGCGCTGGGCGGGCGTGAGGCTGTTCCACCGGGTCGGCACCGGCGCATTCTGCGCATGCAGCACGGGCGCGGCGAGGCCGCCGAGCAGGATGGCGAGGGTGAACGACAGCAGCGGGCGTGCGGGCAGGGTCATGGGTCAGTGCGTGGGGGGCTGGCTGTCGTTGGCGGCCAGCCAGCCGTAGAAGTCGAGGTTCTGGTACAGGTTGGGATCGGCCTGCTCGGGGTCGGGCGGCAGTGCGTTGTCGGTTTCGCCGCCGGTGCCGGCTGCGGCAGTGGTCGGGGTGGCGACGATCGGGCGCGGCGCGGACGGCCATACCAGCAAGGCGGCCAACGCGATCACCGCACAGGCGCCTGACGGCACCAGCCAGCGCGCGAGATGGTGCGGCCGGTGCGCCTGTTGCGCGCCAGCCAGCGCCTCGCGGCGCGCGGCGCGCAGGCGGCCCGCGGTGGCGGGGTCGATGCATCGCGCGGCCTCGTGGTAGAGCGCGCGGGCGCGCTGTTCCAGCCGCTTGTCCGGCATGTGGTCCGGCCTGCTCTCATCAGGCCTGTGCTTGTCGGGCGTGTTCATCGCCAGTCCTCCAGTTGCCCGCGCAGCCGTTGCATGGCGCGCGACAGATGCGTTTTCACGCTGCCCTCGGAGCAGCCCATGGCCTGTGCGGTCTCGGCCACGTCCAGGCCCTCCAGCATGCGCAGCATGAAGGCCTCGCGCTGGCGCTGCGGCAATTCGCGCAGCGCGGCGCTGAGGTCGCTCCAGGACTGCGCATCCTGCAGGCGATCCAGCGGACCCGGGCCGTGGTCGGCCGGCTCCCAGCTGGGCAATTCGTCGCCCTCGTCGTCGCGGCCGCCGCCCAGCCAGCCCACCACGATCGAGCGCACCTTGCGGCGGCGCTGCAGGTCGACGATGCGCCGGCGCAGGATGCCCCAGAACAGCGGCGCCCATTCGGCGGCCGGCTTGTCGCGGTAATGCTTGACCAGCCGCAGCATGGCGTCCTGCACCGCGTCCATGGCGTCCTCGCGTTGGCGCAAGTTCAGCTCCGCCACGCGGAAGGCGCGCCGCTCCACCTGCGCCAGGAAGGCGTCGAGGGTGGCCGGGGTCTCCTGCGCGGTTTCGGCCAGCAGTTCGGCATCGAGTGTGCCGGCGAGGCTGTTCATGGCCGCCTCGTCCGCATCGTCGGCAGATGCATGCCTGGGCTCCATCGGATCGACACCCGTGCTCAACGCCGCAGGCTCGCGCGGGTTGACCGGCACCCGTATGATGCGGGGATGCCGGTGTCCCGGCAGGCGGCACTCATTGGGGGCGGGGTCATGATCGACGGGTTCCTGGCGCTGTACATCTTCATGCTGGCCGCGTTCACCGGTCACGAGATCATCGCGCGGGTGCCGGTGATCCTGCACACCCCGCTGATGTCCGGTTCCAACTTCGTTCACGGCATCGTGCTGGTGGGCGCCATGATAGCGCTTGGCCACGCCACCACGCCGTTCGAGACCGGCCTGGGCTTCCTCGCCGTGCTGCTGGGCGCCGGCAACGCCGCCGGCGGCTACGTGGTCACCGAGCGCATGCTGGAGATGTTCAAGCCCAGCGCGAAGCAGCCGGGAGGCAAGGCATGAGCTGGCTGCCCACCCTGGTCAAGGCCTGCTATTTCCTCGCCGCGCTGCTGTTCATCCTGGGTCTGAAACGCATGAGTTCGCCGCGCACCGCACGCGGCGGCATCGTGTGGGCGGGCGTGGGCATGCTGCTGGCGGTGCTGGCCACCTTCGCGCTGCCGGACATGCACCACCGCGGGCTGATCCTCGCCGCGGTGCTGATCGGCGTGGCGGCGGCGTGGTGGAGCGGCCGCCGCGTGGCGATGACCGCGATGCCGCAGATGGTGGCGCTGTACAACGGCATGGGCGGCGGCGCGGCGGCGGGCATCGGCGCGGTGGAGCTGGTGGCCCACGTTCAGCACGTTGTGATGCGGATGGGGGACGGCTCACCAGTGTTGGTGCCGAACATCTCGCCGTTGCGCCCTGAAGTCTGGGCGATGAATTCGTCAATTGACCTCATTCGCGTACCGCCACCGTTGCCGCCTGTGGCACTGGGCTTGGGCGTGCTGGGTGCGCTGATCGGCGCGGTGAGCTTCTCCGGCTCGCTGGTCGCCTTCGCCAAGCTGCAGGGCTGGCTGGACAAGCGTTTCGTGTTCCCCGGCCAGCGCATCGTGAACCTGCTGGTGCTGCTGCTGGCGCTGTTGCACGGCGCGATGCTGGTCGGTGGCGACCTCACGCTGCCGGTGATCGCAGGCTTCTTCGTGTTCGCGCTGCTGTTCGGCCTGCTGATGACGCTGCCGATCGGCGGCGCCGACATGCCGGTGGTGATCTCGCTGTACAACGCCTTCACCGGACTGGCGGTGGCGTTCGAGGGCTACGTGCTGGGCAACGAGGCGATGATCATCGCCGGCATGGTGGTGGGCGCGGCCGGTACCCTGCTGACCCAGCTGATGGCGAAGGCGATGAACCGCTCGCTGGGCAACGTGCTGTTCGGCAGCTTCGGCGCGGCGGCGGGCGGCGTGGCGCAGGAAATCGCCGGCGCGCAGAAGCCGATCGAGGCCGCCGACGCGGCGGTGATGATGGCCTACGCCGAGCGCGTGGCGATCGTGCCGGGCTACGGCATGGCGGTGGCGCAGGCGCAGCACAAGGTGTGGGAATTCGCCAAGCTGCTGATCGAGCGCGGGGTGAAGGTGAAGTTCGCGATCCACCCGGTGGCCGGCCGCATGCCCGGCCACATGAACGTGCTGCTGGCCGAGGCGGGCGTGCCCTACGACCTGATCGAGGACATGGACGACATCAACCCCGAGTTCCCGAACACCGACGTGGTGCTGGTGATAGGCGCGAACGACGTGGTGAACCCGGTGGCGAAGACCGATCCGGCCTCGCCGATCTACGGCATGCCCATCCTCGACGTGGCCGCGGCGAAGCAGGTGATCGTGGTCAAGCGCGGCAAGGGCACCGGCTTCGCCGGCATCGAGAACGCCCTGTTCTACGCCGACAACACCCGCATGCTGTACGGCGACGGCCAGGCCGCCGCCGGCCAACTGGTCAGCGAGTTGAAGTCTCTCGATGTATGAGGAGTGCGGCCATGGATGGCCGCCCGTTTGACTCTAGCGATCATGGATGAGCGCAAAGGTTACGTATGAAGAGTGCGGCCATGGATGGCCGCCCGTTTGACTCTAGCGATCATGGATGAGCGCAAAGGTTACGTATGAAGAGTGCGGCCACGGATGGCCGCCCGTTTGATTTCAGCGATCAGGGATGATCGCAAAGGTACGGAAGGGGACGGTCGTGGTGCCCGCAAGGATCACTGCTTCCGGCGCCAGGCCAGCCACGCCGCCAGCAGCGCGCCCACTGCGTACCAGATCCAGTCGACCGGGCGCAGGCCCAGCCGCGCCAGCGACAGCAGCATGCCGGTGCCGGCCGTGTGCAGCGTGTCGGTGAGGCTCATGCCGAAGTTGCCGGCGAGCTTGATCGCGGCCATCAGCACGTTGAAGTAGAGCGCGGCCAGCAGGGTGGCGAAGGCCGCCAGCACCGCCGCGCCGGCACCGGGGCGGCGAACCCAGTGGCGGATCGCCCACGCCAGCACCACGCCTGCCGCCAGCGCCAGCCAGGGCGCGGATTGGCGCAGGTACATGGCCGCCACCATCCACGTCGCGCCCACCGCCAGGCCCATCATCGCGGCGCAGAACAGGGCGAACACATACAGCGGAACGTCGCGCGGCTTCATGGCGCAGGGCGGAATGAGGGGAGGTGGCGCATGCATCGGTCCGGCAGGCAAGGCGCCGATCATAGCCGGTCGCCATGGCCGGTCGCCGCCCTGCGCGGGCATGCCGCAGCTTGCAATTCCGCGGCGCCGGCCTGATCTGGAGCAGGTAGGCAGCGGCGCGGCACGGCATAATAGGCAGTCTGGCGCGCCGCGTGGCGCCCTTCATTGACGACGGATTGGCGAGTGGCATGAGCGGTTTCAGTCTGAGCAGCGAACCCTTCACCCTGATGCGCGACTGCGAGGCGGTGATGGTGCCGCAGGGCGAAACGGTGAACCTGCCCGCCGGCCAGATCGGCTACATCACCCAGGCGCTGGGCGGCAGCTTCACCGTGTACGTGGAAGGCAACCTGTTCCGCATCGCGGGCAAGGACGCCGACGCGCTGGGCAAGGAGCCGCCGCCGCCGATCGAGGTAGCGGACGACGCCACCGACGCCGACGTGGAAAAACTCGCGTGGGACCAGCTGCGCACCGTGTTCGACCCGGAGATCCCGGTGAACGTGGTCGAGCTGGGCCTGGTCTACGACCTCAGCCTGGAACAGCGCGAGGACGGCCAGCGCAAGGTCTACGTCAAGCTCACCCTCACCGCGCCCGGCTGCGGCATGGGCGACATCCTGGTGGACGACGCCCGCACCAAGCTGGAGATGATCCCCACCATCGCCGAGGCCGACATCGACCTGGTGTTCGACCCGCCGTGGAACCACTCGATGATGTCCGAGTTGGCGAAGCTGGAAACGGGGATGCTCTAGCTTTTGCTCCCTCTCCCTGCGGGGAGTGGGCGGGGGTGAGGGGCCAACCTCGCGAAAATGGAAGATCGAAGCGCGCTTCCCTTGCAGCGCTTCCGCAAGCCAGCGCCTCGCCTCGATCCTCTCCCCGAGGGGGAGGAAGAAAGCGCTCTTCAGCCCCCCGCTTCCTCGAACCGGTTCTCCGCCCGGTTCTTGCGCACCTTCGCCGGATCCCACACGCGGCCGTTCATCGCGATGTACACGCCGTCGGGCAGGGTCTGCACCGCGGCCACCGCGCAGCCGATGTTGAACACCGCGTCCGAGCCCTGGAAGCGTGCAGGGTTCAGCGCGCCGGTGAGCACGATCACCTTGCCGGGGATACTGGCCAGCACCCTGGCGGTTTCCACCATGGTGTCGGTGCCGTGGGTCACCAGCACGTGGCGATGCGGCTGCGCCTCGATGGTGGAGCGGATCAGCGTGCGGTCCTCGTCGGTGACGTGCAGGCTGTCCTTGCGCAGGATGGGGATCACGTCGAACTGGAACGCCACGCCGAGCTGGCCCAGGATCTCGCCGATCTGCGGCGCGCCGATCTTGTAGTCCGACTTGTCGTCGAAGTAGATCTTGTCGATGGTGCCGCCGGTGGTGACGATGGTGAGATGCTGCATGGTCGCTGCGCCGAGAGGGGTAGAACGGCATTTTAGCCGTTCATGCCGTCCACCCGCTCAACCCAGCAGCAGGGCGGTGTCGTCCATGCCGGTATCGGCCAGCCGCAGCAGGCCGTGGCCGAGGAAGCGGCGCAGGGCTGCGGCAGGTCGTGCGTCGCCACGCGCCTGTGCCCGCATTGCCTGTCTGGCGAGCAGGGCCGCCGCCGCGCTGCGTGCCAGGGTGAGTGCCAGCCCCCGCGCACCGGCTTCCAGCACGGCGCGATCGGTGGATGGTGCATCGAGATGGCTGGCGGCGGCGTCCAGTGCGGCGTCGATCGCGAACGCGGCGTGCGGATCGCCGTCCTGCAGCCACGCGGCGATGGCGCCGCGCAGCGCGCCCAGCCCGTCGCCCGCCAGCGCGCGCAGCGCGTCCAGCGCCAGCACATTGGTGGTGCCTTCCCAGATCGCGTACACCTGCGCGTCGCGCAGCAGTTGCGGCAGGCCGGTGTCCTCGATGTAGCCGGCGCCGCCGAAACACTCCAGCGCCTCGGAGCAGAGGCGCACCGCGAGCTTGCCCGTCCACAGTTTCGCCAGCGGGGTGAGCAGGCGCAGCAGCGTGGCCTCGTGCGGTGCGGCGGCGCCATGTTCCACCCGGCCCAGCAGCTGCGCCACCTCGAAGGCCAGCGCGAAGGCGCCCTCGAACTCGGCCTGCATGTCGGCCAGCGTCTGCGCGTGCAAGGGCTGCTCGACCAAGGGCCGCCCGAACACCTGCCGCCGCCCGGCGTAGTCGCGGGCCAGCGCGATCGCCCGCGCCATGCTGGCGACGGCGCACACCGCGTTCCAGGTGCGCGTGACGTTGAGCATCGGCGCCACCTGGCGCACGCCGTTCGCCAGCTCGCCCAGCGGCCAGGCCGGCAGGCCGTCCAGGTGGATCTCGGCGGTGGGCAGTTCGTGCGTGCCCAGCTTGTCCTTGAGGCGGTCGATGACGAGTCCGGACTTGCGCGCGGCACCGTCCATCGTCTCCACGTAGAACAGCGCCAGCGCCGCGGAGCCACTCCCGGCGCCTTCGGGCCTGGCCAACGCCAGCGCCGCCTCGCCCACCACGGCCGAGCTGAACCACTTGCGGCCATGCAGCCGCCACTGGCCGTCGGCACCCTGCCGCGCCTGCGTTTCGGTGTGGCCCACGTCCGAGCCACCGTGCGTTTCCGTCATCCACTGGCCGCTGAGCCAGAACGTCGCCGCGTCGCGGCTGAGGAAATGCGGCAGCGCGCGCTCGACCAGCGCCTGGTTGCCGGAAGCCTTCAGCGCCGTGGCCGCACCGTCGGTCATCGCCAGCGGACAGGTGTAGAACTCGCTGGCCACGTGGTAGAGGTAGACGCGGGCGAATTCCTCCAGCCGCGCGTGCTCGTGGTTCTCGTGGCCGCTGGCCAGCACGGCGTGGCGAGTGGTGATGCCGGGGCCTTCCTGCCATGCTGTGGTCAGCTCGATGCGGTCGACGCGGCGGCCCCAGGCGTCCCACGGCGTGAGCACCGGCTTGCGCCGCGTGGTGACGGCGGCGCGCTGCCATGCCATCAGCGCGTAATCGCCCAGCGCATCGAGGTCGGCGTCCAGCGCGGCGCGGCGTGCAGTGGGCAGGGCGCGATCCAGCAGCGCGTGCAGCAGGCGGTCGCTGCGGTACGGGTGGGCAAGCTGCGGGGCGTCTTGCAGGAATCCCATGACCGGCTCCGGTGCGGATCGACCGCGCCAGTATAGGCAAGGGGCCGTCCGCGCCGCGTGAGTCGTGGATCGCGCTCAGGCGCCGGCGCTGGCCCGCTTCTGCAGGCGTGCCGCGTGGCGCCTGAGCGCGCCGCGCAGGCGCGCCGGTGCGCGCACCTCGAAGTCGAACGACAGGCGCGCCAGCTGGCGGGCGAACCAGTCGAGATCGTCCGCGCTGCTGCGCAGGAGCACGCCGCCGGCCACCGGTTCGAACAGGCCGAAGGCGAGCGAGAAGGCGTCGCTGGCAGTCTTCAGGTCGGTGCGCAGCAGCACCTCGATCGCGATGCTGCGCGGCAGGGTGGCGATGCTGAAGGCGAGCTGCTCCAGCGCATCGAAGCCGGCCGGCCGCTCGAAATGCGCGGCCAGCGGCTGCGCCGCGCCGACGCGATCCAATCGGAACGAGCGCAGGTCGTGGCGCAGGTGGCACCAGCCCACCACGTACCACGCCCCTGCGCGCCAGGCGAGGCCGTAGGGATCGACGTCGCGTTCGCTGCGCTGGCCTTGCGGCGTGGTGTAGTCCAGATGCACGCGTTGCTGCGCCTGCGCCGCGGCGGTGAGCACGATCAGCGTGTCGTTGCTGTGCGGCGCGTCGCTCGCGTGGACGAGGTCGACGCGCACCGTCTCGGCAATCGCATGCAGCTGGCGCTTCAGGCGTTCCGGCGTGACGCGCGCCAGCTTGGCCTGGGCGCTGGCCACGGCCGGCGCGGCTTCGGCGAGGCCCAGCCCGCGCGCGGCGACCAGGCCCACCGACAGCGCCAGCGCCTCGTCGTCGCTGAACATCAGCGGCGGCAGCTTGAAGCCGGGCACCAGCAGGTAGGCGCCGTAGCGGCCGCGCTCGGCGACGATCGGGATGCCCAGTTCCTCCAGCATGGCGATGTAGCGGCGCAGGGTGCGGCCGTCCACGCCGATTTGCCGCGCCAGTTCCGGGCCGCTGATGCGGCCGCGGCCCTGCAGCAGCTCCAGCACGGCCAGCACGCGGGTGGTGGGGCGGGTCATGCGCGCAGTGTAGCGATTCATCAGGGCGGGATTTGTCCTGATTGAGGCATAGCGTGTGCGCGACTCGACCATCCGCGCCGTTCGGCGCCCGGGGAGCCGCCATGAACGAACCGCAGCACCCATTGCCGGGATGGTCCGCCCCGCCCACCGCCGGCGCGGGTAACGCCCCGCCGGTCGGCTCCCCCGACGCGCAGGCGCACGAAGTTCCCCCGGTGCCGGCAAGCGTCGGCCACTTGCGCGATTACCAGGTCGTCGAACTGCGCCGCTACACCACGAGCCCGGGCGGGCGGGCGCGCTTCGCCAGCTATTTCGACGCCTATTTCCCCGAGGCCTTCGAGCAGCTGGGCGCGATGGTGTTCGGGCAGTTCCTGCCGCGCGGGCAGCCGGACCGGTTCGTGTGGCTGCGCGGCTTCCGCGACATGCCGGCGCGGCCCGTGGTGAACGCGCAGTTCTATTACGGCCCGCTGTGGCGCGAGCACCGCCTGAAAGTGAACGCGCTGCTGCCCGACAGCGACGACGTGCTGCTGTTGCGCCCGTTGCGGGCGGACGCCGGCGTCGCGGTGCTGCCGGCGGTGGATCCGGTGGACGAACCGCAGGGTGCGCAGGGCATCGTGGTGGCGCAGCTGTTCGCGGTGAAGCCGGGCAGCGAGGAAGTGCTCGCGGCGCATGCGGAGGCGCAGTTCGAGAGTTACCGCGTTGCAGGCGCGCGGCCGGCCGGCATCCTGGTCACGCTGGACGAGCCAAACAACTTCCCGCAGTTGCCGGTGCGCACGGATGGCCCGTGGCTGGTCTGGCTGGGCGTGGTGCGCGACGAGGCCACGCTGCACGCGCGGCTGGAGCCGGCGATGCGGGCCGTCGGCAGGGCCCTGCTTGCCAGCGGCATGTTGCGCGACGCGCCGGAACAGCTGGCGATGGCCCCCACGTCGCGCTCGCGGCTGCGCTGGTTGCCGGATGCCGCCGAGGCGGCGCGATGAGCCACGCCGCCCAGCTGTGGCTGTTCTTCGTGGTGGTGTTCGGAGTGATCGCGCTGCCGGGGCTGGACATGGCCTTCGTGTTCGGCAGCGCGCTGAGCGGTGGTCGCGCGCGCGGGCTGGCGGCGTTGGGCGGCATCGTGGCCGGCGGCGCCTGCCACGTGCTGATGACGGCGCTGGGGATCAGCGTGCTGGTCCGGCTGGTGCCGGGCGTGTTCGACGCGCTGCTGCTGGCGGGCGCGCTGTACATCGCCTGGATCGGCGTCTCGCTGCTGCGCAGCGCTGCGGTGTTGCAGGCGCCGGCGACCGGAAACGCGGCATCATCGCTGGGCGTGGCCTTCCGCCAGGGGCTGCTCACCTGCCTGCTCAATCCCAAGGCCTACCTGTTCATGCTGGCGATCTTCCCGCAGTTCCTGCGCCCCGCCGATGGCCTGCTGTGGCTGCAGGCGCTGGTGCTGTGGGCGATCATCGCGCTCACCCAATGCGGCGTGTACGGCACGCTGGCGCTGCTGGCCGGTCGCGTGCGCAGCTGGATGCAGGGGCGGCCGGCGAGCGGCGTACTGGCCACGCGCTGCGTGGGCGGCCTGCTGATCGCGGTGGTGGTGCTTGCCGGGCTGGAGGGCCTGCGCCCGTCGTGAGCAAGCGGTCAGTCCGGCACGATCGCGTCGAAGTCGACCAGGTCGCCCTGCTCGCCGCGCATGTACAGGCGCTTGCGGCGGTGCGGGTAGTCGCAGATGTCCTGCGCCAGGCGCTGGCCGGCGACCAGCAGCACCAGCGGCGCGTCGCCGGTGTTGGTGATCACGTGGGCCGCGCCGTTGCGCGCGAAGCCGAGGAAGTCGCCGGGGCCGACGGCATGCGCCTGCTCGTCGATCAGCGCCCGCCCGTGCCCGGCCAGCACGTAGACGCATTCTTCCTCGTAGTGGTGGCGGTGGTATTCGCTGGAGTCGCGGCCGGGCATCAGCTCGATGCGATGGAAGCCCAGCTGGGTGAGCCCGGTGGCGTCGCCCAGCGACTTGCGCAGGCACAGCGCGTTCGGGTTCAGCGGATGGGGGCTGGCCACCGCCTCCATGGCCTCGATGTCGGCGGCCTTCAGCAGTTCGCGGGGCTGGGACATGCGGGTCTCCCGATCGATCGATGGATGAGGCGTCGTCAGCGGCGCGGGCGCCGCACGCCCGCACCCAGCGTGCCGATCAGCAGCAGGGTCAGCGCGATCTCGGCCATGGCCAGCGTGCGTTCTACCGGTGCGCTCCATGCTTCCGCCACGCCGTGGCAGAAATAGAACAAGGCGAGGATGCCGACCCAGAGCAGGGCGCGGCGTGGCTGGCGCAACGCGGCGAGCGGCAGCAGCAGAGGGATCACCGTGATCGCCAGCACCGGTGCCGCGGGCATGCCCTGCGGCGGCAGCAGCCAGCCGTGCCAGAGCAGCTGCAGTACGGTGAGCGCGGCCCAGGCGGCGAGGCCGAGCTTCTGCTCGACCGGCAAGGCGGTGGTGCTCATGCGTCCGCGGCCAGCTTGCGCGCGGTTTCGGCGAGGCGATGGCCCAGCGCGCGGGCCAGTTCGCGCTCGTGCTCGCTGATGGCGTGCTCGCCCTTGGGGCCGGCGACGTGGCTGGCGCCGTAGGGCGAACCGCCGCTGCGGGTCGTGGTGAGCGCGGGCTCGGTGTAGGGAATGCCGACGATCAGCATGCCGTGGTGCAGCAGCGGCAGGGCCATCGTCAGCAGGGTGGATTCCTGGCCGCCATGCATGGTGCTGGTGGAGGTGAACAGCGCGGCGGGCTTGCCGGCCAGGGTGCCGCTGGCCCATTCGGCGCCGGTGGTGTCGAGGAAGTGCTTGAGCGGCGCGGCCATGTTGCCGAAGCGGGTGGGGCTGCCCAATGCGAGCCCGCTGCATTCCGCGAGATCCTGCTTCGTCACGTAGGGCGCGCCCTCGTCCGGCACCGGCGGCTGCGCGGTTTCGGTGAGCGGCGCCACCGGGGGCACCTGGCGCAGGCGCGCACGTGCGCCGGGGATCTCCTCGATGCCGCGGGCGATCAGTCGCGCCAGCTGCGCGGTGTGGCCGCTGCGGCTGTAGTAGAGGACGAGGATGTCGTTCATGCGTATGGGCGCGTTGCGATGGATGCGCTAGTGTACGAGTGATATCCGCGAGCCTGGCGAGTTGTCCATGAAACTGCGCATCGACCGCGACCGCACGCAGAGTTTCGGGCGCTTCCTGTGGCAGCGCTTCGTCGACGACAAGTGCTTCGAGACCGCAGGCGCGCTGTCCTACACCACCCTGGTGTCGCTGGTGCCGCTGATGGTGGCGGCGCTGGCGATGTTCGCGGCGTTCCCGGTGTTCGCGCAGTCGCGCGACCTGCTGCTCGATTTCGTGTTCCGCAATTTCGTGCCGGCGGCGGGCCATCACATCCAGGACGCCTTGCAGGGCTTCGCCGGCAACGCGAGCCAGCTCACGGGCCTCAGCATTCTGATGATGCTGTTCAGCGCGATCTCGATGATGGTCAGCATCGAGGACCGCCTGAACCGCATCTGGCGCGTGCAGCGCTCGCGCAGCTGGGGTGCGCGCCTGCTGCTGTACTGGGCGGCGCTGACGCTGGGGCCGGTGCTGGTGGGCGGCGGCATCGCGATCAGTTCCTACCTGAGCGCGCAGCCGTTGCTGCAGGGCGCGTCCGCTCCCGCGCCGGCGGGCGAGGGCATGCACGTGCTGCGCGCGGTGCCGTTCGTGGCCACCTTCGTGACCCTGTGGCTGATGTACACGCTGGTGCCGAACCGCCGCGTGTCGCGGCGCGACGCGACCGTGGGCGCGCTGGTTGCGGCGATCCTGTTCGAGTTCGCGCGCTGGGGCTTCCGCCTGTTCGTGCATGGGGCGCACACCTACCAGCAGATCTACGGCAAGGCGCTGGCGGCGATCCCGATCCTCCTGGTGTGGATCTACCTGTCGTGGATCATCGTGATCCTTGGCGCGTCGATCGCCGCCTCGATCTCGGCATACGAGTACCGCTCGCCCGACGAGGTGTTGCCGGAAGGCGCGGAGTTCCTCGGCCTGCTGGTGGTGCTCAGGCATTTCGTCGATGCGCAGCGGCGCGGCGAGAGCGTGGCTCCCGCATCGATCTGCGCCAGCGAACCGCGCCTGCGTGGCGCGCCGGTGGCGGCGTATTTCGACGACCTCGTGCGTGCCGGCCTGATCCAGCGCAACGAGGCCGGCGGCTGGTTGCTCAGCCGCAGCCTGGATAGCGCCGACCTGCTGCGCGTATACCAGCACACCCGTTACCGCCTGCCGCTGCAGCCGGCGCAGGAGGCGGCGGAGCTGAAGCTGGAACTGCCGCAGGAATTGCTGGCGATGCTGGCCGAGCTTGCCGCGGTCATGCGCTCGACGCTGGGCGCATCGCTGGCACACGTTTTCCCGGCCGCATCCGCGGCCTCCAATGCACGGAGTCTTCCACATGAATAGCGGTATCCGGTTCGCTGCACTGTTGCTGCTGCCGCTCGCATTGCTGGGCACGGCGCGTGCCGCGATGCCCGCGCACCCGGCCATCCGCGTCACCACGCTGGACGGCAGGCCCTACGACCTCGCCGCGCAGCGCGGGCACTGGGTGATCGTGAATTTCTGGGCCACCTGGTGCGTGCCCTGCATCACGGAGATGCCCGAGCTCTCGCATTACGTGGCCACGCATCCGAATGTGCGCGCGATCGGCCTGGCCTACGAGGACAGCGAGCCGGCCGACATCAAGTCCTTCCTCAGGAAGCATCCCGTGGTGTACCCGGTCGCCCAGGTCACGCTGGACAAGCCGCTCAAGGGTTTCGACGAACCGCTCGGCCTGCCCACCACCTGGCTGATCGCGCCGGACGGCACGGTGGCGACGCATTTCATCGGTCCGATCGACGCCGCGAAACTCGATGCGGCGATCGGCAAGGGCCGGCGCTGATGCCGGCCGCGCGTTTCCTGGTCAGCGGCCGGGTGCAGGGCGTGTGCTTCCGCGCCGGCGCCCGCGAGCAGGCGCTCGGCCTGGGCGTGGCCGGTTGCGCGAAGAATCTGCCGGACGGGCGTGTCGAAGTGGTCGCCAGCGGCACGGCGGAGGCGCTTGATGCCCTGGGGCGCTGGCTGCGCCAGGGGCCACCGCACGCGACGGTGACGGCCGTGGATCGCACGGCGCTGCCCGATCAGCCGTTGCGCGGATTCCATATCGCCTGATCGGCCGTACGCGGGTTACCCATCCAGGTCTGCCGCTGGGCGCCCGCTGCGATACCTGGCGCTGATGGCCTTGATCATGCGGCGGAAGTCAGCGGCAAAGCCTTGCATGTCGAACAGCGGATTGTTGGCGCGCTGCATCGCAAGGCGCAGGCGAAGCATGTCGAGCGCGTCGCGATCGTTGCCGTACAGGACGGCCGTGGCGATGAAGGCGTCCTCGTTCTCGCAGACGAGCTCCGGCATGTCCAGGTGATGGAGCAGGCTGGCGGCGATCCGGCCGGCGAAGCCGTGGCCGCGGCAGGTGAGCAGCGGGCAGCCTGCCCACAGCGCATCCGACGCGGTGGCGTGCGCGGTGCAGGGCAGCGTGTCCAGGCACAGGTCGGCGTGGTTGTAGCGCGCCAGGTACTCCAGATGCGGCAGGCGCGGCATGAAGACCAGCCGCTCCGGCGCGATGCCGGCAGCGGCGGCTGCCTCGCGCAGGCGATCGTCCGCGCCTTCCGGGCCGGAGCACAGCCACAGCACGCTGTCGTGCACCTGCTGCAGGATCTTCGTCATCCGCCCGAACGAGGCCGCGTTGAGCTTGTGGCTGCCGTTGAAGCAGGCGAATACGGTGCCGTGTGCGGGCAGGCCGCAGTCCGCGCGCGCGGGCGCGGGCCGCACGATGCGGGTGGTGTCGCTGGGTTGGCAGCAGCGCGGCAGGCGCAGCAGTTTTTCGCGGACGTGGACACGCAGGCTGTCCGGCAGCATCACGGCGTCGGCCAGCAGGTAATCCATCCAGGGCGCGCCCGAGGTGCCGGGGCAGGCCAGCCAGCCCACCTGCAGCGGTGCGGCGCGCAAGGCCATCAGCTCGGCACCGTCCTTGCCGCGATAGCCGTTGAGGTCGAACAGGATCTCGATGCCGGCCGCGTGGATCCGCCGGGCGACCTGCGCCGGCTTGAGCGTCGAGACATCGTGCAATCTGGCGGCGGCGGCCAGCCGGCGGCGGGTGGGGCCGCCGTCGTCCGGCGTGGTGGCGAACAGGTGCAGTTCCAGCGGGTTGCCGGGCAAGGCTTCGAGCAGCGCGACCACCAGCAGGCCGGTGGCGTGTTCGTTGAAGCCATCGGCGACGAAGCCCACGCGTATCGGCATGTCCAGCGGGGGCCTGGGGTGCGTGAAGTCGAGCCGCCGCCGCAATGGCGCGAGCCGTTGCTCGACGGTGGCCGCCCAGGCCCTGGCGGCGCGCTGTTGCACGGCCGGCTCCACGTCCTCGGAAAGCAGTGCCGACGGGTTGACGATGGCGCGGCCCGAAGCTGCTGCCTGGCGCAGGCGCTGGGCAAGCGTGTCCAGCTCGCGCCAGTCGCACAGCCGGCGCCGCAGGGAGACCAGCCGGCCCAGTGCCTGGAGGTGATTCGGGTCCACACGGAGCGCCCGGTCGAAGGCATCGGCAGCCGCTTCGAGCTTGCCCATCCCCTCCAGCATCCGGCCCGCTTCGCAGGGATATTGCGCGTTGCGCGGGTCGAGGCGCTCGGCCTGCAGCCAGGCATCGACGGCTTCCCGGGAACGGCCCTGCACCTGCAGCACCTGCGCGAGCAGGGCGTGCGCGGTGTCGGACCCGGGTGCGATCTGCAGGGCGTCGCGCACCCGCGCCTCGGCTTGCTCGACATGGCCAAGTTGCAGTTCGGCGTTGGCGAGATCCAGGCACAGGGCCGGATGCTGCGGCATGGCCTGCAAGGCCTGGGCGAATGAATCGCGGGCCTCGGTATAGCGCGTGGCGACCATCAACGCGGTGCCGAGCATCTGCAGGGCCGCAGGGTGATCCGGCGCGCGGCGCAGCGTGGCGCGCATGCGCTCGATGGCGGCGTCGGCCCCGCCGTCGGCCAGCGCAATGCTGGCCAGGCTGCATTGCGTCTCGACGCTTTCGGGCGCCAGTTCCGCCGCACGGACCAGGGCCATCCGCGCCTCCCTGATGCGCCCCAGTTGCATGAGGGCGATGCCGTGCAATCGGGCCAGTTCCGCCGCCATGGGAAATCCCAGGCGTGCGCCGGCAGCGAGATTCGCGGCATCGGCAAACGCGCCGTCCTGCAGCAGGGCGTTCAGCCGGTTCAGTACGGCGTTGACATCGGCGAAGGATGTGCTGGCCATGGCGCAACGCTAACCGAGGCCGCCAGCGTTGCCAAACGTCAGGCGAGGGCCTTCAGCGCGTCGGCCTGGTGCTCGCGGGTGAGCGTGTCGACCAGCTCGTCCAGGTCGCCCTGCATGATCTCGGGCAGGCGGTACAGGGTGAGGTTGACGCGGTGGTCGGTGATGCGGCCCTGCGGGAAGTTGTAGGTGCGGATGCGCTGGCTGCGGTCGCCCGAGCCCACCTGCAGGCGCCGCTCCTGCGCCTGCGCCGCGCTCTGCTTCGATTGCGCCTCGTCCAGCAGGCGCGCCTGCAGCAGGCTCATCGCGCGGGCGCGGTTCTTGTGCTGGCTGCGTTCGTCCTGGCACTCCACCACGGTGCCGCTGGGCAGGTGGGTGATGCGGATTGCCGAGTCGGTCTTGTTGACGTGCTGGCCGCCGGCGCCGGAAGCGCGGAAGGTGTCGATCTTGAGGTCGGCGGGGTTGATCGCGATGGCTTCGATCTCGTCCAGCTCGGGCAGGATCGCCACCGTGGCCGCCGAGGTGTGGATGCGCCCCTGCGATTCGGTCTCCGGCACGCGCTGCACGCGATGGGTGCCCGACTCGAATTTCAGCCGCGAGTAGGCACCCTTGCCCTCGACGCGCGCCACGATCTCCTTGTAGCCGCCGTGCTCGCCGGCGTGCTCGCTGAGGATTTCCACCTGCCAGCGCCGGCGCTCGGCGTAGCGCAGGTACATGCGGAACAGGTCGCCGGCGAAGATCGCCGCCTCGTCGCCGCCGGTGCCCGCGCGCACTTCGAGGTAGAGGTTGGCCTCGTCGCGCGGGTCCTTCGGCAGCAGCAGGACCTGCAGCTCGCCGTCCAGTTCGAGGAGGCGCGCTTCCAGCCGCGCGATGTCGTCGGCGGCCATCCCCGCGAGGTCGGGGTCGTCCAGCATCGCGCGCGCATCGGCCAGTTCGCGTTCGGCAGCGTCGTGCTCGCGCAGCGCAGTGGTGACCGGATCCAGCTGGGCGTACTCGCGCGACAGGTCGCGGAAGCGCGTGCCGTCGGCGAGCACGTCCGGCTGGGCCAGCAGCAGGCCGATCTCCTCGTGGCGTTCGGCGAGGGTTTCGAGTTTGCGGCGGATGGAAGGGGTCATGGGCGGGCGTGAGTGCGGGGACGGGGCGGCCGCCGCAGCGACCGCACGGGTGCGGGAGGCGGCAGCCAGCCGCCCTCGCTACGCGTCCCGCGGGCCCGGTTCTTCCTCGTCCAGCCCGTACAGCCGTCCGGCCGCGTGCAGCAGGTCGAGGTCGCCGGAAAGCGCCGCCTCGCGCAGGCGCGCGCTGGGGTGGTGCAGCAGCTTGTTGGTGAGCGTATGGGCGAGGAAGCCCAGTGCCTCCTCGGGCGACTTGCCGCGCGCGAGCATGGCGCGGGCCTTGTCCAGCACTTCGTCGCGGTACGCCTCGGCGTGCTGGCGCAGGTCCAGCGCGGGATTGCGCAGGGTGAGCGCGCGGCGCCAGGCCATGTAGCGGTCCACCTGCAGGTCGATGATGGCGTCGGCCTCGCGCGCGGCGGCGGCGCGCGAGCGGCGGTTGTCGTCGATCACCTGCTGCAGGTCGTCGATGCCGTAGAGGTACACGTCGGGCAGTTCGGCCACGGCGGGCTCGATGTCGCGCGGCACGGCGATGTCGACCATGAACATCGGCTTGCGCCGGCGCGCGGCCAGCGCCTGTTCGACCATCGCGCGGGTGACGACGGGCTGGCGCGCGGCGGTGGAGGAAATCACGATGTCGGCTTCGGCCAGATGCTGTGGCAGGTCGGCCAGCGCGACCGCGTAGCCGCCGTAGCGGCCGGCGAGTTCCTGCGCGGTCTCCAGCGTGCGGTTCGCCACGATCAGCCGGCGTGCCTGCTTGTCGGCGAGGTGGCGTGCGGCCAGTTCGATGGTGTCGCCCGCGCCGATCAGCAGCACGCAGGCCTCGCGCAGGTCGGCGAACACCTGCTCGGCGAGGCGCACCGCGGTGAACGCCACCGACACGGTGTGCGCGCCGATGCGGGTTTCCGTGCGTACCCGCTTGGCCACCGCGAAGGTGTGCTGCAGCAGGCGGTCCAGCGGCGCCTTCAGCGTGTGCGCCTCGCGCGCGAGCTGGTAGGCGTCCTTCACCTGGCCGAGGATCTGCGGCTCGCCCAGCACCATCGAATCCAGTCCGGTGGCGACGCGGAACAGGTGGCGCGCCGCGTCCTGCTCGTCGTGCCGATACAGGAACTCGTCCAGCTTGCCGGGAGTCAGACGGTGGTGTCGGCTCAGCCACGCCAGCGGCAGCTGTTCGGCGCCGGCGGCCACGCCCACGTACAGCTCGGTGCGGTTGCAGGTGGACAGGATCATCGCCTCCTCCACGCCGGGTTCCTGCTGCAGTTCGTGCAGGGCGGCGGCGGTGGCTTCGGGGTCGAACGCCACCTGTTCGCGCAGGGTGACCGGCGCGGTGAGGTGGTTGAGCCCGAGGGCGATCAGCGGCATGGTGTGGCGAATCTTCCGGCGTGGATCTGGCGGCGTAGGCTAAGCTTGTCGTCGAGGCGCCGTGGATACGGACACGGTCGTGGCTGGATAGGCAGACGAACGGACAGACGGTGGTCAGTGTGCGAAGCAGGTGTTGCGGATTCAAGCAGATGCGGCATTTTACGGCAGCCGCGACGCTGATGCTCGGATTGGCCGCCTGCGCCCAGGCGCCGCTCAGGCAGCCTGCCAAGGCGGCAGGGGCCGCCCAGCCGCTGGCGCGGATGACGGTGGTGACGCCGGACGAGGACCACGACCTGCTCGCGCAGCTGCTGGCCGGCGAGATGGCGCTGGGCCACAGCGATCTGAAGACCGCTGCCGTCCACTACGGCAAGGCGATGACGCTGGGCGACGACCCCGAAGTGGCCGAGCGCGCCGCGATGCTGGCGATCGCGACACACGACGATGCGGCTGCCGGCCGCGCGCTGGACCGCTGGCAGGCGCTGGGTGCCAAGCCGGCGGCGATGGCGCAGGCGCGCGCCCGGCTGGCGCTGAACCGCGGCGACACGGACGAGGCACAGCGCCAGCTGCAGATCCTCACCGGCAGCCATGACAAGAATGCCTGGCGCGAATTCGGCCAGGTGCTGCTGGGCGCGCGCGACCAGGCCCAGGCCGGGCAGCTGCTGGAGGCGCTGGCCACGCCGCAGCGCCTGCCTGCCGATCCGCAGGCCTGGCTGGCGATGAGCGAGCTGGGCGACAAGCTGGGCCGCCACGCCTACGCGCAGCGCATCGCGGATGCCGCGATGGGGCGCTTCCGCAACAATGCCGAGGTCTACGCCTGGGCGGCGCAGATGAAGGCCCGCAACGGCGACAGCCAGGGCGCGCGCGCCCTGCTGCAGCAGGCGATCGCCAAGGCACCCGACAACGTGCGCCTGCGCCTGGTCTACGCCAGCATGCTCAGCGAGGCCGGCGACTACGCGGCGGCCGCGAAGCTGCTGGACCACGGCCCGCAGGACGCCGACACCTACCAGCTGCGCGCCGCGCTGGCCGCGCGCAGCAAGGACACCAAGGCCCTGGCCGCCTTGTACCGCCAGCTGCAGCAGGCCGGTCCCGACGTGCGCGAGCAGAACGCCTTCCTGCTCGGCCAGCTGGCCGAGATGCAGCACCACGACACCGAGGCGCTGGCCTGGTACGGCCAGGTCGGCGACGACGATCCGCACGCCTTCGATGCCGACCTGCGCAGCGCCGTGCTGCTGCAGGCGCAGGGCAAGAGCGCCGCGGCGCACGAACTGCTGGGCCAGATGCAGCTGGACTACCTCGACCAGCCGGCCCAGCTGCGCCAGGCCTGGCAGCTCGACGCCGAGCTCTACATGCGCGAGCAACGCTACGTGCCGGCGATCAATGCGTTCACCCGCGCGCTGCAGGTGGTGCCGAACGATCCCGGCCTGCTGTACGGCCGTGGCCTGGCCTATGCCGAGGCCGGCCAGATCGATCTGGCGGTGCGGGATTTCCGCAGCCTGCTCAAGCTCAAGCCCGGCGACATCGACGCCAGCAATGCGCTGGGCTACACCCTGGCCGACGCGAACCGCGACCTGCCCGAGGCGGAGCAGCTGGTGGCCAAGGCGCGTGCGGCGCGGCCGAACGACCCGGCGATCGCCGACTCCTGGGGCTGGGTGCAGTACCGCTTGGGTCACCTGCGGCAGGCGGTGCAGACCCTGCGTGGCGCGTGGCAGGCGGGCAAGGATGCCGACGTCGGCGTGCACCTGGGCGAGGTGCTGTGGAAGCAGGGCGATCGCCAGGGCGCGCAGCGCGTGTTCGATGAAGTGCGCAAGATCGACCCGCACAACGCCAGCCTGCAAAGCGCCCTGAAACGGTTGAACCCATGAAACATCCCGTGCGACTCCTCGCGGCGGTGCTGCCGCTGCTGCTGGCCGCCTGCGTGCCGCAGCAGGCGGTGCGCCTCAAGGGGGACGCGTCCCTGCTCAATGCGCAGCACGCGCGCGAACAGGCGCTCGCGCATGCCGACCACTGGACGCTGGAAGGGCGGCTGGGGGTCTCCGACGGCCGCGACGGCGGCAGCGGCGGTTTCACCTGGACCCAGGACGGCGACCATTACCGCTTCGTGTTCCGCACGCCGATCACCGGCCGCAGCTTCGAGCTCAGCGGCGGCCCCGACGGCGCCCTGCTGAAGGGGCTGGACGGCGGCCCCTTGCAGGGCGCGGATGCCGAGGCACTGATGCGCCGCGCGCTGGGCTGGGAAGTCCCGCTGCACGACTTGCGCGCCTGGGTGCTGGGCCTGCGCGCCGACAGCGGCCCCGCCGAGCTGGCGTTCGGCGACAACCGCCTGCCTTCGCTGCTCACGCAGGACGGCTGGGCGGTGGACTACCGCGCCTGGGACATCACGCGCCAGCCGCCGCTGCCCACCACCATCTTCGCCTCGCGACCGCCGTACAAGGTGCGCCTGTCGGTGGAGAACTGGACGATCCGCTAGACTGCGCGGCCCGCCAGGGTTTCCCGCATGAGCTGCACCATCGTTCCCGCCCGCCTCGACCAGGCCGACACGCTGCGCGACATCGAGCGCGCGGCGCAGGAGCTGTTTCGCGGCCATCCCGCGTGGCCGTCCTATGCCGCCGCGCCGATGGATGCGCAGGCGCTGGCCGAGGCCATCGTTGCGGGGCATGTGTGGGTGGCCCTGGACGAGGATGGCCGCGCCGCGGGTTTCGTGGGCGTGGCGGTCGAGGACGGCGAGATCGGCATTGCCGAGATCGACGTGCTGCCCAGCCACGGCCGGCGCGGCATCGGCGCGGCGCTGCTGGAGCATGCCTGCGCGTGGGCGGCCGAGTCGGGCTATCCGTCGGTGGTGCTGGGCACGCTTTCGGATGTGCCGTGGAATGCGCCGTTCTATGCGCGGCATGGTTTCGAGGCGATCGATCCGCGGCAATACACCCCGGCGCTGGTGGAACACCATGCGCATGACCGCGAGCGCGGTTTCCCGATGCATCTGCGCGTCTTCATGCGCCGCCGGCTGCAGGCTTCATCCGAAGGCTGGACGCGCTGGCCCGCGCCGGCCAAGCTCAACCTGTTCCTGCGCATCACCGGCCGCCGCGCCGACGGTTACCACGAGTTGCAGACCGTGTTCCGCCTGCTCGACTGGGGCGACGAGCTGCGCCTGCGCGTACGCGGGGATGGTGCGATCCGCCGTGTCACCGACGTGCCCGGCGTGCCGGCCGAAAGCGACCTGGTGGTACGCGCCGCGCGCCTGCTGCGCGAGCACGCGGGTGTCGCGCCAGGCGCCGAGATCGGGCTGGAAAAGCGCATCCCGATGGGTGGCGGCCTCGGCGGCGGCAGTTCGGACGCCGCCACCGTGCTGGTGGCGCTGAACCACCTGTGGCGCTGCAGGCTGGACGAGGACGCGTTGGCCGAACTGGGCCGGCGGCTGGGTGCCGACGTGCCGGTGTTCGTGCGCGGCCGCTCGGCCTGGGCCGAGGGCGTGGGCGAGCGGCTCACCCCGCTGGCGCTGCCGCGGCGGCACTACGTGGTGCTCGATCCGCACGAGCACGTGCCCACCACAGCGCTGTTTCAAGCGCCTGAATTGACACGAAATGCGCCCCCGGCGACAATTTCATCCTTTGTTTCGGGCGAAACGACGGAAAACGCCTTCACGCCGGTGGTGCGCAAGCGCCATCCCCGCGTGGCGGCGGCGCTGGACTGGCTGGGTCGGCATGGGCCGGCACGGCTTTCCGGCAGCGGCGGCTGCATGTTCCTGGAAACGGCTACGCGAGAGCAGGCCGAAGCCGTGGCGGCGCAGTGCCCCAGTGAGTTCGGCGCCCACGTGGCGAATGGCGTGAGCCGCTCGCCGCTGCTGGCGGCACTGGACCGTCACCACGCGGCTTCAGCCGGAGCGAAGACGAGTTGACTCGACGCCGTGGCCGCAGCGGCGCGGTTTATTGAAAAGTACGGCCAGGACGGCCAAGGGAGCTTTCCGTTGCATGGATGTGGCGTGGTGAATGTCGAGAAGTCTGGCCCGGACGGCCGCTGGGGCTTCTCGTCACACGGACGTGGCGCAGTGAACAAATGTTGGGGCGTCGCCAAGCTGGTTAAGGCACGGGATTTTGATTCCCGCATGCGCAGGTTCGAATCCTGCCGCCCCAGCCATCCAGTACAGATTGCAGGTTTCCGAGGAACGCGAGCGTGGACAGGTCCAGCCCGATGATGCTGTTTGCCGGCAAGGCGCACCCCGCGCTGGCCGAGGACGTCGCCCATCGCCTGGGCGTGCCGCTCGGCAAGGCGCTGGTCAGCACCTTCAGCGACGGCGAGGTGCAGATCGAGATCGAGGAGAACGTCCGCAACCAGGACGTGTTCGTGCTGCAGCCCACCGGCGCGCCGAGCGCGAAGAACCTGGTCGAGCTGCTGGCGCTGGCCGACGCGCTGAAGCGTGCCTCCGCCGCCAGCGTCACCGCGGTGATCCCGTACTTCGGCTACGCGCGGCAGGACCGCCGCCCGCGTTCGGCGCGCGTGCCGATCACCGCGAAGCTGGTGGCCAAGATGATCGGCACCGCCGGCGTCGACCGCGTGCTCACGGTGGACCTGCACGCCGAGCAGATCCAGGGCTTCTTCGACATCCCGGTGGACAACGTCTACGCCTCGCCGGTGCTGCTGGCCGACATCTGGCGCCACTTCAGCATGGACGACATGATCGTGGTCAGCCCGGACGTGGGCGGCGTGGTGCGCGCCCGCGCGCTGGCCAAGCGCCTCGACGACGCGGACCTGGCGATCATCGACAAGCGCCGCCCGAAGGCGAACGTGGCCACGGTGATGAACATCATCGGCGACGTGAACGGCAAGACCTGCGTGATGGTGGACGACATCGTCGATACCGCCGGCACGCTGTGCGCCGCGGCCGCGGCGCTGAAGGAGCGCGGTGCGAGGAAGGTGGTGGCCTACTGCGTGCATCCGGTACTGTCCGGTGCGGCGATGAGCAACCTGGAGAACTCCCAGCTCGACCAGCTGGTGGTCACCAACACGCTGCCGCTGAGCGCCGAGGCGCAGGCCTGCGCGAAGATCCGCCAGCTCTCGGTGGGCGAGCTGCTGGCCGAGACGATCCGCCGCATCGCCTTCGGCGAGTCGGTGAGTTCGCTGTACATCGATTGAGAATTTGAAAGTCCGCCCGGGACGGGCGGTTTTGATGTCCAGCTTTTCGCGGCAAGGATGGCGCGCAGAAGCAACCGGCTTTTCTGGTCGCGGAAAAGTCGAGCAACCGTCGCGAGGCGGTTTTCCAACCCAAGGTAGTACCGAAATGGCACAGACTCATGAAATCAAGGCCGAGAGCCGCAAGGACGAGGGGAAGGGTGCGAGCCGCCGCCTGCGTCGCGCGAGCTACGTTCCGGCCGTCGTCTACGGTGCGGGCCAGCCCGCGCAGAGCATCCAGATCGAGCACAACACCATCCTGCTCGCCGCCAAGCACGAGTGGTTCTTCTCCTCCGTGCTCGACCTGAACGTCGACGGCAAGGTGCAGAAGGTGCTGGTGCGCGACTGGCAGAAGCACCCGTTCAAGCAGCAGATGATGCACATGGACTTCCTGCGCATCGACGAGAACCACGCCATCCGCGTGAACGTGCCGCTGCACTTCCTGAACCAGGAGAAGTCCGACGCCGCCAAGACCTCCGGCGTGGTGATCTCGCACAACCTGACGGAAGTGGAGGTTTCCTGCCTGCCGAAGGACCTGCCCGAGTTCATCGAGCTGGACCTGGCCGGCCTGAAGCCCGGCGACATCATCCACCTGTCGCAGCTGACGCTGCCGAAGGGCGTGGAGATCGTGGCACTGCACCTGGGCGCCGACCACGACACCACGGTGGTCACCGCGAACACGGTGAAGGAAGAGGCCGAGGAAGCGCCGGCCGCCGAGGACGCTGCTGCCGAGGCCGCCCCTGCCGCCGCCGCGCCGGCCAAGGACGCCAAGAAGTAAGCCGCTGCGGCCCGCGCTCCGCTGGAGCGCGGGCCCAGGCGCTTGCTGGCCGTCATGGCGGGTTTGCGACTCATCGTCGGGCTGGGCAATCCCGGTGCCGAATACCTCCGAACCCGGCACAACGCCGGGTTCTGGTTTGTTGATGCCCTGGCGGCAGGGCAGGACGGGCGCTGGAGCTTCGACGGCAAGCTGCACGGCGAGAGCTGCAAGCTGCGCGTCGGCGGCGAGCCTGTGTGGCTGCTCAAGCCTGCGACCTTCATGAACAAGAGCGGCATCGCGGTCGCCTCCGCGCTGCGCTACTACAAGATTTCGCCGGAGGAGTGTCTGGTCGCCCACGACGACCTGGACCTCCCCGCCGGCACCACGCGCCTGAAGTTCGATGGCGGCCACGGCGGCCAGAACGGACTGCGCGACATCGTGGCCCACCTGGACCACGGCAAGTTCCATCGCCTGCGCCTCGGCATCGGCCATCCCGGCCATCGCGACCAGGTCACCCCGTGGGTGCTGGGCCGGCCTTCGGCACAGGACGAGGACGCGATCCTCGACGGCATCGCCCGCGCCCTGGACGTGCTGCCGCTGGCCGTGCAAGGCCAGTTCGACAAGGCGATGCAGCAGCTTCATACGGCGGGAGCGGGGAACGGGGAACGGGGAACATGAGCGCCCGGCAAGCGCCGCGCCGTTCCGTCTTTTCCTGACCCGCACGCTCCCCGTTCCCCATTCCCCGTTTCCTCATTCCCTGTGTTCCCCGGAGTTCCACCATGGGCATCAAATGCGGCATCGTCGGCCTGCCCAACGTCGGCAAGTCCACCCTGTTCAACGCGCTGACCAAGGCCGGCATCGCCGCGGCGAACTTCCCGTTCTGCACGATCGAGCCGAACGTGGGCGTGGTGCCGGTGCCCGACCCGCGCCTCAACGCGCTGGCCGGGATCGTCAAGCCGCAGAAGGTGATCCCGACCGCGGTCGAGTTCGTCGACATCGCCGGCCTGGTCGCCGGCGCCTCGAAGGGCGAGGGCCTGGGCAACAAGTTCCTCGCGCACATCCGCGAGGTGGACGCGATCGCCCACGTGGTGCGCTGCTTCGAGCACGGCGACATCGTGCACGTGGCCGGCAAGGTCGACCCGATTGCCGACATCGAGACGATCGACACCGAGCTGGCGCTGGCCGACCTGGAATCGGTGGAGAAGGCGCTGAACCGCGCCGAGCGCGCCGCCAAGGCCAACGACAAGGAAGCGCTGGCGAAGAAGCCGGTGCTGCAGAAGCTTGCCGCGGCGCTCAACGAAGGGCGCTCGGCGCGCAGCGTGAAGCTGGACGACGAGGAAAAGGCGCTGGTGCGCGACCTGTTCCTGCTCACCCTGAAGCCGCTGATGTACATCGCCAACGTGCTGGAGGACGGCTTCGAGAACAACCCGCACCTCGACGCCGTGCGCGCCCGCGCCGCGGAAGAAGGCGCCGAGGTGGTGCCGGTGTGCGCCGCCATCGAGGAGGAACTGGCCCAGCTCGACGATGCCGACCGCGACGAGTTCCTCAAGGACCTGGGCCTGCACGAGCCGGGCCTGAACCGCGTGATCCGCGCCGGCTACAAGCTGCTCGACCTGCAGACCTACTTCACCGCGGGCGTGAAGGAAGTGCGCGCCTGGACGATCAAGCGCGGCTATACCGCGCCGCAGGCCGCGGGCGTGATCCACACCGACTTCGAGCGCGGCTTCATCCGCGCCGAAACCGTCTCCTACGACGATTTCATCCAGTACAAGGGCGAGTCCGGCGCCGCCGCCGCCGGCCGCCTGCGCAAGGAAGGCAAGGACTACGTGGTCAAGGACGGCGACGTGCTGCACTTCCTGTTCAACGTCTGAGTCCCGCCGCCTGCCGCTTGCGGGCGGCACGTGCCGACGGTGCCCCTTCCGTGCAAGGATGCGCACCGCTCGGCAAGGCGTGGGGTGGGGCATGGCGGGGGCGGTGCTGCGGATCCGGTCGGGGCGTCCCGGCGACGCGCATGCGGTGGCTGCCTTGGTGCGTCGGGTGACGCGGCGCTGGATCGTGCCCGACCAGCCGCACGAGGCGGGACGGGCGCTCCTGGCGCGTCAGGGCACGGCGGCCCAGCGCCTGCGCATGCAGGAAGGCCATCGCTTCCAGCTCGCCTGGTACGGCGCCACCCTGGTGGGCGTGGCGACGTTGCGCGACGACAGTCACCTCACCCAGCTCTTCGTCGGCACCCGCTATCAGGGTCGCGGCATCGCGCGGCAGCTGTGGCAGCGTACGATGGCCGACGCGGTGCGCCGCGCCGGCACGCGCCGCTTCACGCTCAACGCTTCGCGCTGTGCGGTGCCGGCCTACCTGCGGCTGGGCTTCGTGGCCACCGGGCCGGAGCGGCTTTCACCGAACGGCGTGCTCACCACGCCGATGGCGCTGGAACGCGTGCCGGTGCGCGGCAAGCGGGCATAATGCCCACTCCCAGCCGCAACAACCGGGATGCGCATGCCAGGCCAGCAGCACGAGGTGACCTTCCGCTTCCTCGCCCAGCCCACCGACGTCAACTTCGGCGGCAAGGTGCACGGCGGCATGGCGATGAAATGGATCGACCAGGCCGGCTACGCCTGTGCGGTGGCGTGGAGCGGGGCCTACTGCGTCACCGCTTCGGTCAGCGGCATCCAGTTCGTGGCGCCGATCCTGATCGGCGACCTGGTCACGGTGCGGGCGCGGCTGATCCACACCGGCACCAGCAGCATGCATATGGCGGTGGATGTTCTGGCCAGCGACCTGCGCAAGAACGAGCAGCGCCTGGCGACCAGCTGCGTGATGGTGTTCGTGGCGCTGGACGCCCCGGACGGCAAGCCCACGCCGGTGCCGCACTGGGAGCCGCGCGACGATGGCGAGCGGCAGTTGCAGGCGCATGCGCGGCGGCTGCAGGAATTGTCGCGGGAGATGGAGCGGCTGGTCGACCTGCGGGCCGACGAGAACCAGCAGAATCCGGGCTGAAATCCGCCTGCGGAACGGGCTTGCGATGCGGTTTCAGGCGCTCACGGGTGTTGACAGTCGGCAGGCCGATCCACACAATACGCGTTCTTTGTTGGAGGGATACCCAAGCGGCCAACGGGGGCAGACTGTAAATCTGCTGGCTTACGCCTTCGGTGGTTCGAATCCACCTCCCTCCACCAGTCGAGTTCGCGAAAGATTGCGGTTGGACTGGTTTCGCCGGATCGGGTTGGTCGATGCGGCAACAGGCTCCGCGCAGGGCGGGAGTAGTTCAATGGTAGAACCTCAGCCTTCCAAGCTGATGGTGCGGGTTCGATTCCCGTCTCCCGCTCCATTGATCTCGCTTAGCTTTACTTGAAGAGTCCGGCAGGATGCCGGTTCTGTTCCTTGCCGTCATGGAGGACGGCTGAAAATTACGCTCATGTAGCTCAGTCGGTAGAGCACTTCCTTGGTAAGGAAGAGGTCGCTGGTTCGATTCCAGTCATGAGCACCATCTGCATGTGTCGCCCGCTCCGGGCGGTTGTTTCCTCATCTTTCTGACTCCACCGGGATTCTGGCGTATGGCAAAGGGCAAGTTCGAGCGCACCAAGCCCCACGTGAACGTGGGTACGATCGGTCACGTGGACCACGGGAAGACGACGCTGACGGCGGCGCTGACGAAGGTTGGTGCGGAGCGTTTCGGCGGCGAATTCAAGGCCTACGACGCGATCGACGCGGCGCCGGAAGAGAAGGCGCGCGGGATCACGATCTCGACGGCGCACGTGGAATACGAGTCGCCGAAGCGCCATTACGCGCACGTGGACTGCCCGGGCCATGCGGACTACGTGAAGAACATGATCACGGGTGCGGCGCAGATGGACGGCGCGATCCTGGTGTGCTCGGCGGCGGACGGCCCGATGCCGCAGACGCGCGAGCACATTCTGCTGTCGCGGCAGGTGGGCGTGCCGTACATCATCGTGTTCCTGAACAAGGCGGACATGGTGGACGACGCCGAGCTGCTGGAGCTGGTCGAGATGGAAGTGCGCGAGCTGCTGTCGAAGTACGACTTCCCGGGCGACGACACGCCGATCATCCACGGTTCGGCGCTGAAGGCGCTGGAAGGTGACCAGAGCGAAATCGGCGTGCCGGCGATCATCAAGCTGGTGGACGCGCTGGACAGCTACATCCCGGAGCCGGTGCGCGAGATCGACCGTCCGTTCCTGATGCCGGTCGAGGACGTGTTCTCGATCTCGGGCCGCGGCACAGTGGTGACCGGTCGCGTGGAGCGCGGGATCATCAAGGTCGGCGAGGAAATCGAGGTGGTGGGCATCCGCCCGACGCAGAAGACCACGGTGACGGGCGTGGAAATGTTCCGCAAGCTGCTGGACCAGGGCCAGGCGGGCGACAACGTGGGCCTGCTGCTGCGCGGTCTGAAGCGCGACGACGTGGAGCGTGGCCAGGTGCTGGCGAAGCCGGGCTCGATCACGCCGCACACGGACTTCGAGGCGGAGGTGTACGTGCTGTCGAAGGAAGAGGGTGGCCGTCACACCCCGTTCTTCAAGGGCTACCGCCCGCAGTTCTACTTCCGCACCACGGACGTGACCGGCGCGGTGCAGCTGCCGGAAGGCGTGGAGATGGTGATGCCGGGCGACAACGTGAAGATGGTGGTGAGCCTGATCCACCCGATCGCGATGGACGAGGGCCTGCGCTTCGCGATCCGCGAGGGTGGCCGCACCGTCGGCGCCGGCGTCGTCGCCAAGGTCATCAAGTAAGCAGCTCTTATGAATGGTCCGGCATGGATGCCGGGTTGATCCTTGCCATCAAGGAGGATGGCCGAAACAACCTTCGCGAGGCGAGCGGACTTCCATCCGCTCGCCATCGTGTTTCAAGTTCAAGCCGTGTACGCCAGTAGCTCAATTGGCAGAGCAGCGGTCTCCAAAACCGCAGGTTGGGGGTTCGAGTCCCTCCTGGCGTGCCATCATTCCGAGGATCGACGACGGATGGCGGTGTACCGGACGCTTTCCGTATCCGGTAGCCGATGACATCCGCAGACTGCGCATGAATACCAAGGCAGAACAGCCCAAGGGCACGACCGCCGCCGATATCGGCAAACTGGTGCTGGCCGCCGTGATCCTGGTGGCCGGCATCGTGGCGTACTCGTGGTTCAGCAACGACGCCGGCGTGCCGCCGGTGGTGCGCCTGCTGGGCGTGCTGGCGGCGCTGGTGATCGCGTTGGCGATCGCCGCATTCACCGCGCTGGGTCGCCGCGTGCGACACTTCCTTGCCGAGTCGCAGTTCGAAATGCGCAAGGTGGTCTGGCCGACTCGCGACGAGACGATCAAGACCACGGGCATCATCATTCTCGTGGTCATCATCCTGTCGCTGCTGCTGGGCCTGATCGACCTGATCCTGAAGTCGGTCATTCTCGACTGGCTGCTCAAGCTGTGAGGGCAAAGCCGTGAGCAAGCGTTGGTATGTGGTGCACGCCTATTCGGGCTTCGAGAACCAGGTGAAGCGGGCGCTTTCCGAGCGCATCCAGCGCGCCGGCATGGAAGAGAGGTTCGGCGAGGTGCTGGTGCCGACCGAGGAAGTGATCGAGATGCGCGGCGGCCAGAAGCGCCGCAGCGATCGCAAGTTCTTCCCCGGCTACGTGCTGGTGCAGATCGAGACCAACACCGAGGGCAAGGCGCCGCGCATCGACGACGAGTGCTGGCACCTGGTCAAGGAAACCCCGAAGGTGATGGGTTTCATCGGCGGCACCGCCGATCGTCCGTTGCCGATTCGCGACAGCGAGGCCGACACCATCCTGAGCCGCGTGCGCGAGGGCGTGGAAAAACCCAAGCCCAAGGTGCTGTTCGAGCCGGGCGAGATGGTGCGCGTCACCGAGGGCCCGTTCAACGACTTCAACGGCGTGGTCGAGGAAGTCAATTACGAGAAGAGCCGCCTGCGCGTGGCAGTGCTGATCTTCGGCCGCTCCACCCCCGTGGAGCTCGAATTTGGTCAGGTCGAAAAAGCCTGATCCAGCGGAAATTTTTGAACGAAGCGGCATTGCATCGCACGTTCGCCTCCTCTCCCCTCCGGGGAGAGGATTGAGGTGAGGGGCCGGGGCTCGCGCAGGGATTGATTCGAAGCGCTCTCCGGTCTGGCGTCAAGGCCTGTGTGGCCCCTCATCCGGCCCTTCGGGCCACCTTCTCCCGCAGGGGAGAAGGGAATTCGGCACGGGGCTTGCTAGGCGGCTGGTCAATCTTTATACTGCACGGTTCCCGCCGGGGTCTCACGACCCGGCGTGTCCGTGTTTCAGGAAACCGCGGGAGCGCGGATTCCCCTCTCAACCAGGGAAGTTGCATGGCGAGGAGCCGCAAGGCGCCTGAACTCGCGAGGAAAATCCAATGGCAAAGAAAGTCGTAGGCTACATCAAGCTGCAGGTCAAGGCCGGTCAGGCCAACCCCAGCCCGCCGGTCGGTCCGGCGCTGGGTCAGCGCGGCCTGAACATCATGGAGTTCTGCAAGGCGTTCAACGCCGCCACGCAGAAGATGGAGCCGGGTCTGCCGATCCCGACCATCATCACCGCGTACTCCGACCGCAGCTTCACCTTCATCACCAAGACCCCGCCCGCCACCGTGCTGATCAAGAAGGTCACCGGCGTCGCCAAGGGCTCGTCCAAGCCGAACACCGACAAGGTCGGCAAGATCACCCGCAAGCAGCTGGAAGACGTTGCGAAGCAGAAGGAGCCGGATCTGACGGCTGCCGATCTGGATGCCGCGGTGCGCACCATTGCCGGTAGCGCGCGCAGCATGGGCCTGGTGGTGGAGGGTTAAGACATGGCAAAGATCACCAAGCGTATGAAGGCCGCCCAGGCCGCTGTGCAGCCGGGCAAGGTCTATGGCCTCGAAGAGGCCCTGAAGATCGTCAAGGACAACGCCAAGGCGAAGTTCGCCGAATCCGTCGACGTGGCCGTGCGCCTCGGCATCGACGCCAAGAAGTCGGACCAGGGCGTGCGCGGCTCCTCGCTGCTGCCGCACGGCACCGGCAAGACCGTCAAGGTCGCCGTGTTCGTGCCGGCCGGCGAGAAGGCCGAGGCCGCCAAGGCCGCCGGTGCCGACGCCGTCGGCATGGACGACCTGGCCGAGCGCATGCAGGCCGGCGACCTCGACTTCGGTCGCGTGATCGCCACACCGGACGCGATGCGCGTGGTCGGCAAGCTGGGTCAGCTGCTCGGCCCGCGCGGCCTGATGCCGAACCCGAAGGACGGCTCGGTCACGGCCGACGTCGCCACCGCGGTGAAGAACGCCAAGGCCGGCCAGGTGAAGTTCCGCAACGACAAGGCGGGCATCATCCACGCCACCATCGGCAAGGCCACGTTCGAGGCCGCGCAGCTCGCGGACAACCTCAACGCGCTGGTCAACGACCTGCTGAAGGCCAAGCCGGCCACGGCCAAGGGCCAGTACCTGCAGAAGGTGGCGCTGTCGTCCACGATGGGCGTCGGCGTTACCGTCGACACCTCGTCGCTGAACATCGCGACCAAGTAAGCAAGAGTTTTTCCCGCGCGGCAGCTTGTCGCGCGGGCCGTTTTTGAGGGCAGTGCGGCCACATGGCCGTGCAGCCGTCAAAGACCGCAGGCGCGACCAGTGCGCGACGACGACGGGCAGGGAGCTCGCTCATGGCAGGGAATCGCCGTCGCCGCCAAGCCGGTCGCTTAATCGGATGCCCGCATCCGGCCTGCGCAGATGGTGCCGCCCCCACTGGAATGATTCGTCGTTCTGGAAAGGCCACCACCCGGGACGCCCCGCGTCCCCGACGTCACGGAAGGCGTCGCCCAGGACCGCAAGCGGCAGGAGCCGTGAGCGGAGTTCATTTGGAGGAGTGCAATGGCTCTCAATCTGTCCCAGAAGCAAGAAGTAGTCGCCGAGCTGGCAGAAGTCGCCGCGAAGGCCCACTCCCTGGTCGCTGCCGAGTACGCGGGCACCACGGTCGAACAGATGACCGCGATGCGCAAGAAGGCCCGCGAGACCGGCGTGTTCCTGAAGGTTGTCAAGAACACGCTGGCGTCGCGCGCCGTGGCAGGTACCGAGTTCGAGGTCGTCAAGGACGCCCTGACCGGTCCGCTGCTGTACGCGTTCTCGACCGAGGAGCCCGGCGCTGCCGGTCGCCTGATCAAGGAATTCGCCAAGAGCAACGAAAAGCTCAAGGCGAAGGTCGTCTCGGTGGAAGGCAAGCTGCTGCCCGCCGCGCACGTCGACGTGCTGGCCTCGCTGCCGACCCGCGACGAGGCGCTGGCCATGCTGGCCCGCGTGCTGGCGGAACCGGCGGCGATGTTCGCCCGCGCCGTCAAGGCCGTGGCCGACAAGCAGGGTGGTGGCGAAGCCGCCGCCGAAGCCCCCGCGGCCGCCTGATCCCGACGCTTACCCGTATCGAATCCATTTCCAGAGGTAAATCAAAATGTCCCTGACCAACGAACAGATCGTTGAAGCCGTCGCCGCCAAGTCGCTGATGGAAGTGATGGAGCTGGTGAAGGCCATCGAAGAGAAGTTTGGCGTGTCCGCCGCCGTCCCGGTCGCCGTGGCCGCCGCCGGTGGCGCTGCCGCCCCGGCTGCCGAGGCGCAGACCGAGTTCGACGTGATCCTGAAGTCCGCCGGCGACAAGAAGGTCGACGTGATCAAGGCCGTCCGCGCCATCACCGGCCTGGGCCTGAAGGAAGCCAAGGACCTCACCGAGGCCGGCGGCGTCCTGAAGGAAGCCGTGTCGAAGGAAGACGCCGAGAAGTTCAAGAAGGACCTGGAAGCTGCCGGCGCCACGGTCGAACTGAAGTAATCGGCGCCCTTGCGCGCCGTCAGTTTGGCTTAGCGTCAAGCAAGCCTGGGGGCGAGAGCCCCCGGGCTTTGCCCGCTTCAAGAGCCGCGCGGCGCTGAGCCGCGCGGCGGGCCAGGACGGCCCGCCGTGGTTCACGCGCAAGCGCCTGATCCAGCGGAGCCCGCCCCTGGCGGGCGAGCAATAAATGGGCAGGAGCCCATTTATCGCCCATCGAGCACGGATGCTCCTGCTCTGAGGCATCGCGGCTGTCGATTCGCCAGGAGTCGACAACCGCGATCCCCCAGATCCAAGCATCCCCATTCAGCCGGTGCGTGCACCACCGGCGTCACTGCGAACCGAGGCGTCAACCCATGACCTACTCGTTTACCGAGAAGAAGCGCATCCGCAAGGATTTCGGCAAGCGGCCCCCCGTGCTGGGCGTGCCCAACCTGCTGACCATCCAGACCGATTCCTACCGGGAATTCCTGCAGGAGCACGTCGCGCCCAAGCAGCGCGAAGACAAGGGTCTGCATGCCGCCTTGAAGTCGGTGTTCCCGATCGTGAGCTACTCGGGCAACGCCGCGCTGGAATATGTCGACTATCGCCTCGGCGAGCCGGGCTTCGACGAGCGCGAGTGCCGCAACCGCGGCATGACCTTCGGCGCGCCGCTGCGCGTCACCGTGCGCCTGGTGATCTACGACAAGGACAGCCCGGCCTCGAAGAAGGCGGTGAAGTACGTCAAGGAGCAGGAGGTCTACATGGGCGAGATCCCGCTCATGACCGACACCGGCACCTTCATCATCAACGGCACCGAGCGCGTCATCGTCTCGCAGCTGCACCGTTCGCCGGGCGTGTTCTTCGACCACGACCGCGGCAAGACGCACAGCTCGGGCAAGCTGCTGTTCTCCGCCCGCGTGATCCCCTACCGCGGCTCCTGGCTGGACTTCGAGTTCGACCCGAAGGACGCGCTGTTCACCCGCATCGACCGTCGCCGCAAGCTGCCGGTGACCGTGCTGCTGCGCGCGCTGGGCTACAGCAACGAGGAGATGCTCAATATCTTCTTCGAGCACAACGTGTTCCACCTGGGCGCCAAGGGCGGCACCACGCTGGAGCTGGTCGCCGAGCGCCTGCGCGGCGAGACCCTGAGCTTCGACCTCGCGATCGGCGGCAAGGTGCTGGTGGAAGCCGGCAAGCGCATCACCGCGCGCCACGTGCGCCAGCTCGCGGCCGAGAACATCACCGCGCTGGAAGTGCCGGACGACTACCCGGTCGGCCGCATCCTGGCGATCGACATCGTCGACCCGAAGACCGGCGAGCTGCTGGCCTCGGCCAATGACGAGATCACCGCCGAGCAGCTGGAGAACTTCCGCAAGGCCGGCATCGACGTCGTGCCGACGCTGTACGTCAACGACCTCGACCGCGGCGCCTACATCTCGCATACCCTGCGCATCGACAACACCCGCACCCCGCTGGAGGCGCTGGTGGAGATCTACCGCATGATGCGTCCGGGCGAGCCGCCGACGAAGGATGCCGCGCAGAACCTGTTCTTCAACCTGTTCTTCACCTTCGACCGCTACGACCTTTCGGCCGTGGGTCGCATGAAGTTCAACCGCCGCGTGGGCCGCAAGGACATCCTCGGTCCGGGCGTGCTGTACGACCACAAGTATTTCAGCGAGCGCAAGGAAGAGGAGTCCCAGCGCCTGGTCAAGGCGCAGGGCGAGAGCTCCGACATCCTCGACGTGCTGAAGGTGCTGATCGACATCAAGAACGGCCACGGCACCGTGGACGACATCGACCACCTCGGCAACCGTCGCGTGCGCTCGGTCGGCGAGATGACCGAGAACACCTTCCGCATCGGCCTGGTGCGCGTGGAGCGCGCGGTGCGCGAGCGCCTGTCGCTGGCCGAGGCCGACGGCCTCACCCCGCAGGACCTGATCAACGCCAAGCCGGTGGCGGCGGCGGTGAAGGAGTTCTTCGGCTCCTCGCAGCTTTCGCAGTTCATGGACCAGAACAACCCGCTGTCGGAAGTGACGCACAAGCGCCGCGTCTCGGCGCTGGGCCCGGGCGGCCTGACGCGCGAGCGCGCCGGCTTCGAGGTGCGCGACGTGCACCCGACCCACTACGGCCGCGTCTGCACCATCGAGACGCCGGAAGGCCCGAACATCGGCCTGATCAACTCGCTGGCCGTGTACGCGCGCACCAACCAGTACGGCTTCCTGGAGACGCCGTACCGCAAGGTCGCGCACGGCAAGGTCACCAATACGGTGGACTACCTGTCGGCGATCGAGGAAGGCGACCACGTGATCGCCCAGGCGAACTCGCCGCTGGACAAGCATGGCGCCTTCGTCGAGGAGTTCGTCTCCTGCCGTTTCCGCGGCGAGTCCGAGCTGCGTCCGGCGGCCGAAGTCGACTACATGGACGTTTCGCCGATGCAGACCGTGTCGGTGGCGGCCGCGCTGGTGCCGTTCCTGGAGCACGATGACGCGAACCGCGCGCTGATGGGCGCGAACATGCAGCGCCAGGCCGTGCCGACCCTGCGTTCGCAGACCCCGCTGGTGGGCACCGGCATCGAGCGCGCCGTGGCGCGCGACTCCGGCGTCACCGTCAGCGCCAGGCGTGGCGGCGTGATCGACCAGGTCGACGCCGGCCGCATCGTGGTGCGCGTGAACGAGGCCGAGGTTGGCGAGAACGACGCCGGCGTCGACATCTACACGCTGACCAAGTACACCCGCTCCAACCAGAACACCAACCTCAACCAGCGCCCGCTGGTGAACGTGGGTGACGTGGTGGCGAAGGGCGACACCCTGGCCGACGGTTCGTCGACCGACCTGGGCGAGCTCGCGCTCGGCCAGAACATGCTGATCGCCTTCATGCCGTGGAACGGCTACAACTTCGAGGACTCGATCCTGCTCTCCGAGCGCGTCGTGCAGGAGGACCGCTACACCTCGATCCACATCGAGGAACTGGCCTGCGTCGCGCGCGACACCAAGCTGGGCGCCGAGGAAATCACCGCCGACATCCCGAACGTGGGCGAGCAGGCGCTGGCCCGCCTCGACGAGAGCGGCATCGTCTACATCGGTGCCGAGGTGAAGGCCGGCGACATCCTGGTCGGCAAGGTCACGCCGAAGGGCGAGAGCCAGCTGACGCCGGAAGAGAAGCTGCTGCGCGCGATCTTCGGCGAGAAGGCGAGCGACGTGAAGGACAGCTCGCTGCGCGTGCCGCCCGGCATGGACGGCACGGTGATCGACGTGCAGGTGTTCACCCGCGACGGCATCGAGAAGGACAAGCGCGCCAAGCAGATCGAGGAAACCGAGATCAAGCGCATCCGCAAGGACTTCGACGACCAGTTCCGCATCCTCGAAGGCGCGATCTACAACCGCATGCGCATCCAGCTGGTCGGGCAGAGCGCGATGAGCGGCCCGGGCGGCCTGAAGCGCGGCGCCGAGATCACCGACGCCTACCTGGACGGCCTGAAGAAGGACGACTGGTTCAAGATCAACGTCAAGGACGAGGCGGTCACCGAATTCCTCGAGCGTGCGGCCGAGCAGGTCAAGCGCCACAAGGAGGAGTTCGACAAGCGCTTCAAGGAGAAGCAGGGCAAGATCACCCAGGGCGACGACCTCGCGCCGGGCGTGCTGAAGATGGTCAAGGTGTTCCTGGCCGTGAAGCGCCGCATCCAGCCGGGCGACAAGATGGCCGGCCGTCACGGCAACAAGGGCGTGGTGTCGAACGTGGTGCCGGTGGAGGACATGCCGCACATGGCCGACGGCACCTCGATGGACATCTGCCTGAACCCGCTGGGCGTGCCTTCGCGTATGAACATCGGCCAGATCCTCGAGGTGCACCTCGGCTGGGCCGCGAAGGGCCTGGGCAAGAAGATCCAGCAGATGCTGGAGGCGCAGGCCAAGGTCAAGCAGATCCGCGAGTTCCTCGACCAGATCTACAACCACCATGTCTCCGGCGCGGTGCAGCACGTCGACCTCAAGTCGCTGACCGACGAGGAAATCCTGGCCCTGGCGAGCAACCTGCAACAGGGCGTGCCGATGGCCACGCCGGTGTTCGACGGTGCCGAGGAGACCGAGATCAAGGCGATGCTGAAGCTGGCGGATCTGCCCGAGTCGGGCCAGACCGTGCTGTTCGACGGCCGCACCGGCGAGGCATTCGACCGCCCGGTGACCGTGGGCTACATGCACTACCTGAAGCTCAACCACCTGGTCGACGACAAGATGCATGCGCGTTCCACCGGCCCGTACTCGCTGGTCACCCAGCAGCCGCTGGGCGGCAAGGCGCAGTTCGGCGGCCAGCGCTTCGGCGAAATGGAAGTCTGGGCGCTGGAAGCCTACGGCGCGGCCTACACCCTGCAGGAAATGCTGACGGTGAAGTCCGACGACGTGCAGGGCCGCAACCAGATGTACAAGAACATCGTCGACGGCAACCACGAGATGGCGGCAGGCATGCCGGAATCCTTCAACGTGCTGGTGAAGGAAATCCGCTCGCTCGGCATCGACATCGATCTGGAAGAGGTCAAGTGAGGCAAGGAGGCCGGCATCCGCAACGGGCAACCGCCGTTGCCACTGGATCCCGGCTTCCGCATCCCTGAACCTGCACGCCTGACCTTCTGGCCCCGTCCAAGAATTTGCTCCGATCGGAGACTCAAATGAAAGACCTGCTCAACCTCTTCAACCAGCAGCGCGAAACCCGCGACTTCGACGCGATCAAGATCGCGCTGGCCTCGCCGGAGCTGATCCGCTCGTGGTCGTACGGCGAAGTGAAGAAGCCGGAGACGATCAACTACCGCACGTTCAAGCCCGAGCGTGACGGCCTGTTCTGCGCCGCCATCTTCGGCCCGGTGAAGGACTACGAGTGCCTGTGCGGCAAGTACAAGCGCATGAAGCATCGCGGCGTGGTGTGCGAGAAGTGCGGCACCGAAGTGACGCTGGCCAAGGTGCGCCGCGAGCGCATGGGCCACATCGAGCTGGCTTCGCCGACCGCGCACATCTGGTTCCTCAAGTCGCTGCCGTCGCGCATCGGCCTGATGCTGGACATGACCCTGCGCGACATCGAGCGCATCCTGTACTTCGAGGCCTTCGTGGTGATCGATCCGGGCCTGACCGCGCTGGAGCGCGGCCAGCTGCTCAGCGAGGACCAGTACCTGGAGGCCGTCGAGGAGCACGGCGACGAATTCGACGCGCGCATGGGCGCCGAGGCGGTCTACGAGCTGCTGAAGTCGCTGGATCTTCCGGGCGAAGTCATTCGCCTGAAGGAAGAAATCGCCTCCACCAATTCCGAGACCAAGCTGAAGCGCCTCACCAAGCGCGTGAAGCTGATCGAGGCCTTCCTGGAATCCGGCAACAAGCCGGAGTGGATGGTGCTGACCGTGCTGCCGGTGCTGCCGCCGGACCTGCGTCCGCTGGTGCCGCTGGACGGTGGCCGCTTCGCGACCTCCGACCTCAACGACCTGTACCGCCGCGTCATCAACCGCAACAACCGCCTGAAGCGCCTGCTCGAACTCAACGCGCCCGACATCATCGTGCGCAACGAGAAGCGCATGCTGCAGGAGTCGGTGGACGCGCTGCTCGACAACGGCCGCCGCGGCCGCGCCATCACCGGCACCAACAAGCGCGCGCTGAAGTCGCTCGCCGACATGATCAAGGGCAAGCAGGGCCGCTTCCGCCAGAACCTGCTCGGCAAGCGCGTGGACTACTCCGGCCGCTCGGTGATCACCGTGGGCCCGACCCTGCGCCTGCACCAGTGCGGCCTGCCGAAGAAGATGGCGCTGGAACTGTTCAAGCCCTTCATCTTCGCCAAGCTGCAGGCCCGCGGCGAGGCCACCACGATCAAGGCCGCCAAGAAGCTGGTCGAGCGCGAGGAAGGCCAGGTCTGGGACATCCTGGAAGAGGTGATCCGCGAGCATCCGGTGCTGCTGAACCGCGCGCCGACCCTGCACCGCCTCGGCATCCAGGCGTTCGAGCCGAAGCTGATCGAGGGCAAGGCGATCCAGCTGCATCCGCTGGTCTGTACCGCGTTCAACGCGGACTTCGACGGCGACCAGATGGCGGTGCACGTGCCGCTGTCGATCGAGGCGCAGCTGGAGGCGCGCGCCCTGATGATGTCCACCAACAACATCCTGTCGCCCGCCAACGGCGAGCCGATCATCGTGCCGACCCAGGACGTGGTGCTGGGCCTGTACTACATGACCCGCGAACTGGTGAACGCGAAGGGCACCGGCATGGTGTTCTCCGGCATCAGCGAAGTGCGTCGCGCCTATGACAACCGCGCGGTCGAACTGCACGCCAAGGTCAAGGTGCGCCTGAAGCAGGTGCACCTGGGCGAAGACGGCGAACGCCGCAGCGAGCTGGCGCTGGTCGAGACCACGGTGGGTCGCGCGCTGCTGGCCGAGATCCTGCCGGAGGGCCTGCCGTTCGCGTTGGCCAACACCGAGCTGACCAAGAAGGCGATCTCGCGCCTGATCAACGCCAGCTACCGCCGCCTGGGCCTGAAGGAGACGGTGGTCTTCGCCGACCAGCTGATGTACACCGGCTACCGCTTCGCCACGCGCGCCGGCATCTCCATCGGCATCGACGACATGAAGATCCCGGCCGAGAAGAAGGCGATCCTGGAAGAGGCCGAGAAGGAAGTCGTCGAGATCCAGCAGCAGTACCAGTCGGGCCTGGTCACCGCCGGCGAGCGCTACAACAAGGTGGTCGACATCTGGTCGCGCACCAACGAGCAGGTCGCCAAGGCGATGATCGACGGCATCGGCACCGAGACGGTGACCGACAGCGAGGGCAAGCAGGTCGCCCAGAAGTCGATGAACTCGCTGTACATCATGGCCGACTCCGGCGCGCGTGGTTCGGTGGCGCAGATCCGCCAGCTGGCCGGCATGCGCGGCCTGATGGCGCGCCCGGACGGCTCGATCATCGAGACCCCGATCAAGGCCAACTTCCGCGAAGGCCTGAACGTGCTGCAGTACTTCAACTCCACCCACGGCGCCCGCAAGGGCCTGGCGGATACGGCGCTGAAGACGGCGAACTCCGGTTACCTCACCCGCCGCCTGGTGGACGTGGCGCAGGACGTGGTGGTCACCATGGACGACTGCGGCACCGAGGAAGGCCTGATCATGCAGCCGATCGTGGAAGGCGGCGACGTGGTCGAGCCGTTGCGCGAGCGCGTGCTCGGCCGCGTGGTGGTCGAGGACGTCTACGCGCCCGGCGACGACGACCAGCCGATCGTCACCCGCGACACCCTGCTGAACGAAGCGCTGGTCGAGAAGCTCGACAAGGCCGGCGTGCAGGTCATCAAGGTGCGTTCGCCGATCACCTGCGAGGCCAGCCACGGCGTGTGCAAGCTGTGCTACGGCCGCGACCTGGCGCGTGGCCACCTGGTCAACATGGGCGAGGCCGTGGGCGTGGTTGCCGCGCAGTCGATCGGCGAGCCCGGCACCCAGCTGACCATGCGTACCTTCCACATCGGTGGCGCGGCTTCGCGTGCCGCCGCCGTGGACAACGTGACGGTGAAGACCACCGGTTCGCTGAAGTACAACAACCTGAAGTCGGTGCAGCACAAGCAGGGCCACCTGGTGGCCGTGTCGCGCTCGGGCGAACTGAGCGTGATCGACTCCAGTGGCCGCGAGCGCGAGCGTTACAAGGTGCCGTACGGCGCCACCATCGCGGTCAAGGACGGCGCCCCGGTCAAGCCCGGCCAGACCGTGGCGAACTGGGACCCGCACACCCATCCGATCGTCACCGAGGTGGCCGGCGTGGTGCGTTTCATCGACTTCATCGATGGCGTCACCGTGCAGAGCCAGACCGACGAACTGACCGGCCTGGAGTCGGCGGTGGTGACCGATCCGAAGCGTCGCGGCACCCAGGCCAAGGACCTGCGCCCGATCGTGCGCCTGGAGGACAGCAAGGGCCGCGAGCTCAAGCTGCCGGGCACCGACATCGCCGCGCAGTACTTCCTGCCGGCCGGCGCGATCGTGTCGATCCAGAATGGCGCCGAGGTGGGCGTGGGCGACGTGGTGGCCCGTATCCCGCAGGAAACCTCCAAGACCCGCGACATCACCGGTGGTCTGCCCCGCGTGGCCGACCTGTTCGAGGCGCGCAAGCCGAAGGAGCCGGCGGTGCTGGCCGAGCGTTCGGGCGTGGTCAGCTTCGGCAAGGACACCAAGGGCAAGCAGCGCCTGATCATCAAGGACGTGGACGGCAACGAGCACGAGGAACTGATTCCCAAGTGGCGCCAGGTCATCGTGTTCGAGGGCGAGCACGTGGAGAAGGGCGAGACCGTGGTGGACGGCGAGCCCAGCCCGCACGACATCCTGCGCCTGCTGGGCGTGGAGCCGCTGGCTGGCTACCTGGTCAAGGAGATCCAGGACGTCTACCGTCTGCAGGGCGTGAAGATCAACGACAAGCACATCGAGGCGATCATTCGCCAGATGCTGCGCAAGGTCGAGATCACCGAGCCGGGCGACAGCCACTATCTGCGCGGCGAGCAGGTGGAGCGCGTGCGCATCAACGCGGAGAACGAGCGCGCGGAAGCCAAGGGCGAGCGCCCGGCCGAGTACCAGTCGGTGCTGCTGGGCATCACCAAGGCCTCGCTGGCCACGGAGTCCTTCATCTCGGCGGCTTCCTTCCAGGAAACCACCCGGGTGTTGACGGAAGCTGCGGTTCGTGGCACGCGTGATACCTTGCGGGGCCTGAAGGAAAATGTTATCGTCGGCCGTCTGATTCCCGCGGGTACCGGCCTGGCGTACCACGCCTCGCGCCGCAGCCAGGGCGGCTTGACCGCCTCGGATCTGGAAACGCTCTCCGGTACCGCTTCCGCCGTCTCGTTTGCCGAGGCGCCGGCCGGCAGTGAAAGTGGTGTCGAGTAAGCCCGTTCAGGGCCTTGCTCGCTAGACATACGAAATGAGGTGCACGGATGCACCTCGTGTTCGGGTCATGGAAGGCGGGACGCTGGCTTGTCTGTGACAGGCCGTCCGTGTTATATTCCCGCTTCTTGGCAGACCGAGCTTGTTCGGGCTGCCTTTATGTTTTCAGAATAGGCTACGCATGGCGACTATCAACCAGTTGGTGCGCAAATCCCGCAGCCCGAAGAGCTACAAGAGCGATTCGCCTGCCCTGCAGAACAGCCCGCAGCGTCGCGGCGTCTGCACGCGCGTGTACACGACCACCCCGAAGAAGCCGAACTCGGCGTTGCGCAAGGTTGCCAAGGTGCGCCTGACCAACGGCTACGAGGTGATCAGCTACATCGGTGGCGAAGGCCACAACCTGCAGGAGCACTCGGTGGTGCTCATTCGTGGCGGCCGCGTCAAGGATCTCCCCGGCGTGCGTTACCACACGGTGCGCGGCAGCCTCGACTGCGCCGGCGTCACCAAGCGTCGTCAGTCGCGTTCGAAGTACGGCGCCAAGCGCCCGAAGGCCTGAGCTTAGGAATTAACTATGTCGCGTAAAGGTTCCCATCCCGCCCGTGTGGTGCTGCCCGACCCGAAGCACGGCAGCCAGCTGATTGCCCGCTTCATCAACATGGTGATGAAGAGCGGCAAGAAGTCGGTGGCCGAGAGCATCGTCTATGGTGCGCTGGATCATCTGGGCGAGAAGCACGCCGAGCCGGTGGCTCTGGTCGAAAAGGCGCTGAGCAATGTCGCGCCGGCCGTCGAGGTGAAGTCCCGCCGCGTTGGTGGCGCCACCTACCAGGTGCCGGTGGAAGTGCGTCCGGGCCGCCGCATGGCGCTGGCGATGCGCTGGGTGATCGAGGCTGCGCGCAAGCGTGGCGAAACCTCGATGCCGCGCAAGCTGGCTGCCGAGCTGCAGGAAGCTTCCGAAAGTCGTGGTGGTGCCGCCAAGAAGCGCGAGGAAACCCATCGCATGGCGGAAGCCAACAAGGCCTTCTCGCACTACCGCTGGTAATCAGCGGCAAGTGTCGTGCCGCCCATGATGGGCGGCACCGAGCCAGCCGGCATTCTTGCCGGATTTTTTCATGACCAGAGCGGCCCGGATGGCCGCCATTGCCCATTCGGGGATGGATCTCCGTCGGATACGACTATGGCACGCACCACTCCCATCGAGCGCTACCGCAACTTCGGCATCATGGCCCACATCGATGCCGGCAAGACCACGACCACGGAGCGCATCCTGTTCTACACCGGCGTCTCGCACAAGATCGGCGAGGTGCACGACGGTGCGGCCACGATGGACTGGATGGAGCAGGAGCAGGAGCGCGGCATCACCATCACTTCCGCCGCCACTACGGCGTTCTGGAAGGGCATGGACGGTTCGATGGAGCAGCACCGCTTCAACATCATCGACACCCCCGGGCACGTCGACTTCACCATCGAGGTGGAGCGTTCGCTGCGCGTGCTCGACGGCGCGGTGTTCGTGCTGTGCGCGGTCGGCGGCGTGCAGCCGCAGTCCGAGACCGTGTGGCGCCAGGCCAACAAGTACAAGGTGCCGCGCCTTGCGTTCGTCAACAAGATGGACCGCACCGGTGCGAACTTCGACAAGGTGGTCGGCCAGCTGAAGTCGCGCCTGGGCGCGCACCCGGTGCCGATGGTGGTGCCGATCGGCGCCGAGGACGACTTCGAGGGCGTGGTCGACCTGCTCAAGATGAAGGCGATCATCTGGGACATGGCGTCCCAGGGCATGAAGTTCGAGTACCAGGACATCCCTGCGAACCTCGCGGACAAGGCCGCCGAGGCACGCAGCTTCATGGTCGAATCCGCGGCTGAAGCCAGCGAAGAGCTGATGAACAAGTACCTGGAAGGGGGCGACCTCTCCGAGGCCGAGATCATCGGCGGCCTGCGCTCGCGCACGCTGGCCAGCGAAATCATCCCGGTCTATTGCGGCACCGCCTTCAAGAACAAGGGCGTGCAGGCGATGCTCGACGCGGTGGTGCACCTGCTGCCGTCGCCGGTCGACCGCCCGCCGGTGACCGGCGTGGACGAGAACGAGCACGAGGCGACCCGCAAGGCGGACGACGCCGCACCGTTCTCCGCGCTCGCATTCAAGATCATGACCGATCCGTTCGTCGGTTCGCTGACCTTCTTCCGCGTCTACTCGGGCGTGCTGAATGCCGGCGATGCCGTCTACAACCCGGTGAAGTCGAAGAAGGAGCGCATCGGCCGCATCCTGCAGATGCACGCGAACGATCGTCACGAACTGAAGGAAGTCCGCGCTGGCGACATCGCCGCCGCGGTCGGCCTGAAGGACGTGACGACCGGCGACACGCTGTGCGCGCAGGATCACGTGATCACCCTGGAGCGCATGACGTTCCCGGAGCCGGTGATCTCGATGGCGGTGGAGCCGAAGACCAAGTCGGACCAGGAGAAGATGGGTATCGCGCTGGGCCGCCTGGCCGCCGAGGATCCGTCCTTCCGCGTGCGCACCGACGAGGAATCGGGTCAGACCATCATCTCGGGCATGGGCGAGCTGCATCTCGACATCATCGTCGACCGCATGAAGCGCGAGTTCAACGTCGAGGCCAACGTCGGCAAGCCGCAGGTGGCGTATCGCGAGACGATCCGTTCCAGCGACGTGAAGTCCGATTACAAGCACGCCAAGCAGTCCGGCGGCAAGGGCCAGTACGGCCACGTGGTGATCGAGATGTCGCCGATCAGCGACGCCGACCGCGCCGACGAGAAGCTGTCCGCGGCGATCAAGGATGACTTCCTGTTCATCAACGACATCACCGGCGGCGTGATTCCGAAGGAGTTCATCCCCTCGGTCGAGAAGGGCCTGCGCGAGACCATCACCAGTGGTCCGCTGGCGGGCTTCCCGGTGGTGGGCGTCAAGGTGAAGCTGGTGTTCGGCTCCTACCACGACGTCGACTCGTCCGAAATGGCGTTCAAGCTGGCCGCCTCGATGGCGTTCAAGCAGGGCTTCGCGAAGGCCTCGCCGGTGCTGCTCGAGCCGATCATGAAGGTCGAGGTGGTGACGCCGGAGGATTACGTCGGTGACGTGATGGGCGACATGAGCCGTCGCCGCGGCATCCTGCGCGGCCAGGAAGACACGCCGTCGGGCAAGACCATCGACGCGTTCGTGCCGCTGGGCGAAATGTTCGGTTACGCCACGACCATCCGCTCGCTGACCCAGGGTCGCGCCACCTTCACGATGGAGTTCGACCACTACGCCGAGGCGCCGAACAACATCGCCGAGCAGGTGGTCAAGAAGGCTTGATTTTTTGCGGTCATCCTTGACCGCGAAAATCACACGGGCGGCCATCCATGGCCGCACTTTTCAAGAAGAGCGGCTTGTGGCCGCCCCGGCCACAAGCAAACAAGTACAGCGGTTTTTCGCTTTTGTGTTCCAGAAGCAAACAGTGCGGCCCATGGGTCGCGTAGATCAAACGACGCGGCAATCGCCGCACTGACGAAAAGTTCTATCTAGAGGTCTCAAGTCATGGCAAAGGGCAAGTTCGAGCGCACCAAGCCCCACGTGAACGTGGGTACGATCGGTCACGTGGACCACGGGAAGACGACGCTGACGGCGGCGCTGACGAAGGTTGGTGCGGAGCGTTTCGGCGGCGAATTCAAGGCCTACGACGCGATCGACGCGGCGCCGGAAGAGAAGGCGCGCGGGATCACGATCTCGACGGCGCACGTGGAATACGAGTCGCCGAAGCGCCACTACGCGCACGTGGACTGCCCGGGCCATGCGGACTACGTGAAGAACATGATCACGGGTGCGGCGCAGATGGACGGCGCGATCCTGGTGTGCTCGGCGGCGGACGGCCCGATGCCGCAGACGCGCGAGCACATTCTGCTGTCGCGGCAGGTGGGCGTGCCGTACATCATCGTGTTCCTGAACAAGGCGGACATGGTGGACGACGCCGAGCTGCTGGAGCTGGTCGAGATGGAAGTGCGCGAGCTGCTGTCGAAGTACGACTTCCCGGGCGACGACACGCCGATCATCCACGGTTCGGCGCTGAAGGCGCTGGAAGGTGACCAGAGCGAAATCGGCGTGCCGGCGATCATCAAGCTGGTGGACGCGCTGGACAGCTACATTCCGGAGCCGGTGCGCGAGATCGACCGTCCGTTCCTGATGCCGGTCGAGGACGTGTTCTCGATCTCGGGCCGCGGCACGGTGGTGACCGGTCGCGTGGAGCGCGGGATCATCAAGGTCGGCGAGGAAATCGAGGTGGTGGGCATCCGCCCGACGCAGAAGACCACGGTGACGGGCGTGGAAATGTTCCGCAAGCTGCTGGACCAGGGCCAGGCGGGCGACAACGTGGGCCTGCTGCTGCGCGGTCTGAAGCGCGACGACGTGGAGCGTGGCCAGGTGCTGGCGAAGCCGGGCTCGATCACGCCGCACACGGACTTCGAGGCGGAGGTGTATGTGCTGTCGAAGGAAGAGGGTGGCCGTCACACCCCGTTCTTCAAGGGCTACCGCCCGCAGTTCTACTTCCGCACCACGGACGTGACCGGCGCGGTGCAGCTGCCGGAAGGCGTGGAGATGGTGATGCCGGGCGACAACGTGAAGATGGTGGTGAGCCTGATCCACCCGATCGCGATGGACGAGGGCCTGCGCTTCGCGATCCGCGAGGGTGGCCGCACCGTCGGCGCCGGCGTCGTCGCCAAGGTCATCAAGTAAGCACCGTCATCCCGGCAGCCTGTGCTGCCGGGATGACTTCCGTCGTTGATCCGGCCCGATGGGTCGGCCTGCGCCGGGGAAAGAAGGGCGCGTCGGGTCGATCTCGACCCCCTTCACTAAATCCAAGTTTGCCGTTATACTTCGCAGCTCACTTGCCAGGCGGATGAATTTCGACTGGCTCACCGCGAAATGAGGCGCAGGAAGTGCTTCGAGTTCGCAGACCGTGGACGGTCATCGCGTTCGGTGTGGTTCCGGGTTGATCCCGCCATCACGCCAACTGCGCAGCAGGATTTGCGCCAGGCGAGCCATCACGTGCTCGCTTGGCGTTTTGCAGGTCGGGGTTGTGCCTGGCACGGCCCCGGTGGTTCCAGAGAGCAGTGCGATGCGGTGAGAAGCCGCCTCGTTGCACATTCAAGTTCTTTTGATAACAGGACACGGTTTATGGCGAACCAGAAGATTCGCATCCGGCTCAAGGCGTTCGATCATCGTCTGATCGACCGTTCGGCCAGCGAGATCGTCGAGACGGCCAAGCGCACGGGCGCCACGGTGCTCGGCCCCATCCCGCTCCCGACCAAGATCGAGCGTTACACCATTCTGGTGTCGCCGCACGTCGACAAGGATGCACGCGACCAGTACGAGACCCGTACCCACAAGCGCGTGCTCGACATCGTCGACCCCAACGACAAGACCGTGGACGCGCTCATGAAGCTTGATCTCGCCGCTGGCGTCGATGTTCAGATCAAGCTCGGTTGAGCGACAGACAGGATACGAACATGAGTATCGGACTGGTAGGCCGCAAGTGCGGCATGAGCCGGCTCTTCACTGAAGACGGGCGCTCGATTCCGGTGACGCTGATTGAAGCGACCCCGAACCGCGTCACCCAGCTGAAGACGGAAGACAACGATGGCTACAGCGCGGTGCAGGTCGCGGCGGGCGTGAAGCGCGCCAGCCTGCTGACGGCGCCGCTGAAGGGCCATTACGCCAAGGCCAAGGTTGAGCCGGGTCGTGGGCTGTGGGAGTTCCGCGTGTCCGCCGACGACCTCGGCAAGTACAGCGTGGGCGCGGAGATCAAGGCTGACGAGCTGTTTACGGTCGGCCAGATCGTCGACGTCGCCGGTGTCTCCAAGGGCAAGGGCTTCCAGGGCACCATCAAGCGCCACCACTTCAAGATGGGCGATGCGACGCACGGCAACTCGCTGTCGCACCGCGCGCCGGGTTCGATCGGCCAGCGCCAGACGCCGGGCCGCGTGTTCCCGGGCAAGAAGATGTCGGGCCACATGGGTGCGGTGAACCGCACGCAGCAGGGTCTGGAAGTGGTCAAGGTCGACGCCGAGCGTCACCTGATCGCGGTGAAGGGCGCTGTCCCCGGTGCGACCGGTGGCGACGTCGTCATCCGTCCGACCACCAAGGGTTGAGGAGAGACGGCATGGAACTGAATGTCATTGGCGCAACATCGCCTAACAATGCCGCGCTCAGCGTGTCGGACGAGGTGTTCGGCGGCGAGTTCAAGCAGGCCCTGGTTCACCAGGTGGTGGTTGCGTACCAGGCCGGCGGTCGCGCCGGTACCAAGGCGCAGCTGTCGCGTGGCGAGCTGTCGGGTACCACCAAGAAGTTCAAGAAGCAGAAGGGCGGCGGCGCCCGTCACGGCGACTACCGTGCCCCGATCTTCGTGGGCGGCGGCGTGACCTTTGCCGCGAAGCCGCGCAGCTACGAGCAGAAGGTCAACCGCAAGGCCTACCGCGTCGCGATCCGCTCGATCCTTGCCGAGCTGACCCGCCAGGGTCGCCTGAAGGTGGTCGAAGGCTTCGGCGTCGACCAGCCCAGGACCAAGGCGATGGTCGCCAAGCTCAAGGAGCTCGAGGTTTCCGGCCGCGTGCTGCTGGTTTCCGAGGATGCCAACGAGGCGCTGTACCTGGCTTCGCGCAACATCCCCTACCTGCACGTCCTGGACGTGATGGCGCTGAATCCGGTCAGCCTGGTCGGTTCCGACCACGTGGTGATGACGGTCGACGCCGTGAAGAAGATCGAGGAGTGGCTGGCATGAGCAACGAACGCATTCTCGACACGCTGCGCGCGCCGCACATCTCCGAGAAGTCGGCTCGCGTCAGCGAGCACAACCAGTACGTATTCGTGGTCGCCCCTGCGGCGACCAAGGCCGATGTCCGCGAGGCGGTGGAGAAGATGTTCGACGTCAAGGTCGAGCAGGTGAACCTCGTCAACAGCAAGGGCAAGGCCAAGTCCTTCCGTTTCCGCGCTGGCAGCCGCCAGGGCAAGCGCAAGGCCTACGTGCGCCTCGCCGATGGCCAGACCATCGACGTTTCAGCCAAGGCCTGAGCCAGGAGTTCCTCGAGATGGCACTAATCAATCACAAGCCAACCTCGCCGGGTCGTCGTGACGCCGTCAGCGTCCGCACCGAGGGGCTGCACAAGGGCGCGCCCTACGCGCCGCTGACCGAAAGCCAGTCGAAGACGGGTGGTCGCAACCATTTCGGTCGCATCACCACGCGTCATCGCGGCGGCGGTCACAAGCAGGCTTACCGCATCATCGATTTCAAGCGCGACAAGGAAGGCATTGCCGCCAAGGTCGAGCGCATCGAATACGATCCGAACCGCACCGCGCACATCGCGCTGCTGTGCTACGCCGACGGCGAGCGCCGCTACATCATCGCGCCGAAGGGCGTGCAGGTGGGCGACCGTCTGCTGTCCGGCCACGACGCGCCGATCAAGGCCGGCAACTGCCTGCAGCTGCGCAGCATCCCGGTGGGTTCCACCATCCACTGCATCGAGATGAAGCCCGGCAAGGGCGCGCAGATCGCCCGCAGTGCCGGCGCCTCGGTGCAGCTGGTGGCCCGCGAGTCCGGTTACGCCACGCTGCGCCTGCGCTCCGGCGAAATGCGCCGCGTGCCGGTCGAGTGCCGCGCCACCATCGGTGAGGTCGGCAACGGCGAGCACAGCCTGAAGAAGCTGGGCAAGGCCGGCGCCAAGCGCTGGCTCGGCATCCGCCCGACCGTGCGCGGCGTGGTGATGAACCCGGTCGACCATCCGCACGGCGGTGGTGAAGGCCGTACCTCCGGCGGCCGTCATCCGGTCAGCCCGTGGGGCACGCCGACCAAGGGTTACAAGACCCGCAACAACAAGCGCACGCAGCAGTTCATCGTGCGTCGCCGCAAGTAACAGGAACCCGACATGCCACGCTCTCTGAAGAAAGGTCCGTTCGTCGACCTTCACCTCGCCAAGAAGGTGGAAGCCGCGGTTTCCGCCAACAACAAGCGTCCGATCAAGACCTGGTCGCGCCGCTCGATGATCCTGCCCGAAATGGTGGGCCTGACCATCGCCATCCACAACGGCCGCCAGCACGTGCCGGTGCTCGTCAACGAGAACATGGTCGGGCACAAGCTCGGTGAGTTCGCGGTGACGCGTACCTTCAAGGGCCACGTCGGCGACAAGAAGGGCAAGTGATGAGCACCGAAGCCAAAGCGATCCTGCGCAGCGCCCGCATCTCGGCGCAGAAGGCACGCCTGGTGGCAGACCTGGTCCGCGGCATGCCCGTGGGCCGGGCCAGCGACGTGCTCCAGTTCACCAACAAGAAGGCTGCGCACCTTGTCCGCAAGGTGCTGCTGTCGGCCGTCGCCAACGCCGAGAACAATCTCGGCGCCGACGTCGACGAGCTGAAGGTCTCGCGCATCTTCGTGGACGAAGGTCCGGCGATGAAGCGCATGTATGCCCGAGCCAAAGGCCGCGGTTCCCGCATCCTGAAGCGCACCAGCCACATCACCGTGGTCGTTGGCGAGTAAGAGGAAGAAGACGATGGGTCACAAAGTTCATCCCACCGGCATCCGCCTCGGCATCGCCAAGGACTGGAACGCCAAGTGGTACGCCAACAAGGGCGACTACGCGAAGTATCTCGTGGCGGACATCAAGGTCCGCGAGATGCTGAAGAAGAAGCTGGCTGCCGCCGGCATCTCGAAGATCCAGATCGAGCGCCCGGCCAAGACCGCGCGCGTGACGATCCACACCGCCCGTCCGGGCGTGGTGATCGGCAAGAAGGGCGAGGACATCGAGAAGCTGCGCAAGGAAGTCAGCGACCTGATGGGCGTCCCGACGCACATCAACGTCAATGAAGTGCGCAAGCCCGAGCTGGACGCCCAGCTGGTGGCCGAGTCGATCGCGCAGCAGCTGGAGCGCCGCATCATGTTCCGCCGCGCGATGAAGCGCTCGGTGGGCAATGCGATGCGCCTGGGTGCGCTGGGCATCAAGATCAACGTGTCCGGCCGTCTGAACGGCGCCGAGATCGCCCGTTCCGAGTGGGCCCGCGAAGGCCGCGTGCCGCTGCACACCCTGCGTGCCGACATCGACTACGGCTTCGCCGAGGCGAACACCACCTACGGCATCATCGGCATCAAGGTGTGGGTCTACAAGGGCGAGATCTTCGACGTGACCCAGATCGGCCAGGAGCCGAAGGACGAGTCCCCGGCGCCGTCGCGCCGCGAGGGCGGCGAAGGCCGGCGTGACCGCGACCGCGAACCGCGTCGTGACGGCGAAGGCCGTCGCGAGCGCGCGGCGAAGTAAGGAGAGTTGCCATGCTGCAACCCAAGCGAACCAAATACCGCAAGCAGTTCAAGGGCCGCAACGACGGTCTGGCACAATGCGCCAACCTCGTCAGTTTCGGCGAGTTCGGCCTCAAGGCGACCACCCACGGTGCGCTCACCGCGCGCCAGATCGAGGCCGGTCGCCGTTGCATCACCCGCTTCGTGAAGCGTGGCGGCAAGCTGTGGATCCGCGTGTTCCCGGACAAGCCGATCACCAAGAAGCCGATCGAAGTGCGTATGGGCGCCGGCAAGGGCGGCGTGGAGTTCTGGGTCGCCCCGATCCAGCCCGGCCGCATGCTCTATGAAATCGAGGGCATCGACGAGACTTCGGCGCGCGAGGCGTTCCGCCTGGCCGCCGCCAAGCTCTCGGTGCAGACCCAGTTCGTGACCCGGGCGGTGATGTGACATGGCCATCAAAGATCTGACCACCAAGTCGGCCGAAGAGCTCAATCAGCACCTGCTGGACCTGCGCAAGGAACAGTTCAACCTGCGCATGCAGAAGGGTGCCGGCCAGCTCAGCCAGCCGCATCAGCTGCGCCGCGTCCGGCGTGACATCGCCCGCACGAAGTTCGTGCTCGGCGCGAAGAAGTAAGGGAGCGCCGAGATGAGCGACAACCAGAAGCAGGCGCGCACCCTCGAGGGCCGCGTCATCAGCAACAAGATGGACAAGACGGTCACCGTCCTGATCGAGCGCCAGGTGCAGCACGGCCTGCTGGGCAAGATCGTGCGCCGGTCGACCAAGTTGCACGCGCAGGACGACCTCGGCGCGAACGAGGGTGACCTGGTGCGCATCGCCGAGTGCCGTCCGCTGTCCAAGACCAAGCATCACCGCGTGGTCGAAATCGTCACCCGCGCAGCCGTCTAAGAGGAGGGTGCAGACATGATCCAGATGCAAAGCACGCTCTCCGCAGCGGACAACAGCGGTGCCAAGGAACTGATGTGCATCAAGGTGCTCGGCGGCTCCAAGCGCCGGTACGCCGCGATCGGTGACGTGATCAAGGTCACCGTGAAGGATGCCATCCCCCGCGGCAAGGTGAAGAAGGGCGAGGTGTACAACGCCGTGGTGGTTCGCACCGCCAAGGGCGTGCGCCGTCCCGATGGCTCGCTGATCCGTTTCGACGGCAACGCAGCGGTGCTCCTCAACAACAAGCTCGAGCCGATCGGCACCCGTATCTTCGGGCCGGTCACCCGCGAGCTGCGCAGCGAGAAGTTCATGAAGATCGTCTCGCTCGCGCCCGAAGTGCTCTGAGCGGAGTCCAGAACATGAACCGTATCCGCAAGGGTGATCAGGTCCTCGTGATCACCGGCAAGAACAAGGGCCAGCGCGGCGAAGTGCTGCGCGTGGATGGCGAACGCGTGTTCGTCTCCAACGTGAACCTGGTCAAGCGCCACACCAAGCCGAACCCGCAGGCCAACCAGGCCGGCGGCATCGTCGAGCGTGAGGCCTCGATCCATCTCTCCAATGTGCAGCTGTTCAACCCCGCCACGAACAAGGGTGAACGCGTTGGCACCAAGACGCTCGCTGATGGGCGCAAGGTCCGCGTGTTCCGTTCGAATGGCGAGGTCGTGGACGCGTAAGGAATACTGACATGACGCGCCTTGAGACGTTTTACAAAGAGCAGGTAGTGCCGAAGCTGACCAAGCAGTTCGGCTACCAGAACGTGATGCAGGTTCCCCGCATCACCAAGATCACGCTGAACATGGGCGTGGGCGAAGCCGCGGGCAACAAGAAGATCCTCGAGAACGCCGTGGCCGACATGGCGAAGATCTCGGGCCAGAAGCCGATCACGACCAAGGCGCGCGTTTCCGTGGCCTCGTTCAAGATCCGCGACGGCTGGCCGATCGGCTGCAAGGTCACCCTGCGCCGCGCCCAGATGTTCGAGTTCCTGGATCGCCTGATCAACATTTCGCTGCCCCGTACCCGCGACTTCCGCGGCGTGTCGGGCCGCGCCTTCGACGGCCGTGGCAACTTCAACTTCGGCGTGAAGGAACAGATCATCTTCCCGGAAATCGACTTCGACGCCGTCGATGCGATGCGCGGCATGGACATCGCGATCACCACGACCGCGAAGACCGATGCCGAGGCCAAGGCGCTGCTGGAAGCCTTCAGCTTCCCGTTCAGGAACTAAACGATCGTCCGTGATCGAGAGAAAACCGGCCATCCGTGGCCGGACTCTTCAAAAGAGAGCATTTATCCATGGCAAAGACCTCGATGGTCAACCGCGACATCAAGCGGACCAAGCTCGTCAAGAAGTACGCCGCCAAGCGCGCCGAACTGAAGGCGATCGTGCTGAGCGCCACCGCCTCCTACGAGGAGAAGATGGAAGCGCAGGGCAAGCTGCAGAAGCTGCCGCGCGACGCCAGCCCGAGCCGCCAGCGCACCCGCTGCGCGCTGACCGGCCGTCCGCGCGCCGTGTACGCCAAGTTCAACCTCGGCCGCAACAAGCTGCGCGAAGCCACCATGCGTGGCGACGTGCCCGGCCTGCGCAAGGCCAGCTGGTAACCGATCTACCGACCCGGTCCGTTAGCGGGCCGGTCGTCCGGCGGCACTCCGTGCCGTCATTGTTGCGATTTCGCAACGATATTCGCCAAACACCGGCAAAGCTGCTATAGTCGTCGGTCTGCGCAACGCAGGCTGGCGCCTTGTCAGCATCACAATCTAGAAGATTTCCGGTTTTATCGGATATCGGTGCACTCTGAAGGATGTTTTCATGAGCATGACTGATCCCATCGCCGACATGTTCACGCGTGTCCGCAACGCCCAGCTGATGGGCAAGCCGACGGTACGCATGCCGTCGTCGAAGCTGAAGGTGGCGATCGCCGGCCTTCTCAAGAACGAAGGCTACATTCTCGACGCGCAGACCTCCCAGGAGGAGGGCAAGCCGGTGCTCGAGATCAAGCTGAAGTATTTCGAGGGCCGTCCGGCCATCGAGTCCATTTCCCGCGTCAGCCGCTCCGGCCTGCGCATCTACCGCGGCAAGGACGAGTTGCCGAAGGTGCTCGGCGGTCTGGGCATCTCGATCATCTCGACGTCCGCCGGTCTGCTGACCGACGCGCAGGCTCGTTCCAAGGGCCTGGGCGGCGAAGTCATCGGCCAGGTCGCCTAAGGAGCCGACGATGTCACGTGTTGCCAAGAAGACGATCAACCTGCCGAAGGGCGTGGAGCTGAAGGCTGCTGCCGACGGCGTCTCCGTGAAGGGCCCGAAGGGCACGCTGTCCATCCATGCGTTGCCCGGCGTGTCGCTGAAGGTGGACGGCGATGCCGTCAACATCCAGTTGGCCGAGGGCGCGGACGACAAGTTCGGCGGCACCGCGCGTGCGCTGCTGGCGAACATGGTCAAGGGCGTGTCCGAGGGCTACGAGCGCAAGCTGGAGCTGGTCGGCGTGGGTTACCGCGCGTCCATGGCCGGCAAGTCGCTGAACCTCAGCCTGGGCTTCTCGCACCCGGTGGTGTTCGAGGCTCCGGTCGGCATCACCCTGGAAACCCCCACGCAGACGGAAATCCTGATCAAGGGTGCCGACAAGCAGGTGGTTGGCCAGGTGGCCGCCAAGATCCGCGCCTTCCGTGCCCCGGAGCCCTACAAGGGCAAGGGCGTGCGCTATGCCGGCGAGAAGATCACCCTGAAGGAAGCAAAGAAGGCGTAAGCCGATCCGCTTTCAAGGAACATGACGATGAACAAGAACGAATCCCGCCTGCGCCGTGCCAAGTCCACGCGCGCGCACATCCGCAAGCTGGCCGTGGCCCGCTTGTCGGTGCACCGCACCGGCCAGCATCTCTACGCCCAGGTGTTCGACGCCTCCGGCGACAAGGTGGTGGCGGCTGCCTCCACCGTGCAGAAGTCGGTGGCCGAGGGCCTGAAGGGCACCAAGAACCTGGCCGCGGCGGCGGCGGTGGGCAAGGCCGTGGCCGAGCGCGCGTTGGCCGCCGGCGTGGAGTCGGTGGCGTTCGATCGCTCCGGCTTCCGCTACCACGGCCGCATCAAGGCGCTGGCCGACGCGGCCCGCGAAGCCGGCCTGAAGTTCTGAACACTGGGGTCGGGATTCCCTGAATTCCGCCCCGCGCACCAGCGACACACAACAACAAGCGGCCCAGCCGCAAGCAAAAGTCCCGGATGGTCCGGGCACACGGAATCGAGAAATGTCTTCGAACGATCGCGAAAATTCCGACGGCCTGCTCGAGAAGCTGATTGCCGTCAACCGCGTGGCCAAGACCGTCAAGGGTGGCCGCCAGATGAGCTTCACCGCGCTGACCGTGGTCGGCGATGGCGAAGGCAAGGTCGGCTTCGGCTATGGCAAGGCGCGTGAAGTGCCGGTCGCCATCTCCAAGGCGATGGAGCGTGCCCGCCGCAACATGGTGAACATCGACCTGAACAACGGCACCCTGTGGTATGCCATCAAGGCCAACCACGGCGCGGCCCGCGTCTACATGCAGCCGGCCTCCGAAGGTACCGGCGTGATCGCCGGCGGCGCCATGCGTGCCGTGCTGGAAGTGGTGGGCGTGAAGAACGTGCTGGCCAAGGCCGTCGGCTCGCGCAACCCGATCAACCTGGTGCGCGCCACCATCAAGGGCCTGCAGGCGGTGGCTTCGCCGAAGCAGATCGCCGCCAAGCGTGGCAAGACCGTGGAAGAGGTGCTGGGCAATGGCTAAGAAGAACGAAACCGCCGGCACCGTGCGCGTGCGCCTGGTGAAGGGCCTGCGCGGCGTGCAGGCGCGGCATCGTCTCAGCGTCAAGGCGCTGGGCCTGAACAAGACCAACGACGTCCGTGAGCTGAAGGACAGCCCGCAGGTGCGTGGCCTGATCAACACGGTCTACTACCTGGTGCAGGTCGAAGATTAATTGAACAGTCCGGCCATGGGTGGCCGGGTTCTCGGGCAGGATGCCTGATTAGAGGATGACCAACATGCGTCTCAACGACATCAAGCCCGCCGCCGGTTCGCGCAAGACGCGCCTGCGCGTGGGTCGCGGCATCGGCTCGGGCCTCGGCAAGACGGCTGGTCGCGGCCACAAGGGTCAGCACGCCCGCGCCGGCGGCACCCACAAGTACGGCTTCGAAGGCGGCCAGATGCCGCTGCAGCGCCGCCTGCCCAAGGTCGGCTTCCGCTCCAAGCTGAAGGCCGAGAGCCAGCAGGTGTTCCTGTACCAGCTGGCCAGCCTCAAGGCCGACGTGATCGACGTGGTCGAGCTGCACAAGGCCGGCCTGATCGACAGTCGCGCCAAGAAGGTCAAGGTGGTGCTGAAGGGTGAAATCGGTCGTGCGGTGAAGCTGTCGGGTCTGCTGGCCACGGCTGGCGCCAAGGCAGCCATCGAGGCGGCCGGCGGCAGCGTGGAGTAATCACGGTGGCTCAAGCCAAGGGCAACGCACTCGGCAAGCTCGGCAAACTGACCGAACTGCGTCAGCGCATCTTTTTCGTGATCGGCGCGCTGGTGGTGTTCCGTCTCGGTTCGTTCATTCCCGTGCCGGGTGTGAACCCCGACGCGATGACCAACCTGGTCAACGGCAACGGCCTGATGGACATGTTCAACATGTTCTCGGGCGGTGCGCTGGCGCGCTTCTCGGTGTTCGCGCTGGGCGTGATCCCGTACATCTCGGCGTCCATCGTGATCCAGATGATGGGTTCGGTGGTGCCGAGCCTGCAGGCGTTGCGCAAGGAAGGCGAGTCCGGCAAGCGCAAGATGACGATGTACACCCGCATCGGCACCGTGGGCCTGGCGCTGTTCCAGTCCTTCGGCATCGCGGTGGCGCTGCAGAAGCAGGTCGCGGCCGGCGGTGCGCCGGTGGTGTACACCCCGGGCTTCGGCTTCGTGCTGGCCTCGGTGGTGGGCCTGACCGCCGGCACCATGTTCCTGATGTGGCTGGGCGAGCAGATGACCGAGCGCGGCATCGGCAACGGCATTTCGCTGCTGATCTTCGCCGGCATCGTGGCCGGCCTGCCGGGCGCGGTGGTGCACACCCTGGGCATGTCCAGCAACGGCGAGCTGTCGGTGCTGATGCTGCTGGTGGTGTTCGCGATCGTGCTGGGCGTGACCGCGTTCTGCGTGTTCATGGAGCGCGCGCAGCGGCGGATCACGGTGAACTACGCACGGCGTTCCGGCGGCCAGCGGGCCTACCAGAACCAGAGCTCGAACCTGCCGTTGAAGATCAACATGTCGGGCGTGATCCCGCCGATCTTCGCGTCCAGCCTGCTGATGTTCCCGGCCACCGCGGTGAGCTGGTTCGGCACCGGCCACCAGGCGCGCTGGCTGCAGGACCTGACCCAGGCGCTGAACCCGGGCGAGCCGCTGTACGACATCGTGTATTCGGTGCTGGTGATCGGCTTCGCGTTCTTCTACACCGCGATCGTGTTCAACGCGGACGAGACGGCGGACAACCTGAAGCGCTCCGGCGCGCTGATTCCGGGCATCCGCCCGGGTCGCGCCACGGCCAGCTACATCGATGCGGTGATGACGCGCCTGACCGGCGTGGGCGCGCTGTACCTGGTGCTGGTCTGCCTGGTGCCGTCGTTCATGCAGAAGTTCTGGCATGTGCCGTTCTACTTCGGCGGCACCTCGCTGCTGATCGTGGTGGTGGTGGTGATGGACTTCACGGCGCAGATCCAGGCGCACCTGGTCAGCCACCAGTACGAAAGTTTGCTCAAGAAGGCCAATCTCCGCCGCAACTAGTGGCTGCTGGACGCGCGGGACAGGTCGAAACCCCGGAGGGCCGGGCGGTGTTGGGCACCGCAGGGCTTTCCTGACAAGTTGATTCAAGATAGAATTGCGCGTTTACCGCGCACGAAAGCACTCGGAGAAAGCACATCATGGCGCGCATCGCAGGTGTCAATTTGCCGGTCCAGAAGCATGTCTGGGTTGGTCTGCAGAGCATTTACGGCATTGGCCGCAGCCGGGCCAAGAAGGTCTGCGTGGACGCTGGCGTGGTTCCCACCACCCAGATCAAGTCGCTCAGCGAAGGCGAAGTGGAAAAGCTTCGCGCGGAAATCGCCAAGTACGTCGTGGAAGGCGATCTGCGCCGCGAAGTGGGCATGGCCATCAAGCGCCTGATGGATCTGGGCTGCTACCGCGGCCTGCGCCATCGTCGTGGCCTGCCGGTGCGCGGCCAGCGCACGCGTACCAACGCACGCACCCGCAAGGGCCCGCGTCGCGCCATCAAGAAGTAACGGATCGAGCATATGGCCAAGCCTGTCAAGACCAAGAAGAAGATCAAGCGCGTTGTCACGGATGCCGTGGCCCACGTGCAGGCCTCCTTCAACAACACCATCGTCACCATCACCGATCGCCAGGGCAACGCCCTGTCGTGGGCGACTGCCGGCGGCGCGGGTTTCCGCGGCTCGCGCAAGTCGACCCCGTTCGCCGCCCAGGTGGCCGCCGAGAAGGCTGGCCGTGCCGCCGGCGACTACGGCGTGAAGACCGTGGAAGTGCGCATCAAGGGCCCGGGCCCGGGTCGCGAGTCGGCCGTGCGTTCGCTGAACGCCTTGGGTTACAAGGTGCTCAACATCATCGACGTCACGCCGATTCCGCACAACGGCTGCCGTCCCCCCAAGAAGCGTCGAGTCTAAGGAGCACAACCATGGCACGTTATCGTGGAGCTACCTGCAAGCTCGCCCGCCGCGAAGGCGCTGATCTCAGTCTGAAGAGCCCGGCCCGCGCGATCGACTCCAAGTGCAAGCTGGAGAACAAGCCCGGCCAGCACGGCGCCAACAAGCGCATGCGCATGTCCGACTACGCCGTCCAGCTGCGCGAGAAGCAGAAGGTCAAGCGCATCTACGGTGTGCTCGAGCGCCAGTTCGGCAACTACTACACCAAGGCCTCGACCCTCAAGGGCAACACCGGCGAGAACCTGCTGCGCCTGCTCGAGAGCCGCCTGGACAACGTCGTCTACCGCATGGGCTTCGCGGTCACCCGCGCGCAGGCCCGCCAGCTGGTCGCGCACAAGGCGATCCTGGTCAACGGCAAGAAGGTCAACATCCCGTCCTACCAGGTGAAGCCGGGCGACGCGATCGCGCTGACCGAGCGCGCCCGCAGCCAGCTGCGCGTGCAGGAAGCGGCGACCGTGTTCGACACCATGGACCTGCGTCCGGGCTGGGTCGAGGTCGACAGCAAGAAATTCGAAGGCACGTTCAAGGCGGTGCCGGATCGCGGCGACCTGCCGTCCGACATCAACGAGGCGTTGATCGTCGAGCTTTACTCGAAGTAATCACCGGAGCTCTGCATGGCAGTTTCGTCAACTAGCGTGCTGCGGCCACGCGGCCTCAGCGTCGAACAGCTCGGAGCCAATCGCGCAAAGGTGGTGGTCGAGCCGCTCGAGCGTGGCTTCGGTCATACCCTGGGCAACGCGCTCCGTCGCGTCCTGCTCTCCTCGATCCCCGGCAGTGCCATCGTCGAGGTCGAGATCGACGGCGTGCTGCATGAATACACCACGCTTGAGGGCCTGCAGGAGGACGTGATCGAAGTCCTGCTGAACCTCAAGGACGTGGCGATTCGCCAGCATACCGGCGACGAGGTCACCCTCACCCTGTCCAAGAAGGGCAAGGGCGTGGTCACGGCCGGCGACATCGTCGTCGACCACTCGGTGGAGATCATCAACCCCGAGCACGTGATCTGCCACCTGACCAAGGACATCGCGCTCAACATGCGCCTGAAGGTGCGTCGCGGCGTGGGTTACCAGCCGGCCAGCGCCCGCGTCCATCCGGACGACGAGGCGCGCCCGATCGGTCGCCTGCAGCTCGACGCCTCGTTTGCGCCGGTGCTGCGCGTGGCTTACGAAGTGGACGCCGCCCGCGTTGAGCAGCGCACCAACCTCGACAAGCTGGTGCTTGACATCGAGACCAACGGCACCATCGGTGCCGAGGACGCGGTGCGCAAGGCGGCCGAGATCATCAACGACCAGCTGTCGGTGTTCGGTGACTTCTCGCGTCGCGAGAGCGCCACCGACAAGGCCGAGAAGAGCGGTTTCGACCCGCTGCTGCTGCGCCCGATCGACGATCTGGAGCTCACCGTGCGTTCGGCGAACTGCCTGAAGGCCGAGAGCATCTACTACATCGGCGACCTGGTGCAGAAGACCGAGGTCGAGCTGCTGAAGACGCCGAACCTGGGCAAGAAGTCGCTGACCGAGATCAAGGACGTCCTTGGCTCGCGCGGTCTGGCTCTGGGCATGAAGCTGGAGAACTGGCCGCCGGCCGGGCTCTCGCACGGCATGCAGCTGGGTTGATGTGATCGTCCCTGATCACTGTTGTAGCTAAATCTTGGCCAGGGCGTGTTCAGCGCTCTGGCCAAGCGCCAAAAGCGGCCATCCATGGCCGCACTCCTCACAAGAGCTCTTGCTCCGATGAGGGCTTCAATAAAGAGCCTCCGGTTCACCGAGGCCATAAAAGCGGGTAACCGCGGGGTGCTGGACACAGGTGCCAGCGCTTCATAACAACAGACCTACAGAGAGTATTCGCCATGCGCCACATGAAATCCGGTCGCAAGCTCAACCGCACCAGCGCCCACCGCGAAGCGATGTTCAAGAACATGGCTTCGTCGCTGTTCAAGCACGAGCTGATCCGCACCACCCTGCCGAAGGCCAAGGAACTGCGCCGCGTCGCCGAGCCGCTGATCACGCTGGCCAAGACCGACGGCGTCGCCAACCGCCGCCTCGCCTTCGCGCGCCTGCGCGACAAGGAAGCGGTGGGCAAGCTGTTCGTCGAGCTGGGCCCGCGCTACCGCGAGCGTCCCGGCGGCTACCTGCGCATCCTGAAGTGCGGCTTCCGCGACGGCGACAACGCTCCGATGGCGTATGTCGAGCTGGTCGGTCGCCCGCAGGGCGAGGCCGTCGACGCCGAGTAAGCGCCGCCGCGCCGGACATTCAGACGTCCAAACGAAACCCCGGCCGGGCGACCTGCCGGGGTTTTCGCTTGTGCGGCAAGCGGCCGCCCGAACCGATGCTGACAGCCCGCCGGCAAGCGGGTAATGTCGTGCTCCCGCTCCACGCCATGTCGCCCATGAATCCCTTGCGTTGGTCGTTTCGCATCAGCCTGCTGGCTGGCTTCCTCGTCTGCGCGGGCCTGATCGGCTTTGCGCTGTATGCGCAGTACGTGCTGCAGATGGACCCGTGCCCGCTGTGCATCCTGCAGCGCGTGGCGTTCATCGCACTGGGCGTGGTGTTCCTGATCGGCGGCCTGCACGCGCCGCGTGGCGGCGCGCGCTGGGCGTACGTGGGCCTGCTGGTGCTGGTCGCGCTGGTCGGCATCGGCATCGCCGCGCGCCACCTGTGGATCCAGTCGCTGCCGCCCGGCCAGGTGCCGAGCTGCGGCGCGCCGCTGGGTTATCTGCTGGAAACCCGCGCCAGCAACGGCGGCCTTGTCCGCGTGTTGCTGAAGGTGCTCAGCGGTTCCGGCGAATGCGCCGCGGTGCAGCCGATCCTGGGCCTGTCGATGCCGTGGTGGTCGTTGATCTGGTTCGCGCTGCTGGGTATCTGGTCGGTGCTGGCCGGCCTGCGCCGCCCGGCGAGGACGCGGCGATGAGCGGCAGCACGCCAGCCGTGTTCGCCGCGGGCTGGGCGCCGTCCTCGTGGCAGCAGCACGAGGCGTTGCAGCAGCCGCAGTACGAGGACGCCGCCGAGTTGGCGCAGGCCACCACGCAACTGGCCGAGCTGCCGCCGCTGGTGACTTCGTGGGAGGTGCTGGCGCTGAAGCAGGCGCTGGCCGAGGCGCAGGAAGGCAGGCGTTTCCTGCTGCAGGGCGGCGACTGCGCCGAGAGCTTCGCCGACTGCAGCAGCCCGATCATCTCGAACCGGCTCAAGGTGCTGCTGCAGATGAGCCTGGTGCTGGTGCACGGCCTGAAGCAGCCGGTATTGCGCGTGGGGCGTTTCGCGGGCCAGTACGCCAAGCCGCGTTCGGCCGACACCGAGACGCGCGACGGCGTGACGCTGCCCAGTTTCCGCGGCGACGTGGTCAACGGCCCGGAGTTCACCGCCGCGGCGCGCCGCGCCGATCCGCAGCGGCTGATCCGCGCCCATGCGCATTCCGCGCTGACGATGAACTTCGTGCGCGCGCTGATCGATGGCGGCTTCGCCGACCTGCATCACCCGGAATACTGGGACCTGGCCTGGGTCGAGCATTCGCCGCTGGCCGCCGAGTACCGTCGCATGGTGGCCGGCATCGGCGATTCGCTGCGCTTCATGGAGACCCTGGCTGGGCCGATCGCCGGCTTCACCAAGGTGGATTTCTTCACCTCGCACGAGGCGCTGCTGCTGCATTACGAGCAGGCGCTGACGCGCCAGGTGCCGCGGCATCCGGGATGGTTCAACCTGTCCACGCATTTCCCGTGGATCGGCATGCGCACCGCGGCGCTGGACGGCGCGCACGTGGAATACTTCCGCGGCATCCGCAACCCGATCGCGGTGAAGATCGGCCCCTCGGTGACGCCGGAGCAGTTGCTGCCGCTGGTCGACGCGCTGAATCCGCAGGACGAGCCGGGCCGGCTCACCCTGGTGCACCGCATGGGCAACGCGAAGATCGGTGCGGCGCTGCCGCCACTGCTGGCGGCGGTGAAGCGCGAGGGCCGGCGCGTGCTGTGGGTGGCCGACCCGATGCACGGCAACACCGAGAGCACCGCCAACGGCTACAAGACGCGCCGCTTCGACAACATCCGCGGCGAGCTGGACCAGGCGTTCGACATCCACGCCGCCGCCGGCACCCGCCTGGGCGGCGTGCACCTGGAACTCACCGGCGAAGACGTCACCGAATGCACCGGCGGCGCGCGCGGCCTGTCCGAGGTCGACCTCGAGCGCGCCTACAAGTCGATGGTCGATCCGCGCCTCAACTACGAGCAGTCGCTGGAGCTGGCGATGCTGATCGTGCGCAAGTCGGCGGGTGGGCACGCGGACTGAGCGTGCCCCGGGGTGGCGGGCTCAGCCCGCCGTTTCCAGCGCTTCCTTCGTTTCGCGCGCCTCGCCGCCCTCGGGGGGCGGGAAGTGGTACCACGCCTCGTGCGGCGAAGCACGTCTGCAGGACAGGCACTGCGTCATCGCCCAGTGGTGGCCGCAGCCGGGGCAGCAGCCCGCCGTCCAGAACGTGTTCCACACCGCGCCGCAGCCGGAGCCGGGCTCGCCCGGCGTGCAGCGCCACCGGCTGTCGGGGCGCGGCTCCCATGCGCACAGCGGGCAGTGGATGTGGGGCCGGCGCTCCATGCGATGCTCCGTCTACGGCTTCGACGCGGCCACCGCCTTGCCGCCCACCGTGTCGAGGAACCGCGGCGGCTGCCATGCATGGGTGTGCTGCTCGAAGCCGTAGGCGATCGCGATCAGCGTGGGCTCGCTCCACTTCGCGCCGAACAGCACGATGCCCACCGGCAGGCCGTGCGCCCAGCCGGCGGGCACGGTGATCGAGGGGTAGCCGGCCACCGCGGCCGGTTGCGAAGGACCGCCGATGGTGGGGTCGCCGCTGACGATGTGGTCGCCCAGCACCGGGTCGGTCATGAAGGCCGGTCCCCATGATGGCGCCAGCAAGGCATCGAGGTGCTGCGATTGCAGCGCCGCATCGATGCCTTCCGGGCCGGCCAGCCGTTTCGCCTTGGCCGGCGCCTCGCGGTAGGCCGCATCGGTGGGCGCTCCCTTCGCCTCGGCCTGCTCGAACAGCTCCTGCCCGAACCATGGCATCTCTTCGGCGGCGTGCGCCTTGTCGAACGCGATCAGGTCGGCCAGCGTGTGCACCTTCAGCCCGGTGCGGGTGGCGAGGTAGGCGTTGATGTCGTGCTTGAAGTCGTATTGCAGCACGGTGTTCTCGGCATCGCCGAGTTCGTTGATGTGCGGCAGTTGCACCGGGTCGACGATGATCGCGCCCTGCGCCTTCATCGCGGCGATTGCGGCGTCGAGCACGCGGTCGGCGTTCGGTTCGATGCCGGCGAGCTGGCGCACCACGCCGATGCGCTTGCCGCGCAGGCCGTTCGGGTCGAGGAACTTCGTGTAGTCGGTGGCGTGCCTGTTGGCATCCGCGGTGGCCGGGTCGCGCGGATCGCTGCCGGCGATCACCGAGAGCAGCGCGGCGGCGTCGGCCACGTCGCGCGCCATCGGCCCGGCGGTGTCCTGGTCGTGGCTGATCGGCACGATGCCGGCCCGGCTCACCAGGCCCAGCGTGGGCTTGATGCCGACGAGGCCGTTCATCGAGGCGGGACAGATGATCGAGCCGTCGGTCTCGGTGCCGATCGCCACCGTGGCGAGCCCGGCCGCCACCGCGGCGGCGGAGCCCGCGCTGGAGCCGCAGGGGTTGCGATCCAGCGCGTAGGGATTCCGGGTCTGCCCACCCACGCCGCTCCAGCCGCTGCTGGCATGGTTGGAGCGGAAGTTGGCCCATTCGCTGAGATTGGTCTTGCCGAGGATCACCGCGCCGGCCGCGCGCAGCTTCGCCGCCACGGTGGCGTCGCGCGGCGCCGGTGCGCCCGCCAGCGCCAGCGAGCCGGCCGTGGTCCGCTCGCGGTCGCCGGTGTCGATGTTGTCCTTCAGCAATACCGGGATGCCGTACAGCGGGCCGTGCGTCTTGCCGCGTTCCGCATCGAGTCCGCGGGCGGCCTGCAGCGCGTCGGGATCGGTCTGCAGCACCGCGCGCAGCGTGGGACCGCCCTGGTCGATGCGCCGGATGCGCTCGATGAATTGCTGCGTGAGCGCGTGGCTGGTGAGCGTGCCGGCATCCATGCGCTGCTGCAGCCGGGCGATGGAAGCATAGGCGGCGTCCTGCTCCTGCGCGGCCAGCGGTGCGCTGGCGAGCAGGGCGGCGGCGAGCAGCGAACGGGCCAACAGTCGATACGTCATGGCATCCCCCGGCAGGCGCGACGCGGTGGCCGCAGGCGCCGAGCATAACTGCCTCGAAGCCGGTACGAATCTGCCTATACTCGGGACATGAACCCACGCCAGCATGCCCGGCCGCGTGTCGCCGCCCGTCGTATCGCCTGCCATCTGTCCCTGCTGTTTTTTCCGCTGCTCCTGGCACCGGCATCCGCCGCCACGGCGGCCATGCCGCCGGTGCCCGACACCTTGCAGCAGCGCATCGCCGCCTGCGCCGCCTGCCATGGCGAGCACGGCGAGGGCTCGCCCGGCAGCGGCTTCTTTCCGCGCCTCGCCGGCAAACCGGCCGGCTATCTGGTGCGCCAGCTGCAGGATTTCCAGAACGGCCTGCGCAAGTACGCGCCGATGGAATACACCGTGCGCGGGCTCGATCCGGCCTACCTGCGCGCGATCGCCGGATACTTCTCGGCACAGCAGGTGCCCTATGCGCGCTCGCCACTGCCGGCGGTATCCGCCGCGACGCTGCAGCGCGGCGCACAGCTGGTGAGCGCGGGCGACCGCGCGCGCGGCATTCCCGCCTGCGAGAGCTGCCACGGCGGCCAGCTCACCGGCGTGCAGCCCGACATCCCCGGCCTGGTCGGGCTGCCGTACGACTACATCAGCGCCCAGCTCGGCGCCTGGCGCACGCATACCCGCGCCACGGTGGCGCCGGATTGCATGGCGGAAGTGGCCGGCCGGTTGGCCGAGGCCGACATCACCGCGGTGGCGGCGTGGCTGGCCAGTCGCGAACCGCCGGCCGACATGCACGCGCAGGCGGCCGGCAGCGTGCGGCCGCCACTGCACTGCGGCGTGCTGGCGGGCAGCGACGCCGGCACATGAGCGCGTGGCGATCCGGTGGTGTCGCGGCGCGATGGGCCCGGGCATCGGCAGGCGACGGTCGAAGGGGACTCACCTGCCGCCGTCATCCGCAAGGCGAACCGCCGGCCATGCACCGGTGAACGGGTTCTGCGACGAAGCCATTCTGGGCGCGTGGCACGAGAATGCCGCGCCGTGGATCGCGGCCGTGCGCAGCGGGTCGATCGAGAGTCGCCGCCTGGTCACCGACCACGCCATCGTCGCGGCGATCCGCCGGCTGCAGCCGGCGACGGTGCTCGACGTCGGCTGCGGCGAGGGTTGGCTCGCGCGTGCGCTGGCGCCGCTGGGCATGCGCGTGCACGGCATCGACGCGGTGCCCGAGCTGGTGGCGGCGGCGCGGCTGGCCGGCGGCGGATCGTTCGAGTGCCTGTCCTACGAGGCATTCGCCGTCGGCGCGCCGGCGCCGTCCGTCGAGCTGGCCGTGTGCAACTTCTCGCTGCTCGGCGACGAGGCGACGCGTGGCGTGATCCGCCGCCTCGGTTCGCTGCTGCCGCCGGATGGCGTGTTGCTGATCCAGACCCTGCACCCCGGCCATGCGGCAGGCGATGCCGGGCGCGAAGGCTGGCGGCCCGGTTCGTGGGCGGGTTGCGGCGAGGCCTTCGGCCGCGCCGCGCCGTGGTATTTCCGCACGCTGGCCGGCTGGCGCGAGCTGCTGGAGGAAGAAGGGTTCCGCCTGCGGGCGACGCACGAACCCCCTCATCCGGCGACGGGCGTGCCGTGCTCGGTGATCTTCGAGGCCGCCGCATCGGGGCGCGGGCGCTGCCCCGGCGACATCGACTGCATCCGCCGCCCCCGGAGCAATCGCACCGGCATGGCGAGCCCGCCGGACGTGAGCCGCCATCGCCACGCGCCGGCGGATCGGGCAGGCACCCGGCGGCGGGCTTGCTCAGCGCACGAGTTCGCGCGCGACGTGGTTCCGGCGCCAGGCGGCGGGGGGCGAACCGAATTCGCGGCGGAATGCCCGGCTGAAAGCCGTGTCGGTGCGGTAGCCCACGTCCTCGGCGATGCGCGCGAGCGTGGCGCTGCTGCGGCACAGGAGGTTCGCCGCGAGCAGCATGCGCCATTGCGTCAGGTACTGCATCGGCGTGCTCCCGGCCAGGTGATGGAAGCGCTCGGCGAGCACCGACCGCGACGTGCCCACCTCGCGCGCCAGGGCTTCCAGTGTCCAGGCGTGGGCCGGGCGGCTGTGCAGCGCGCTCAGGGCGGGGCCGACGATGCGGTCGCTCGCGCCCGCCAGCCAGCCGGTGCGGCCGGCGCTCTGTTCGCTCATGTACAGGCGCAGCACCTCGATGAACAACAGTTCGGCGAGCTTGGCCAGCACGCCGGCCCCGCCGGGGCGGGGCGAGCGTGCCTCCGCCAGCGCGTAGCGCACCGAGGTTTCCAGCCAGGCGCCGGCGTTCGATCCGCGCACGTTGACCCGCAGCAGCGGCGGCAGTCCCGCCAGCAGCATGCGGGCGAGGCGGGCGTCGCAGGCCAGGTAGCCGCAGACGATGCGCGTCGCCGGGCCGCCGCCGCCGTAGTTCAGCTGTCGCGGCCGACGCAGCAGCACGGCATCCAGCCGCGCGCCCGATGCCGGCGTCAGGCCGGGTTCGGAGCCCATCCGGTGGGCGTCGCCATGCGGAAACACGATGGCGTCGCCGGCGTCCAGGCGCATCGGCGGCTGGGCGTCCAGTTCGACGACGCATTGACCCTCGGTGATCAGGTGGAAGATCACCACGCGCTCGGCGCCGGGTTCCAGCAGGGTCGCCACCGAATCCGCGCAGGGGGACTGGTAGCACCACGGCGCGGTGAACCTGGCGTGGATGAAGATGGCACCGGTCAGGTGCACGACACGCAGGATTTCCGACAAGGCATCCATGATCCGCGGCGCATCAGTGGCTGTCGGTGTCGATGTGCAGGTCCACCGCCACGGCGTGCTCCAGCGCATTCGGTATCGGCGAGCAGCGGTGGCTGTCCTCGACCAGGGCGCGCAGGCGCGGCGCAACCCCGGCCGCGGCGATGCGCACGTGCAACTGCACCTCGCACGGCCCGGCGAACACCGGCATGCCCTCGGCGTCGGGCAGGTCGAGCAGGCCGCGCAGGTCCGAACGGCTGCCGGCCCGCACCTCCAGCGCGCCCAGCTCGATGCCTGCCGCGGCGGCGCCCATCGCGATGCGCGTGGTCAGGCATGCGGCGACGCCGGCACGGAACAGCCAGCCCGGCGTGACACCGTCGCCGCCGCCGCCGAGTTCGATGGGCATGTCCGTCGAGACCCGGGTGCCGTTCGCGTGGCTGGACACGACGCGGGTGCCGCCGTCCCAGCGCGCCACGGCGGGCGCGTCATCGTGCAAGCCCATCCCGGGGCGGCGCCGCAGGGCCTGCTCCATGCGTTGCATGGCGCTTGCGATGTCTTGCATGGTCATGGAGGCATCCTCCCCGGCGGCCTCGTGGACGCGAGTGTCTCGCTGCGCGCTGCCGTGGCCGGGCATCGGCCAGCCGGACGCTCGGGCAGAAAACGCCGACGCGCGGACAGGACACCAGCGGGGGCCCAGCGTACTACTAGCGCGGGCTGGCAGGCGAAGGCCCAGGCGGGCAGCGCTGCCCGTCGGCGCCTGCCGCAAACCGGAGCCGAAGGAGAGCCGCCATGTCGATCATCCATGCCAGAACCAGCCCGCGGTCGGGTGCGCCGGAGGGAGGCGGGAGAGCCGGCCATCCGGAACGGAGCAAGGGGCTTTTCGTTGCCCTCCGCTCCCGTGTTGCCAGGATGAAAGGCCGCGGCGCGACGGTCGCGCCCCTGTTCGTGCTGCTGGCCCTGGCAGGACCCCTGGCGTTGCGCGCGGCCGACATGCCTGGGCCGTTGCAGCCAGGGGAAATCAAGTGGGGCGCGGTGCCGCCGGTGCTGCCCGCCGGCGCGCGACTGGCCGTGCTCGCCGGTGATCCCGCCGGCACGGGCATGGTGATCCTGCGCCTGCAGATGCCGGCCGGTTACCGGATACCGCCGCACTGGCATCCGACCGACGAGCACGTCACGGTGATCTCCGGCAGCTTCGCCATCGGCATGGGCGACAAGCTCGACCCCGCGAAGTCGAAGACGCTGAAGCCCGGCGGCTACGCCGTCGCGCTCGCCCGCATGCACCACTACGCCTGGACCAAGAGCGGGGCCGTGGTGCAGGTGAGCCTGATGGGGCCGTTCCAGCTCACCTACGTCCATCCGGCGGACGATCCGCAGCAGAAGAAATAGCCGTCCAGATGGAAAGCGCGCGACTTCGGTCGTGCGCGCCGGATGGCGGCAGGCGCTTCCACTGGCGGAGGACGCGACGCCCCAACCCTCCCGGCTTCACCCCGGCGGGGAGAGGGAAAAGAGCGCGCCCAGTTCGCGCCACGGCCCCACATCCCAATGCCCCCGCGCCTGCCCCGATGGCGAAGGCAGCACGAATACCCGCGTGCTGCCGATGCACTCGTCCTGCAGTCCGTAGGCAGCGGCGCGCCCCAGCGCCGCGCGTGCCGCGTTCTTGCTGGTGAAGGCGAGCAGGCGCGGCGAGACCTGCGCGATTTTCGCGCGCAGTGCGGGTACGTCGAATGCGTCGCGCGGCAGTTCGTCGTCGTTGCCGCTGTGGCGCTTGGCGAGGTCGGTGAGGCCGATGCCGAATTGCGGCAGCAGCGGGAACTCGGCCGGCGCGAGCAGGCGCGGCGTGAAGCCGGCCTCGAACAGCGCGCGCCAGAACAGGTTGCCGGGATGGGCGTAGTAGGCGTGCTCGGCGGCGGAGCGCTTGCCCGCCGCGGTGCCGCAGAACACCAGGGCCAGGCCCGGTTGCAGCACGTCGGGCAGGATGTGCGGCTCAGGCCTGCGTGGCATCGTCGAGCAGGAAATCGGTGAACTGGAAGCGGCCGTCGCGCAGCACCGATTCGCCGCGCTTGAGCCTGATCGCCTGCTTGAACAGCGGGCCGCCGAAGCTCAGGGTGTGGAATTCGCCGCGCTCGCCGCAAGGGTCGACGCCGGCCGGCAGCGCGTCGAGCAGGGCCGCATCGTAGGCGCGACCGCAGAAACCCGCATCGAGCTGCTGGATGTCCACGCAGCACAGCATGGCGCGATGGCCTTCGGCCACGAAGCGGCGCGACAGCGCCGCGGTGTCCTCGCCCCACAGCGGGAACACCGCACGCCAGTTGTCGCGGCCGAGCTGGCGCACGCGGTAGTCGCGCACGTCTTCGAGGAACAGGTCGCCGAACGCGCAATGGCGGATGCCGGGCCAGCGCCTGCGTGCCTCGACCAGCGCCCGTGCGTGCGCGGCCTCGTAGGCTTCGTTGCTGCCGGGCCAGTCCAGCAGCACCTCGACCAGCGGCAGGCCGAGCGCGGCCACCTGCGCTTCCAGCACGTCCTGCCGCACGCCGTGCATGGCGATGCGCTGGTAGTTGCGGTTGATCGTGGTGAGCAGGCCCGCCACCTGCCAGCGCGGATCGGCGCGCAGGCGCTGCAGCGCCATCAGGCAGTCCTTGCCGCCGCTCCAGGCGAGCAGGATGGGTGTGGGCGTGTCGCTCATGGCGTGCGGCATTCCTCGGCGATGACGGTGTGCCAGTCCAGCGTGGCATGCAGACGCTGCTGCGGATCGAGCCGGAAGTCCAGCGCCAGGCCCAGCGCCTGCGCGGCGGCGGCGGTGAGCGCCAGGCCCAGCCCGGCGTGGCTGGCGTGCGGCAGTTGCTTGCGCCAGAAGCGCTGGCCGAAGCTGGCGAGATCGGCTTCGGTGAGTTCCGGCGCGGCATTGTCGATGACGAGGCCGTGCGCATCGACGCTCAGCCGCACGGTGTCGCCCGCGGGCGCGTAGGCGCAGGCGTTGCCCAGCAGGTTGCCCACGATCACCTCCAGCAGCGCGGGATCGGTGTGCAGTCCTGCCGGCGGCGTGCCCTCGCTCGCCAGCGTGAGGCCACGCGCCGCCGCCGTGGTGTGCTGGCGTTGCAGCTGGCGCTCCAGCCACGAGGCCAGCGGCAGTGTCTGCCATTGCGGTCGTTCCAGTCCGGACTGCAGGCGGGTGAGCAGCAGCAGGGCGGTGACGGTGGCTTCCAGCTCGGCGCCGATGCTGCCGATCTCGGCGAGCAGTTCGGGCGTGCTGCGGCCGCTGGGGTAGCGTGCCTCCACCTCGGCCAGCGCGCGCAGTTCGGCGAGGCGGGTGCGTGTTTCGTGGGCAAGCCCGCTGGCGAACTGGCGCTCGCGTGCGAGGCCGTCGTCCATGCGGGCCAGCACGTCGTTGAAGCGCGCCACCAGCGGGTCGAGCTCCTTCAGGCGGATCGCGGCCAGCCGCTGGCCCGGTGCGTTGGGGCCGATGCCACGCATGCGCTCCACCAGGGCGGCGATCGGGCGCAGCCCGCGCCGCACCACCAGCGGCACCGCGATCAGCGCGATGGCGGCGGCCAGCAGGGGACCCAGGGCGAGGATCCAGTCGATCGCCAGCATCAGCTGGTCGAGCGAACGGCGGTCCTGCACGAACAGCAGCCGGCAGAGGCCGGTGGTGCGGGCACCGTCTTCACCGGCAGGGCGGGGGAAACTCAGCCGCACCGAGTCCAGATGGCGTTCGTGGTGGCCGAGCCGGGCGAAACGCGGCTGCGGCCCCGGGTCATCGGGCCAGCCCTGCGGCGCGGCGGGTGGCGGCGGATCGCTGCGTTGCGGCGCGGCGCCATCGCAGCGCAATTCGTACCAGCTGTCGCCGCCCGGGAGTCTGCTGATGGCGTGGCCGGCGGGCACTTCCTGTTCCAGTGCGGCCATGTCGCCCAGTGCGCGGGCCTGGCTGAGCAGGCCGCGGTGGAAGTGGCTGGCCAGCTCATGGTCGATGCGCCAGTCCATCAGTTTCGCGCCGCCACCCAGCACCAGCAGGCAGACGATGGCCAGCAGCAGGGTGACGCGGGCGGAGAGGGAGGTGGGCCTCATGCTCGGCTTCGCTCTGTGGGCGCTTGCCCATCTCCCTTCGCCCGCTTGCGGGTACGCAGGGGGGTGCCATGGATGGCGCCGGCATTCCTTACTCTCCAGCGCCGAACACATCCGTGTGTTCTCCCCGCGGGGAGGAGCAAGGAGAGGGAAGGGAGAGGGGCTTTTGCTTGTGTGTTTACGCAAGTGGCAAAGCGGTTTCGGCCACCGGCCGGTGGCCAAGAGAAAACGACACCCCGCGGCGATGCTTGCCGGGCCTCCTGCCCGGCAAGTCCGTGAGTCGTGGCCGGGCTTTTCGGCCGGACTCCTGTCCGGTCGAAAAGGCGAGTCCATCCGTGGACTCGCCCGCTGCGCGGCCTTTCCGTCCACGCCTCACCGTCGCCGAGGGGCCCTATGAAAAGCGGGCGCGCGTAGTGCGCGCCAGAAGCCGCAGCAAAAGCAAAGCCGGTCCCCCTCCCTTGCCTGCAGGGGAGGGTCGGGGTGGGGGGCGGTTGCCTCTGCGCGCAGGAGCGCGCTGCTTTACCCGGGGCCCCTATGGCGTGGCGGGGGGGTGGAGGAAAATCCGCAGGATGGCCCGCAGGGAGGCGGGCCAGTTTTTCGCCGGGACAGGAGTCCCGTCGAAAAACCCCGGAACCCGCCCGCGCACCCGCAGGGCAGGATGCCCGGAGGGCGCGCCATCGGGGTGCTCTTTCTCTTTGGCTACTTTCTCTTTGAGCACGCAAAGAGAAAGTAGCTCGGGCCGCGGCAGCGGCTCGAAACCGCCCTGTCACTTGCGGCAGCGAGAGAGGAAAAGACCTCACGGGATCAGATACCCCGCCCCGCGCCGCGTCTCGATCAGGCTTGGCATGCCGGCGGCATCCAGCTTGCGGCGCAGCCCGAACACCAGCACCTCGACGCTGCGGTCGGAGGCCTCGCTGTCGCTGCCGGCGGTGCGTTCGAGGATTTCCTGGCGGCTGAAGGCGCGGCCGCGGTGGCGCAGCAGCAGGCCCAGCACGGCGAACTCGCGCGGGGTCAGCGCCAGCGGCTGGCCGCCGACGCTCACGCTGTGCGAGCGCGGGTCCCAGGACAGCGCGCCATGGCTGAGCACGGTGGGCTGGGCCTGCTGCGGGCGCCGCGCCAGCGCGTGCAGGCGGGCCACCAGTTCGTCGAAGGAGAAGGGCTTGACCAGGTAGTCGTCGGCGCCGGTGTTCAGCGCCTCGATGCGGTCGGGCACCTGGTCGCGGGCGGACAGCACCAGCACGCGCGGCCGGCGCCCGCCGGCCGGCAGGCTGCGCAGCACGCCGATGCCGTCCAGCCGCGGCAGCATCAGGTCCAGCACCACCAGCTCGTAGTCGTAGCCGGCGAGGAAGCCGCAGGCTTCCACGCCGTCGCCGGCCGCATCCACGGTGAAGCCGGCGCCCATGAGGCCGTGGCGCAGGGTCTGGCGCAGGCGTTCGGAATCTTCCACCAGCAGCAATTTCATGCCGGGTCCATGGTCCAGGCCGGGGCAGGGGTTCCATTGTCGCCGTTCAGGCTTAGCAAAACATTCGGTTTTTCGCACCGTGCGCCGCGCATCGACAGTCGGCGCGGGCAACCGCTATAAAGACTGCCTATTCGGGGAGTTGGCCGTGAGTGAAGAAATCCTGATCAACGTGACCCCGCGCGAGACACGGGTGGGCGTGGTCGAGAACGGCATGCTGCAGGAAGTGCATGTCGAGCGGGCGTCGAAGCGCGGCTACGTGGGCAACATCTACAAGGGCCGGGTGCAGCGGGTGATGCCGGGCATGCAGGCCGCGTTCGTGGAGATCGGGCTGGATCGCGCGGCCTTCCTGCACGCCTCGGACATCGTGCGCCCGGCGCTGCCGGAAGGCACCGAGGGCAACGGCCACGGCAACGGCCATACGCCGTCGATCAGCGAACTGGTGCACGAGGGCCAGGAGATCGTGGTGCAGGTGGTGAAGGATCCCATCGGCAGCAAGGGCGCGCGCCTGTCGGCGCACCTGTCGATTCCCTCGCGCTACCTGGTGCTGCTGCCGTATGCGCACACCATGGGCATTTCCGCGCGCATCGAGGACGAGGCCGAGCGCACCCGCCTGCGCGAGGTGATGGTCAGCCTGGTCGGCGAGAACCCGCTGGGCTACATCGTGCGCACCAACGCGGAAGGGCAGAGCGCGGAATCGCTGGCCTTCGACGTGACCTACCTCGGCAAGGTCTGGCGCGTGGTGCAGGAGAACATCGCCAAGGTCCGCGTCGGCGAGCGCGTGTACGAGGAGCTCTCGCTGCCGCTGCGCAGCCTGCGCGACATGCTCACCGACGACATCGAGAAGGTGCGCGTGGACTCGCGCGAGACCTTCGAGAAGGTGGTGAAGTTCGTGCACAAGTTCATGCCCAGCCTGGACGACCGGGTGGAGCACTACGACGGCGAGCGGCCGATCTTCGACCTGTACAGCGTGGAGGACGAGATCCAGCACGCGCTGAAGAAGGAAGTGCCGCTGAAGTCGGGCGGCTACCTGGTGGTGGACCAGACCGAGGCGATGACCACGATCGACGTCAACACCGGCGCCTACCTCGGCACGCGCAACCTGGAGGAAACCGTCTACCGCACCAACCTGGAGGCGGCGCAGGCGGCGGCGCGCCAGCTCAGGCTGCGCAACCTCGGCGGCATCATCATCATCGACTTCATCGACATGGTCGACGAGGAGCACAAGCGCCAGGTGCTGCGCATGCTGGCCAAGGGACTGGCGCGCGACCACGCCAAGACCACGGTGTACCCGATGTCCTCGCTGGGCCTGGTCGAGATGACCCGCAAGCGCACCACCGAGAGCCTGGAGCGCCAGCTGTGCGAACCCTGCCCGGCCTGCAGCGGGCGCGGCGCGCTGAAGACCGCCGAGACGGTGACCTACGAGATCTTCCGCGAGATCACCCGCGCGGTGCGCCAGTTCAACGCCGAGAAGCTGCTGGTGATGGCCAGCCCCGCCGTGGTCGGCCGCATCCTCGAGGAAGAGTCCACCGCGGTGGCCGAACTGGAGGAGTTCATCTCCAAGAGCATACGCTTCCAGGCCGAGGAACATTATTCGCAGGAACAGTTTGATGTGGTTCTGCTGTAAGTCGGCTCGCACCGCGGCCACACGACAATGAACGCCTGGTGGCAGCGACGGCTGCATCTCGGTGCCCGCGCGCTGGGGTGGATCGCCGGCATCGCGGTGATCGCGCTGGCGGTGCTGATGGCGCTGGCGCAGCTGCTGCTGCCGCTGCTGGCGCGGCATCCCGAATGGGTGGCGCGCGAGCTGTCCGCGAAGCTGCAGCGCCCGGTGAGCTTCGCCTCGCTCGAAGGCCGGTGGACCGGCGCCGGCCCGCTGTTCGTGCTGCACGACGTCACCGTGGGCGTGCCGCCGGGCGGCAAGGGCGCGCCGATCGAGATCCCCGAGTCCGAACTGCGGCTGGATTTCGGCGGCTGGTTGCCTTCGCGGCACCTGGTGAACCTGCGCACGCGCGGCCTGCAACTGGACCTCGGCCGCGACGCGGACGGCCGCTGGCACGTCAACGGCCTCGGCACCGGCGGCGGCTCCGAGCAGCAGCCGGGCTTCGCCCACCTGTCGGTGGCGCTGTGGCTGGACAACCTGCGGCTGAACATCGCCGACGAGGCCACCGGCAAGCATTACAGCCTGATCGCCGACCAGCTGCGGCTGAGCCGGCAGGGCAGCCATATCCGCGTGGGCGCGCTGCTGCGCCGCGCGGACGCGCCGGGCGTGCTGCGCGGCGCGGGACGTTTCCGCGACGACGGCAGCAGCGGGCGGCTGTGGCTGTCCGGCCAGCAGCTCGACCTGGCGGCGCTGCTGGCCGGGGTGGACCTGGGCGGTTACGCGGTGCAGGGCGGCCGCGGCAACGTGGCCGCGTGGCTGGACTGGAAGCAGGGCCGGGTGGTGCGCAGCCTCGCCCGCTTCGACCTCGACGGCTTGCGCGTCGCCGGCGCGAACGGCACGGTCGACGTGCCCGCGCTGCATGGCGAAGCCGAACTCAGCCGCAGCGCCGACGGTTACGAGCTGCGCTGGGCCGGCGACGACCAGGGCGCGCTCGCGGTGTGGCTGCACCAGCCCGGCACGCCGCAGCTGTCCGTGCAGGCGGCGGCGCGCGACCTGCAAGTGGCGCCGCTGCTGCCGTGGCTGGGCCTGGCGCCCAGGCTGCCGCCCGCGCTGGCGACCTGGCTGGGCGCGGGACACCCGCACGGCAAGCTGGACAGCGTGGCGCTGGCCTGGACCCGGGCCGGCGGCGTGCAGCGGCTGGCCGCCACGTTCAGCGGGCTGGGCATCGACCCGGCCGGCAAGCTGCCCGGCGTGGACGGCCTCGCCGGCACCCTGCGCGGCGATGGCGAGGCGGTGTCGCTGGAACTGCCCGCGCAGGCCGCCACGGTGCGCGCGCCGCACGCCTTCCGCCAGCCGTTCGTGATGTCGAAGCTGGCCGGCACGCTGGCGTTCTGGCACGCGGGCGACGACTGGCACCTGGGCATCGACGCGCTGGACTTCGAGGGCCAGGGCTACGGCGGCCAGCTGCGCGGCGAGATAGCCCTGCACGATGCCGGCGGCCCGCCGTTCCTGGACCTGTATGCCAGCGTGGACCACGCCGACGTCACCGCCGCCAGGCTGTTCTGGCCGATCAGCGCGATGCCGCCGGCCACCGTGCAATGGCTGGACCGGGCGCTGGTCGGCGGCCGCATCGACCACGGCGACGTGGTGGTGCGCGGCGACCTCAAGGACTGGCCGTTCCACCACAACGAGGGGCGCTTCGAGGCGCGCGCCGAGATCAGCGACCTCGGCTTCCGCTACGCGCCGGACTGGCCCGAGGCCACCGGCATCCACGCCATCGCCAGCTTCATCGACAGCGGCATGCTGGTGCAGGCCGACGGTGGATCTTCGCTGGGCGTGAAGATCGACCAGGCGGTGGCGCTGATCCCCGAGTTCGCGGACGGCACGCTGGACCTCAATGTGGACGGCCACGGCAACGGCGCCGACTTGAACAGCTTCATGGTCAAGAGTCCCGTCGCCAGCAGGCAGGCCGACCTGCTCGCCCATCTGAAGCTGGGCGGCAGCAGCGACTTCAGCTTTCACCTCTCGCTGCCGCTGGGCGCACCGCAAAACTTCCTGCTGGCGGGCAACGCGCAGCTCAAGGACGTGGACGCGAGCAATGCGGACTGGAGCCTGCAGCTCGCCAGGCTCAGCGGCCCGGCCACGTTCAACGGCCACGACTTCCACGCCGGCCCCTTGAGCGGCAGCTTCCACGGCCAGCCCGCCACCCTGGATCTGGCGATCGCCGGCGCCACCGGCGACCCGAACACCGTGCTGGCGGCGAAGCTCAGCGGCAACTACAGCCTGGCCGACCTCACCGAGGGCTATCCCTCGCTGGACTGGCTGGCTCCGCTGGGCAGCGGGCGCAGCCCCTTCGACATCGGCTTCAGCCTCACCGAGCCGGCGAACGGCGGCGCCCTGGTGCAGACCCTGACCGTGGATTCCACCCTGGCCGGCATGGCGCTGGACGTGCCGGTGCCGCTGAAGAAGTCCGCCGACGAGGCGCTGCCGCTGCACCTCGCGCTGACCCTGCCGCTGCGGGGCGCCGACCTCCAGCTCGCGCTGGGCGAGCAGGCGCGCGGCCACCTGCGCCTGGCCGACGGCAGCAAGCCGCTGGCCGGCACGCTGGCGTTCGGCACGCAGATGCCCGCCGAGCTGCCCGCGCAGGGGCTGCGCATCCGCGGCCATGCGGCGAAGCTGGACGTCACCGGCTGGGTGCAGCAGGCGATCGCGCTCACCGCGGGCAGCCACGGCGCCGCGGGCAATGCAAGCGATGCAAGCGATGCAAGCAACACGAGTGGCGGCCCCACGCTGGAAAGCGTGGACGTGGGCACCGATCACGCCGAGTGGTTCGGCCGCCCGCTGGGCGCGATGACCCTGCAGGCCACGCCCGCGGTCGACAACCTGCAGGTGGACGTGAACGGCCCGGCGATGGCGGGGCGCTTCAGCGTGCCCACCGGGGAGCTGGACAAGCGCGGCATCACCGTGCGCCTCACCCACCTGCACTGGCCGGGCAATCCGCCTGCGCCCGGCGGCAAGGCCGCCGCCAGCCAGCCGGAGGAAAACCCCGCCAACACCGGCATCAACCCCGCTTCGCTGCCGCCGTTCCACCTGTGGGTGGGCGAGCTGAGCTTCGGCGACGCGAAGCTGGGCGAGGCGCGGCTGGAGACCTGGCCCACCGCGCAGGGCATGCACATCGACCAGCTGCGCGCGCTGTCGCCCAGCGTGCAGGTCACCGGCAGCGGCGACTGGAACGGCACGCCCGCCGACAGCCACACCCACATGCGCATCAACTTCGCCGCCGACGACCTCGGCAAGATGCTCACCGCGTTCGGCTACACCGGCCTGGTCAACGGCGGCAAGACGCAGGACCAGCTCGATGCCAGCTGGCCCGGGGCGCCATCCGCCTTCAGCCTCGCCAATGCCACCGGCACGCTGGGCATCCACGTCAACGACGGCCGCATCCCCGAAATGACGCCGGGCGTGGGGCGGCTGTTCGGCCTGGTCTCGCTGGCCGAACTGCCGCGCCGGCTGACCCTGGATTTCGGCGACGTGTTCGGCAAGGGCCTGGGTTTCGATTCGATCAACGGCGATTTCCGCCTCGCCGACGGCAGCGCCACCACGAACAACCTCGTCATCAAGGGCCCGGCCGCCCAGATCGGCATCACCGGCCGCACCGGCCTGCGCGCCAAGGACTACGACCAGTACGTGCAGGTGGTGCCGCACATCGGCAACAGCCTGCCGGTGATCGGCGCCGTGGTGGGTGGCCCGGTCGGCGCCGCCGCCGGCCTCGCCGTGCAGGGCCTGCTGGGCCACGGCCTCAACAGGACCGTCGGCGCGCGCTACCACGTCACCGGCAGCTGGGACAAACCGGTGATGACCCTGGTGGAGAAGCACGAAGTGCCCGTCGCTCCCGCCGCCACCCGGCCGCCGCTGCTGCCCGCCGCGCCGTCGTCCAGCCCGGCCATCACGATACCGCTGCGCGACAATGCGCTGTCGCTGCCTGCCGCGTCGTCATCGTCGCCGTGATCAAAGCCCCGCGCCCGCTTGCGGGAGAGGGGGCGGGGAGAGGGCGCTTTTGCTCGAATCCGCATCTCGGCAAGCCCGAATCCTCTCGTCCGCCCTCTGTCCCACACGTGGACGCGGGGAGCAGTGCAAGCGCCGCGGCTTTGATTTCCCGCGCCGCGCCCCCATTCTCTCCCTTCCCATCGCCATCGACCGAAGACCCATGGATTCCCTGATCGCCCAGGCCCAGAGCCGGCTGCTGACCCCCGGCGGACTCGCCACCGGCGACCTCGAGCGCGTGTTCACGCAGCTGATGGGGCCGTCCATCGACGCCGCCGACCTGTACTTCCAGCATTCGCGCAGCGAGTCGTGGACGCTGGAGGAGGGCATCGTCAAGGACGGCAGCCATTCCATCGAGCAGGGCGTGGGCGTGCGCGCGATCTCCGGCGAGAAGACCGGCTTCGCCTACTCCGACGAGATCGTGCTGCCGCAGCTGCTGGAAGCCTCGAAGGCCGCGCGCGCGATCGCCCAGGACGGCCGCGGCGCCGGCCAGCCGCTGGCGCTGGGCAACGCGCGGCAGCTGTATCCCGCGATCGACCCGGTGGAGAGCCTGCCCAACCCCGACAAGATCGCCCTGCTGCGCGAGGTGGACGCCTATGCGCGCGCGCGCGACCCGCGCATCACCCAGGTCATCGTCAGCATGGCCGCCACCATCGACACCGTGCTGATCGCCGCCTCCGACGGCACGCTGGCCGCCGACGTGCGTCCGCTGGTGCGCCTCAACGTGCAGGTGATCGCCGAGGCCAACGGCCGCCGCGAGCAGGGCTACGCCGGCGGCGGCGGCCGCTACGGCTACCGCGAACTGATCGAGAACGGCCGCGCGCTGGCCTTCGCCGACGAGGCGGTGCGCCAGGCGCTGGTGAACCTCGATTCCGTCGATGCGCCCGCCGGCCAGATGGCCGTGGTGCTCGGCCCCGGCTGGCCCGGCGTGCTGCTGCACGAGGCCATCGGCCACGGCCTGGAAGGCGACTTCAACCGCAAGGGCAGCTCCGCCTTCGCCGGCCGGCTGGGCCAGCGCGTGGCCGCGCCCGGCGTCACCGTGGTCGACGACGGCACGCTGCCCGGCCGCCGCGGCTCGCTCAGCGTGGACGACGAGGGCACGCCGACCAACTGCACCGTGCTGATCGAGGACGGCATCCTCAAGGGCTACATGCAGGACAAGCTCAACGCGCGCCTGATGGGCATGGCGCCCACCGGCAACGGCCGCCGCGAATCCTTCACCGCGCTGCCGATGCCGCGCATGACCAACACCTACATGCGCAGCGGCAGCCACGATCCCGACGAAATCATCCGCTCGGTGAAGAAGGGCCTGTACGCGCCGAACTTCGGCGGCGGCCAGGTGGACATCACCAACGGCAAGTTCGTGTTCTCCGCCAGCGAGGCCTACCTGATCGAGGACGGCAGGATCACCGCCCCGGTGAAGGGCGCCACCCTGATCGGCAGCGGCCCCGACGTGCTCACCCGCGTCTCCATGATCGGCAACGACATGAAGCTGGACGAGGGCGTGGGCGTGTGCGGCAAGGACGGCCAGAGCGTGCCGGTGGGCGTGGGCCAGCCCACGCTGAAGATCGACGCGATGACGGTGGGCGGGACCGCGGCGTAGCCCGGATTCAGCAGCGCGCCGGGCGCCTGCCGGAAAGAGTGGGGCGGCGGCGCCCCTACAGGACCTTTTCCATGAAGACGTTGAAGTCGGTGGCCGCGTAGTTGCCGAACGGGCCGCACCAGTCGAACCCGTTGCGCAGGTACAGCGAGTGGGCGGCCGTGAATGCCGGGCCTGTTCCGGTTTCAAGGTACAGGCGCCCGTACTTTCTGTCGCGCGCCGTGCGCAGGATTTCATCGAGGATCGCCTGGCCGACGCCTTTGCGGAGAAAGGCAGGCCGCGTCCGCATCGACTTGATCTCGCCGCTTGGGCTGTCGAGCTCTTTCAGCGCACCGCAACCGCAGAGGTCCTGGCCGCACCAGGCAGACCAGAACGCGACGCCGGGCTGCCGCAGGCTGTCGAGCGCGAGCGCATGGACATGGCCCGGCGGCGAATGGCTGTGCATGCCGGCGAGATGCTCCGCGACCAGGGCCTGTATCGCAGGCGAGGACAGATCGTCAATCCGGGTTTCGATGTGCATGACGTGTGCCGTTGACCGTGGCGCGTGGCGCCTGGCGCCCGAATCTGGCAGTGCGCGCAGCGCGTCCATTGGAACGAGATGCCGGGGGCGACTCGCAAGATCGAAGAATGCGGCCGGAAACCCACAGGTTCTTTGCAGGAAGGACCAAGCTGGATTCGATCGGCGTAAGGAAGACCGTGAACAGCGTGATTTTCAGCCACCCCACGGTAGGCGCCGCCGGATCAAGGCGACGGCACGATCTGTCGACCAGCGCCGTATAAAGCAACACCGGCGGGATCGTGACCAACACCAGCCACAGGCTGGTAGCGACCGTGGCATGGACCGAATCCGTCGCCGCGAACGCGCAGGTGGACATGAAGCAGCCCACATGGACGATGTACGCCTTGAGGAGAAGCAATCTCCTTCGTCTGAGAGCTGCGATGAGTGCCGATTTTTCCATCACCTTGACGCTGGAGTTATGCGGCGCGCGGAACGCGCGTCCGCTTGGACGAATAGCTATGCCGCCTCGTAAGGCGGCTCGGGAGCATAGGCATTTGTTGCGCCAGTGCTTTCATGGAATCGCTGAACCTCCGACTGAGGATATTTTGAGAATCGCGCGGAGCTAAGATTTTTGGAGGCTACCTCAACCGGCAAGCGCCGGTCAGGCGGGCAAACACCGAACAACTCAAGATGCTGCAAATTGGGTAGTTTTGCGATAGGGGCGAGCGATAGAACATTGAGCGTTTTCCCCGAAGCATCCCGGCTCGGCAACGAAGAAAGCCGTAGGGTTGCTAAACCACGAAGCTCGCCTAGTGGAGATAGGTCAGACGCATGTGGAAAGTGAAGGATGCTTAGATATCGAAGGTGATTGAGACCTGCCAGAGCATCGAACGAGGCATCCGGCCAAGTCGCGACGACAAGTGTCTCGAGATTCGCGAATGTGCTCAACAAGGCAAGCGACTTGTACTTGCAATGCCATATGCGGGCCGAGTGCACCGCGAGAGGGGCTTCCACGGGAGGGAAAGCGCTCTCCTTTTTACGCATCAGATCGATGTGCATGGTGCCTCAGCGGTATAGCGCTGGAGTTAAGCGGCGGCCCGAACGGGCCGTCCGCTTGGACGAGTGGTTAGGCGCCGCCTACAGAGGACACGGAATTGAGCACTAGATTTTCCAGTGTGCCGTAGGAATTGCACTGAACGGTTGTCACATTATTTTCAAAACGCCGTGTCTCTGAAAAATCAGTATTGACACTAACCTGTGTGCTGTTTCCAGCATGCTTTACAAACACGTTGAAATTTGCTTTGCGGCCAACTATTTGGAAAAGCCCTGGCTTGCCGCAATCGGCCATGGAATCGTCGAATCTGGCTGACTCCGCATAAATTACGCCACTGTCTTTAGGGATGCTCTGATCTATTCAACATGAAACGGACGTCCATACGTTCGCTCTTGAATCCACGTTCGGACGGAAAAATAGTTGGATCACTCGTAAAACGAGGCCGTTGAGCGGTGAGTGCGCGACCCGTTGGGC